>JAAXVU010000020.1 GCA_013335325.1 Candidatus Omnitrophota bacterium | reverse complement strand
AATAGACGTAGCCAATCAAACTGTCCCGAATAATTGGAAGCACCGTCACAGCTCCGCCTTCGCTCCAATTGTAGGTCACGATATCTTCTCTTATATGAGCATCTTCTAATACGGATTTCGGAACAGGTGGGAACTTGTCGGCAGATATGGATACACCATTAGCGCCGGTCGATAGAAACAAATCTGAATCTTCCGAAGATCGGGCGCGATTGGCACCTCTAACATGACTGCCATCTGTATCCGCCAGATAACAATCCAGGTTATTTAAGCTCTTTAAGAATCTGCCAACCTTCTTCAGGTCGCTCGATCTTGCCAGACTTTCTAGAATCAACCGGGCCATAATATGCATCCTCACAAGAAATTAATAAATTCCTTCTGGATATCTTACGGTCCTGTGGAATACTCCGATCTTCGTTCCTTTAATATTTCACTCGCCATTGGCAAAGCCGGCCAATGACCGTTACATCATTTCCCTAATAATATACAAACCTATCCTGCATTAAGCTCTTTGGATAGCGTAGTCTGCCATGGCTGCGGATCAGTAGGATGTAAAACAACCCCAACAAATCACCTTGATTGTCCACATAGTAATGATTTGCCAGAATTGCCTCTACGACAGAGCCATACTAATACTTTATTGATTGCATGTCGAACAAAATAATACAGAGGATTAGATACTCAGGGCAGAAAGACAAACGGTCATAGGCATTGCTATCAACTACGTCGGTATTGGTAGGATTATCTGAAGCAGATGCCTTATCGGTAAAACCATCACTCAATCATCAACACGTTCGCATTACGGCCTAAACAAGTTACCATATCGGGCAATCTTTCAATTTAGCTTAGGCAGCAGAGTCACGCCCCTGTCCGAAAAAGCACAATGCTTTCTCTAATAGAAGCATCGCCACTATCCTGCTTCTGGATTTTGTGGGAAGGAGACTCCGACCGCTTAGGGTGACGCTGCCGCTCCAACTCGGCCCCCAAAACAGCGATCTCCTCCTTATGGCCCAGACGAAATAGTCCAGCGGTCAATTCTACAAAGGACAAAGCATAACTTACCGCATTCAACAGGTTGGAACGAACTCCGATCTCTGAAGGCAACGGTGAAAATACCAGGCTCTTGCCATCCTGTATCATATATTCCTGGTCCCCCAGTATGCCAGGATGGGAAAATCGGGAACACAGCCGAAATGTTTTTCCGTATTCATCCAGCAGTTTTCGATCCACCGCTTTGGCCATGTCTCTGACTGTACGGCCGGACCACGTCACTAGCGCACGATCAGAGATAATCTTAAAGGTCTTCTTAAACTCCTCGGTTTTATCGAGGATCATGGCCTTTCGCCTGGCGAAAGATTCTTTTGCCGCTTCATCAAGCAAGCCCAGCTCCCTCTCATCCTCCTCCAGGTCACGCCTTAATATGACCCATTTGTAGGTTACAAACCGCTTGGCTAGCTCATCCGCGCTCCTTAGCTCCCTTAAAATATACCGAGCAGTGATCAAATTCTCCAGTAACGACCTCAGCAATGTTGAGACATCCTGTCCGAAACCTTCCTGGCACATTAAAAGAATGGACTTATAACTTTTCAGGGAACGCATCAAAATGAACAGAAATATTCTCTGGTGTGCCGCCAGGTCAAACAATCTTAAGCGTCGGTGATTTAATTCTTTCAAGAGCAACCGAGCCTGCCCATCCACATGCTGGGACAACTCGAACAACTCGGAGTTGTGCTTGAGAATTTCCTTACGAAGCTCGTCCATAAATATAATCACCCATGTTCTGACGAAACGTAGCTGGTAACTTGTTGCAGAATAACAAATATATACAAATCGAGCAACAGTTCCCGGCTAACGATCGTTGCTATCAGACTTTTTCACTGTGTCCAACCTCAGGATACCTGCCATGCCTACTCTATTACTGACGGCAACTGCCACAATCTGAATACTTCGCGTTTAAGCCTGGCGGATGGATTAGCAGGATGCCACCAGGCAAAGTTTAGATCGTGGTCAGAGCCTACCGCCAGACCATACTACTTGGACGGATACCGTAAATCCTTAATTGTCAGCTGAACCTGCGCTGGTTTGTTCCAGTCGTCTATGCCCAGCGTGTAGACCAAGTCCACCGCCTGCCCCATCTGAAGGCCGGCGTTCTCGGCCGCCATGCCAAACCCAACAGCCGATACCGACATCCGCCCGTCCGTCACCCAGAACTTGAGTGTATCCTTGCCCATGGTCTGCGGCCGGCTTTTTACCAAAAGCCGGCGAGTGGCAAAGAGCGGCGACGGATTGCCTTCGCCGTGCGGCTCCAGTCTTCCGACCGTCTCCACCAAATCCGTCGAAACAGCGGCCAAAGATAGCTCGGCATCCACATCCAGAGAGGGCGTAAGATCGCGGGCGGCCAGTATCTCGCGGGCAAAGCTGTTGATACGACTACGGAACTCCGGCATATGCTCGTCCTTGACCCGCAGCCCAGCCGCACGCCGGTGCCCTCCGAACCCTTCCAGCACGCCGGCGCAGTGCGCCAGCGCCTCGTTCAGATGAAATCCTTCCACAGAACGGGCTGAACCCACCCCCACGCCGTCTTCCATGGCAATAATTATCGCCGGACGACCGAAGCGGTCAGCCAACCGCGCCGCCGCAATCCCCAGCACACCCTTGTGCCAGCCTTCCTTGTGGACGACGATCACCGGCTCCTCTGCCAGTCGCGGATCCGCAGCCAGCATTTCCAGCGCCTCATCCACCAAAGCCGACTGCAGACGCTGACGCTCGCGGTTATGCGCTTCCAGCGCTCGCGCCAGCACTGCCGCGCCCGCAGCGTCGTCAGACAAAAGCAAGTCCAGCGAGGTATTAGCCGTGCCCATGCGTCCGGCGGCGTTAAGACGCGGTCCCAGCACGAATCCAACGGAATGCGTGGTGATCTCCTTGCCTGCAATACGGGAAAGCTCGATCAGAGCCCGCAGGCCTTCCTTGGCGCTCTTGGTGATCCGCGGCAGGCCGTGTTTCGCCAGGATACGGTTCTCTCCCAAAAGCGGAACCACATCGGCGATAGTGCCCAAAGCCACCAGATCCAAGTCTTCCTCCGGAAAGCGGCCCAGCACAGCCTGGGCGAACTTGGCGGCCAGGCCCACCCCGGCGAGGTCACGGAAAGAGTAAGTGTCACCCGGCTGGCGGGGATCGATAACCGCGACAGCATCCGGGATGCGCCCCGGATCCGGTTCGTGATGGTCGATAACGATAGTCTCGATGCCCTGGCGGGAGAGCTCCTCCACTTCACCGGCAGAGGTGATACCGCAGTCTACCGTCACCAAAAGCGAAACGCCGGCGGCTTTCGCCTCAGGCACTATGTCGTAGTTTAGCCCGTAACCTTCTTCCATCCGGTGCGGAATGTACGTTAGCGCGCGGACGCCAAAGCTCTGCATCAGCCGCGATAACACGGCGGTGCCGGTTACTCCGTCCACGTCGTAGTCGCCGTATACCATGACGGTCTCGCCGCGCTCGCGGGCCCGGCGCAGACGCGCCACCGCGCGGTCCATGCCTTTCAGGAGAAAAGGGTCGTGCAGATGTTCCAGTTTGGGATTAAGAAAGCGGTCGACTCCGGCAGGATCCTGTATGCCGCGGTTGACCAGAAGCTGCGCCAAGACGGGAGAGATACCGGCCGATGATCTCAGTTCGGTCTGCAGATCCGGACGCGGGGTCTTAAGTTTCCATTTCTTTCTGGGCATTTCCGGCACACACCTTCCGGGGAAAACTGCGACTGCGGAACTAGACCTACATATGCTCTGGTGCTGTCAGACCCAGAATGCGTAGCCCGTTGGCCAGCACGATCCGGGTCGCGTCGCACAAGGCCAGACGCTCAACAGCCAAGGCCGGCTCAACGTCGAGGACGCGGCAACGGTCGTAAAATTTGTGGAAGGTCGCGGCCAGGTCCTGCATATAACGCGGCAGCGCCGCCGGGTCCAGCTGCTGGGCGCAGATATTCAGGAAGTCCGGAAAAGCCGCCAGGCGGCGAATAAGCTCGAGCTCGGCCTCGTCATTAAGCTGAAGGAAATCCGCGGCCGGCTCCAGGCCGGCCTCTTCCCGGGCCTTGCGCAGGATGCTATGGATACGTGCGTGGGCGTACTGGATGTAGTAAACCGGGTTTTCCGGCGCCTGTTTCTTGGCCAGGTCGATGTCGAACTCCAGCTGCTGACTGACCTGACGCATGAGCATGAAATATCTACCGGCGTCGGTACCGACCTCCTGGGCCACCTCGCGTAGGCTGATGAACTCGCCCGCCCGGGTGGACATACGCAACTGTTTACCGTCGCGGAAAATGGTCGCCAGCTGGATGATAAGACCCTCCAGCGCGGTCACGTCCTTGCCCAGTGCCTGTGCCGCCGCCTTGATACGCGGGATGTAGCCATGATGGTCCGGACCCAGTATGTCGACCAAAAGATCAAAACCGCGATCATATTTGTGCTTGTGGTAAACGATGTCCGGCGCCAAATAAGTGTAGAAACCATCACTCTTCTTGACCACCCGGTCCTTGTCGTCGCCAAAACGGGTGGACTGAAACCAGAGTGCACCGTCCTTCTCGTAGATAAAACCCTTCTCTTGCAGCTCAGCTAAAGTCTGCGCAATGCGGTCAGGACCGGCGACATCGCTCTCGAAAGTCCAGTTGTCGAACTCCACGCGGAAAATCCTCAGGTCCTCCCGGATGACATCCATCAGGTAGTCCTTGGCGAAGTTACAGAAATCTTCGAAGGAGATCGACTGCAAGCCTTCCAGCGAGGAAACCCGGCGGTCGTCCAGAAGTATCCTGGCCATCTCGCGGATGTAGTCTCCCTGGTAGCAGTCCTCTGGGTATTCGACCTTTTCGCCCAAAAGCTCGCGGGCACGCAGCTGCACCGACAGACCCAGCGTGCGGATCTGGTTCCCGCCATCGTTGACGTAGAATTCGCGCTCAGCGTGGTGACCGGTAAAGTTGAGTACATTGACCAGCACGTCGCCCACGGCGGCCTGCCGGGCATGCGCCACTGTCAAAGGGCCGGTCGGGTTAGCAGAGACGAACTCCACCAGCACGCGCTTGCCCCGGCCCAGGTTGGTCCGGCCGAAAGTCTCGCGCTTTTGCAGGATATCTTTCAAAATTTCGTAGTAGGCCGCCGGCGAGAGCCGGAAGTTGATAAAGCCGGGCTTGACCACTTCAATAGAGGCCAGCTTCCCCTGCAGGACCGAGTCCGGCAGGACCTCTTCCATATATTTCTTGATGTCCCCGGCTATATCAAGCGGACTCTTGCGAAGGGTCTTGCTTAATTGCAGTGCCACGTTACAGGCCAGGTCGCCGTGCTCGCGGTAAGCCGGCGGCTCGAGGGTGACAGCCGGATATGCCGGCAGCTGTCCCAAAGACCGTACAGAAGCCTCAACCATTTCCTGCAACTGGGAACGAATAATGGCGAACATAACCGTAAACCCTAATCCCGCAAACGGGGCCTTTAGAAATAGATCCAGTTTAAAATATCAGTGGCCAGCAGACGGTGCGCCCACAATCTTCAGGCTGATCCTGCACCGGCCACTGGCCACTATTAATCCTATTTCTCCCAATCGATGACTACCGCGCCCTGCCATAGATACTCCAGACCGTAAAAGCTGCGCGAATCCGATTCGAAGATATGCGTGACCACATCTCCCATATCCAGGAGCACCCAATGCCCGATACGTTCCTCGGGGACTCCCTCCTGGGCATCGGCGATGGAGAACATTTTCCGGCCTGGAGTCGCTACCCCCTGCTTGAACCTGACCTTTATGCCCAGCTCGTGCAGCCCCTCGTCAATACCACTTGCAACGGCCTTGGCGTGACGGGAACTCGTCCCAGAACAGATCACGAAATAGTCGCAATAATTGACCACTTCGCGCATGTCGAGGACGACGATCTGTTCAGCTTTCTTGTCGGCTGCCAACCGGGCGATCTTTTTGGCGAGGGTTAAAGCGTCCAATGCCTCTGTTCTCTCTTAATGCGGCCTGCGGCCACGGTTATCCCTTAAGTTTCGCGGCCTGATCCTTGCCCAGCACTCTCCAACATTCGTGCGTACCTACCGGAGACTTGACCACGGCGAAGAACCTGCCGCCCTTCTCCTGCACCTTGTACTCGGACGATTCGAATTTCTTCTTGGATTTCACATCGTAAAATGACAACTTTTCCATAAAAACCTCCTTAAGTGTTGAAGAATAGTTTTGAGTGTAGCCAAGAAAGCACGTCGTGTCAATGCCAATTAGCCGCAAATTGACCGCCCGCACTTCTTAGGCTGTTTTACCGCCGCCCTCCACTAGGGCCTGCAGTTCCTGCTCCTGCGACTCTTCCAGCGCACCCACCACCGCCAGATTGAACCGCTTTTCCTTCAAAATATCCGCCGCCACCCGCCGGATATCCTCCGGCGTCAGACTATTCACGCGGTAGACCACCTCTCCCAGAGTGCGGATACGGTCGCGCTCTATGATTGACTCTCCGATCCACATCATATGCTCCATCGTGTCCTCCAGCCCCAAAAGGAACTGGCCCAAGAAATATTCCCGGGCGCGCTCGAACTCCACATCCTTTGGTGCTGAACGCCGAAGCTGCCTAAGAACCTTTAAAATAAGCTCCACCGCCTCCACCAATTTCTTGTTGTCCACACCAGCCTTGACCATAAAGAGCCCAGTGTCCGCGTAGGTCTTGGTCGTACTGTATATTGAGTACGCCAGTCCGCGCTTCTCGCGCAACTCGTCGAAAAGCCTGCTGGACATGTTGCCACCCAGAAGAACGTTCATGACCGCCAGCGCGAAGATGTCCTGATGATCGTGCCGCAACGACGGGATCCCCAACGCCAGGTGCATCTGTTCAGTATTCTTACGGAAGAAACGGGTACGGGGCTTCTTCTGAAGACCCTTGAACGGCAGGCATTCCTCGCGCTTCTGGCTGGGAAAATTGCCGAGTTTTCCCTCCAGGAAATCCACCAGCCATTCATGCGAAAAGTTACCACACACCGACACCACCACATTGTCCGGAGCGTAATGCCGTCTGTGGAAGTCACGAAGGTCGGTCCGGTTCATACCGCTAACAGTCTCCTTGCTTCCGGCCAAACTTTTACCCAGCGGATGCTCCGGCCAAACCAGCCCGTCCAAAAGCTCCAGCACGTAATACTGCGGGAGATCATTGTACATCTTGATCTCTTCCAGGATGATGCCACGCTCCCGCTCCAGGTCGTTTTTCTGAATAAGCGGGAAGAAAACCATGTCGCAGAGGATGTCCAGGGTCAGCTCGAAATGCTTGGCCGGGACCTTGGCGTAATAGCAGGTCTGCTCTTCGCCGGTAAAGGCGTTAAGGTTGCCGCCCACGCCTTCGATAAAACCCTTGATCTCGGTGCAGGAATATTTGAGGCTGCCACGGAAAAGGATATGCTCCAGGAAATGCGCCGCGCCCTTGGTGGCGTCGTCCTCAAAGCGGCCGCCCACCCCGACCCACACGCCGACCGCCACGCTCTCGCGATCCCTAAGCTCGTTGGAAATTACCCTGAGGTTGTTAGAAAGAGTAGCTTTGTTATACATCTGACCAAACGTATATGATTATTCCGCTGGCGCTACCGCGCCAACCGCGAAAAGTATATTCACAATGCCGAGGAAAGTCTCCGGACAAGCGATGCCACCCTTTCCGGCATGTCCCGCCGTCCGGCATGTCGGCATATCTCCTGGACGATCGCACTGCCCACGATGACGCCGTCGGCGACCTTGCCCAAAGCGCGCACCTGTCCGGGAGCAGAAATACCGAACCCCACACAGACCGGCTTGTCGGTCCGGGACTTGGCCAGACGTATCTTGCCGACCAGATCGGCCGGCAGCTCGGTCCGCGCCCCTGTAACACCCGCCACTGACACAAAATAGATGAATCCTGTAGAGGCTTTCACTATCCCCGGTATCCTGACCGGGTCGGTGGTAGGCGCCAGGAAAAATATGGTCGACAGACCCTGACGTAAAGCCTCGCTGCGAAGCTCCCCCGATTCCTCTACCGGCAGATCCGGGATGATCACCCCGTCCACACCGGCCCCGCGCGCCGCAGAGACGAAGGCCTTGACGCCGAAATGGTGCACCGGATTGTAGTAGGTCATAAGCGCGATCGGCACATCGCTCGACTTGCGGATGCTGGCGACCGAACGCAGTATCTTACGCAGGGTGACGCCCTGCTTAAGCGCGCGCTGAGAAGCGGCCTGGATGGTCGCCCCGTCCGCCAAAGGGTCGGAGAAAGGTACGCCCAGCTCGATAATATCTGCTCCGGCTTCTCCCAGCGCCGGCACCAAAACCTCGGTAGCCCGCAAGCTGGGGTCGCCAGCGGTAATAAAGGCCACAAAGGCCTTTTTCCGAGCCTTACGCAGTTCGCTAAATTTAGCGTCTATTCTGTTCATATTTTTATCACCTTGGCAAACCTTCCCGCATACGCTTGGCAAACAGTGCCCCGCGACTAGACCTTACAGGGCTCTTCTTTTGTATCACTGGCGACAGAGCTCCACTTCCATACCTTAAAATGTCGTGCATCAAAAGGCCTTCACACTTATTGGCAACCTCGCATCCTTTACAAAAAGCCGCCTGTATCTTCTTTCTGTAATTGGGCAGATCAGGCATTTCCGTCTTTTGATGTCCAGGCACCCCAAACCCGCTGGCCAGATGCGCAGGCAGACCGGAATTCCGCGTAAAATTGTTATCATAACCTACTACACAAAAAGGCATATCCACGAACCGCACCTTACGTCCTCTCTTGGCAGAATGCTCTATAAGCTTGCTGACAAATGGCCCCAGCAGTTTCTGCGGAACATAGTACGAAAAATCGCCATTAGAAACAAAGGCACAAGAGAAATACAGATCGTCACAACCAAGGTCGCCCATCAAGTCGAATATGCCCAATAGATCCAGACAATTTTGTTTCAATATCAAAGAAGTCAACAGTATCTTGGTCTTGCCGGAACGCTGCAAATTCTTGATGCCGCGCACAACCGACTCAAAGCTACCCGGCTCTCTGGTAACTGAATCGTGCACAGATGCCCGCGAACCATATAACGGGATCCTGAAAACATCGACGCCGCTATCCAATAAAGCACCGGTAAAATGCCTGTCAGCCAATCGCACACCGTTCGTAGAAACACGCACCCAACTAAACCCGCCCTGGCGTACAGCTTTTATGTACTCTGGCAAGCCATCATATTCCAGCGGGTCAGCTCCCGAGACTTCGATCTTTTCATATCCCTGAGAACGCAATTCACTGATCGCGGCATACGCCATCTTCTCCATGGTCTCCAATGCCGGACGGTTTAATCTACTATCCTCATTCAGCGGTCGGCAAAAAACGCAATGGTTACTGCAATACGGCCTCAGTACAACGCTGCCCACTTCATGATTAATGACAGGATCAGCCTTCATAACTGTACCCAAGCCAAAACAAGAAAATTATTTAAAATCCAGAACTTCCCGGATCGTCCCCATGTCCTTGTCGCCGCGGCCCGAGAGGCAAACGATGACCGTCTTGGCACCTTTCACCCGATGCGCCAGCTTCGGCAGATACGCCAGCGCGTGCGACGATTCCAGCGCCGGGATGATGCCTTCACTGACAGCCAGCATCTTCAGGCCTTCAATGGCTTCCTGGTCCGTGATCGCCACGTACTCGGCGCGCCCGGTTTCCTTGTAATAACAATGCTCCGGCCCCACACCGGGGTAATCCAGCCCAGCGGCCACGGAATGCGCGTTAAGTATCTGACCGTCTTCGTCCTGCAAAAGACTTGTCAGGGTACCATGCAGGACCCCAGGCGTGCCTTTGCTGAGAGACGCCGAATGCGCGTGCGTGTGCAGTCCGCGTCCGGCCGCCTCTACACCGATAAGCTGTACGCTTTTATCGGCGTAGAAGGGATGAAATATACCCATGGCATTGCTGCCGCCGCCCACGCAGGCCACGACGTAATCCGGCAGCTTGCCTTCTTTCTTCAGGAACTGCTGGCGCGCCTCCCGGCCGATTACTGACTGGAATTCCCTAACCATCAATGGATACGGGTGCGGTCCGGCCACGGTACCGATGAGATAGAAGGTATTCTTGACGTTGGTCACCCAGTCGCGGATAGCCTCGTTCATGGCGTCCTTCAAGGTACGCGACCCGGTCTCGACCGGTACCACCTTTGCGCCCATAAGCTTCATGCGCACAACGTTCAAGGCCTGACGCTCAACATCCTCGGCGCCCATGTAGACCACGCACTCCAGACCAAAAAGCGCGCACACCGTGGCAGTGGCCACACCGTGCTGCCCCGCACCGGTCTCGGCGATGATACGGGTCTTGCCCATCCGTCGGGCCAGAATGATCTGGCCGAGCGTATTGTTGATCTTGTGCGCGCCGGTATGCAGCAGATCTTCACGCTTGAGGTAGATCTTGAGCTTGCCGCACTGGCGGCTCAGACGTTCGGCGAAATACAGGTTGGTCGGACGGTCAGCGAAATTCTCCAGGTAAAAGCTGAACTCCTTGCGGAAGGCCGGGTCTTTCTGCGCCTTGCTAAACTCCTTCTCCAGGTCGTAAAGCAGCGTCATGAGCGTCTCGGGAACGTACCGTCCGCCGAAAGCGCCGAAATGTCCTTGTTTATCCGGAATAGACATATTAATAATCCTGTTTAAAGTCAGAAGCCTGACGTTGGACCTATTGCCCCTCAGCCGTATTACTTCTTACGTCAGACCGCACCCCTTCATTCCCGTAACCGGTCATGGTCATTACGGTATTCCCCAACCCTACCGCTCCGGCGATACGCAAAGGCAGCCGCTTCTCGCCCTTGTCCATCCAGATAGTGTATTTGGCTGGAACGCTACGGATGATCGCAGCCCGAAAAACCTGTCCGACTGCCTTGAAGCTGCCGTCATCAATTACCTTCATAGTAAGCTCCACCGTAGGCAAACGGATCGCAAAGCTCTTCTGTACGGAGAAATCCCCCTCGGCGCGATAACGATAGATGAAACCGTAGATGTTATCAACCGGGCCCTTGGTAGACAAGACCGTCTCGGTTACCTTGCCGTCCGCGTCTTTCCTGATCCGAACCTGGCCCTCAGTGCGGTAATCTTCCTCAATGCGCTCGTGGCCGCCGAAGATCTTGAGATCGCGCTGTACCCGAACTGGCCGGAACGTCTGCGGGTCGAGATAGATATCCTCGTTATCGAAGAAAGCCGGCCCCCGAGAGGCGAAACGGATAAGAACTACCTTAGTGCCGTCCAGCTGAGTTTCGCCGACAAAGGTCAGCGAAGCCTCGCCGGCCTTGACCCCAAGTTGCTTAATATTGTAGTGGATGACTTCTCCTGGAGAGTACCGTACGGCCGCCGAACACGGACGCGTCAGCGCCGGTATCGCCAGCAAACATGCCAGGCATACTGCGATAAACCTATATCTGGTCATAATCCCGGATGAACTCCTCGAGCACGCGCGCGCCGTTGCAGAGCGTCTTCACCTCGGCATATTCGTCGTCAGCATGCAACGTGCCGCTCTTGCCGAAACCGGTCGCGAAGGCCGGGATGTTGTAATGCTGGAAGAAAGAAATTACCGTGGCCCCGTCGGAACCTTGCAGGCGCGCCTTTTGTCCGCACTTCTTCGCGGCCCGCAAGAATGCAGCCACGTAAGCGTCATCGCGGTCGATCTCGTAAGGCAGCTGCAGGTCATCTATGACCAGCTCGGACTTCTCCGCCACCGAATCCACAATGTCCTGCACTTGCTTGACCACCTTCTTGGGGTCAGTACCGGGCATGTAGCGGATATCTACGGAAAACTCGCAAAAGTCCGCGACCATATTGACCTTGTCACCGCCGCGGATGGTACCGATGTTTACGGTCGGATGGTTCAAAAGCGCATGCTTGCGAAAACGGCATTCGTGCTTTTTAAGTTTCCGGATGATCTTGGCCGCGAGCTCAATGGCGTTGACGCCCAGCCAGTTGGTGGCGCCGTGAGCCTTCTTGCCGAACACACGGATACGGGAGTGGAACAGACCCTTCTGGGCGATGACAGTATCGAAATCTACCGAGTCCAGAACCAGCGCGAGCCCCGGACGCAGCACGCCCTTATTAAGCAGCGGTTTTATCCCCATGTGACTGCCGGTCTCCTCGTCGGCTGTCGCGGCCAGGACAATATCCTTCTTAGGAAGATAACCTTCCTCACGCAGACTGCGCAGTGCTTCCATGGCGCAGGCCAGGTTGCCCTTGTCATCGGAAGCGCCGCGGCCGTAGATCTTGCCGCCGGAGATATCCTTGCCAAAGGGGTCGAACTTCCATCCCTTGCCCACCGGCACAGTGTCGGTGTGCGGGGTGATAAGCAAAGCCTGGGACGCTGCCTGCTTGCGCGGCAGAGACCCGCGCCAGGTTGCCAGCACGTTGGGACGGTCCTTGGCGTAAGACACTACCCGGACGTCGAGTCCTATATCGCGCATGTCTTTAACGACAAAATCGGCAATAGCGACTTCGTTACCTGGCGGGTTCTGTGAATCGATAGACAATACTTTTTGCGTAAGCTTGATCAGACGGGATCGGTTTATCATAGTGATTATAAAAAGCGGTCAAAAGGTCAATAGTAGCAGTTAAAGCGATAAAGTTCCGCATCTCAAGTTCGACATCTGACGTCAAATATCTGGCGACTGATGTCCAACTTCTATCCCAAAATGCTTCGGGCCCTTAACTCCCCCTCGATACGCTTGTAGTCCTGGTAATCCAGGAAATGGACGTCGTGACGTTCCTCCTGGATCCTGAGTATCTTGGGCAGGTGTTCCCGCACATTCTGGAAGGAGATGTACTTGAAATGTGTCCCGCACTTGGGGCAGGAAAACATATCGAGCTTGACGTCCAGCGACTTGCACTTCGAGCAGATGCCGGAAAGCGCCCCGTACTCGAGCGTATGCGCCTTCACATCTTCAAAATCCAGATGCTGGTAAACCCGTATCATCTGCTTCGTCATAGGCCGGGATTATAGCACAGGGCCCAAAAAAGAGGCACGTACTTTTTCATACTACAGAAGCCTCATATAATCTGACCCTATTCACCCGCAGAAAGAAACCAGATAAAAGCAACACAAGAGAATTCCTGCCATCCTATAAGTTTTCCTGGCATTCACAGCCGCCTCCACTGAGAAAGCATGCCGCATCGGGCTTCGGAAAAACACATACAGCATATAAATCCAAAACGCCACACTGGCCTGCAAAAACAACACATACAAATTCAAATACATAAACAATACTACAGAGAAAACCATGGCCAACAAACAACAACCTACCAAGCTGTGATGATATTGCCGCCAATTATTTGACATGTATTCATGGCGATTGTCTTCCATGGCATGCGCCATTTCATGCAATATTTGCGCAGGCATGAATAACGCCGCGATATAACAGGTCATCAGGATAGCGCGAAACTCAATGTGCCGTACGGCCACAAAACTACCGAACAAAAAGACACTGCCGAAAAGATATGCGTTAATCAATATGCTCAATACTGGAACCCTCTTCCAAGAGACTCCCGGCAAAGAATATGCAGTATTAAGCAATACCGCTATTAAAAAAATAAATACAAACCCTGCATAATATAAAGATGCCAACACAAGCAACAATAACAACGACCCTAAGACAATAAAATATTCCTGCCAACACCATCTACTCCAAGGCCTATCACATAGCAGGTTAAAAGCATACCCGTAAAGAAAACAAAGGCATGCCACTGTAATACCTTTAATAAAATTCATGTTTATAAGAATAGACCTATTAGAAAATACAAAACCCAGGACAAACCAGCCCAAATGTATAATCCAATCAGCAATGCGCAATACTGCGCTCAATTTCTTAAAGAACATGATGCCCGCAACCTCTTAAATAAATTTCCCAAGATGAGCCAGAACCCCAGACTTTCAAAAATAAATAAGTAACAATCCAGAACCAGTAGATATCTCTTCTGCCCCATTTTCATAAAGACCAATATGCTTGTTAAAAAAATAAAGAATGAAATCAAGACAATGGTATAAAGATAGCCCCACTGCTTATTTCCCGCGGATATAAAGCGTTTAATCGCCCAACCTATACCTATCAAAACGAAGAAACAATCAATCAAGTTTATCTTGGCTTTATTAATATACATCAGACGTCGCCAGGGGTCGGTAAGCAAGCTTGATGGATCATTATTAACCTGCATCTCAGTCAACTTCAATCGCTGCATAATGATTTCTTTAGCTCCAGCTATCGGATGGCCGTACAATGCAGGATCCATAAAATAAAAGACTGCCGCCGCCAAGAAAAAAACTATAAAAATATGCAGAAAAGCCACCTTAGAGCTTCTTAAATCCACCCTATCCTGCTGATCGCTTTTCATCCAGATAACAATATATGACATAAGAAACACAAATAAGTTCAAGAATCCGTTTATCTTGGTAGCTATCAGAAGTCCAGCAGTCACACCTATAAGACCAGCCAAAATAGAAGAATAAAATAGATTGGGCTTATGCTCTGATCGATATTTAAAATAATAATATATGATGATAATGTTAAGAAAATGCTGAAAAAGCCAAATCGACTCTATCAAAACCAGGCCCGTCTCCTCCACAAAAGAAGGGTTAAACAAAAGCAAAGCAACTGTTAAACCAGCCCCACGATACCCTCCCAGATACCAAGCAATAATAAATATAAGAACACATGTCAAGGCTCTATAAATCAACATTCTTTCCCTCAATACATAAATCATCTTTTTAATATAAGGGAAAGGATGCTGGAGAATAAAATTATTCATCGGGCTTCGCTTATCAGGAAGATTTGGCAGGGCAAGCCAGACTTTTGAAGGCTCTTGCAACATATAATTATATTTAGAAAAATATATTGTGGCCGCTATCCAGTACAATCCCACCGGAACTGCCTGATAACGCAATTCGGATCTTAAAACAACATTGTCGAAATGATGCCCCACATAAGATTTAAAGAAACCAGCGTAATAGCAATAATTAGCTTCATCTGCATAATAGAAGCCGTCCACTGACTCCACCCCCACACGGTACGCTGCCAGAGCTACCAGGGCGAGTGCTCCAATAAAACATATTTTTCGCCACAACAGATTAAAATCGGCCTTACTCATAAAATGAACCTAATATTTTAGCCAACCTTGCCAGGCGCCAATAGGAACCTTTCAGTTCCCCGCCTCTTTTATAACATCCTGAGCACTAACGATAGAAATATCGTTCCCAGGCGTCGATACCTTGAAGACAGCATGATCGCGAGCAAATTCCGGCAACGCGAACCTTTTTCCTGACAGCTTATCCCTGAGAATATCGTAAACAACAGCCTCCTCAGAATTGCCAGTCACGAAAAGCTCCCAGCTTCCCCGCTCATCATAATATCTGCTTTCGACGATAAAATAATCCACTCCTGTCTTATCGATAAATTCTTTGACATCTTTGAGAGACGCCGCGTACATGACTTCGATCTCACTCTTTCGCCTCTCGCTGATAAATTCCGGTGAGAAGAAAAACCGCCAGGCATCACGATACTTTTCCGCAAAATAGACCGGACTTCGGGCAAAGAATGGCGTGGTTCTCACCAAAGGGCTTTTGGTTACCCCGGCTATCAAAATATCTTTGGGAAGGCCAGCCAAATAGTCATAAACCGGTTTAAAAGTCCTGAAAGACTGAATATCGTTCCAGACAATATGGGCGAAAAGAAATACCGGGATGACCCCAACCAACCACAGGGCAGGACGCAGTTGTTTATTATGCAGAACTTTATATAAGTTGAAGACACAAAATATAAAAAGAAATAATGGCATAGTGAAAACAAACTGCCTGGAAGCCGATGTGGCGTGAAAAGGCAATATAAAAATGAAACTTGCCACCGCCCCGGCGATCATGAACCAAACCGTTCTCGGCAATTCCCACCATTTCTGCACCTTGAAAACAATGACCAGAACAGACAATAACAACAAGCTTGTTAGATACCTGTAAAGCTGACTGTGTTCATGGAAATTAAAGACATAATAGAGAATTACCGATACAGGATCGTTCATAT
Source organism: Candidatus Omnitrophota bacterium (assembly GCA_013335325.1). Lineage (GTDB taxonomy): Bacteria > Omnitrophota > Gorgyraeia > Zapsychrales > Fredricksoniimonadaceae > JAAXVU01. Next base: position 4,014 of record JAAXVU010000020.1, on the reverse strand, counting down.
GTACCGGCGTCGGAATATTTTGGTAAAGCTTATAAGTCTGGACATCCCTTATCGAACCCAGAAGGGTGGCAAACCATCCGAGTTTTAACATGATAAGGCCTGTGCCAAGCATCAGAATTATGCCCAGCCATCCCCACCATCTCTGCCATGCCAACTGTCCAGACCGCATATTCGCCACAGCCAGCGCATAAGTCACCAACATCCCCGGCACGACGGATGGATAAAGGAATACCGCGGCGATCGGGCACAACAGCGCCATAACAAGCTTTTCCTGCGTAAGAAAATATAACAAAGAAACGGTCAATATCGCCCCAAAACTCCTCCCCATGCCGCCAAAGAAAGAATCCATGGAAAAGAAATACATCAGGAAGCATCCTGACAAGAATACAGAATGCTCAAACGGGAAATAACGCAAAGCCCAACGGAACACAATGATGGCCGATAACATACTCAATACGATCCCGACGATCTTGAGCGCGATCGGCAGACAAACAAAATGCAGAAGGAAATGATAGATATAAACAAACGCCATGCCGGAGTCTGGCGACGCAAAATGTTTCAACATATTCTGCGCCAGCGGATCTTTCCGGAATAGCTCGGGATCAACAAAAATCTGGAAAGGATAGGAATTTACCGAATCAACATATAAGGAATAATACGGGTCAAACGCTCCGGCCCTGTTAACAAACTGCACATAAGCTGCAATAAAAACAAGCGCCAGGATCCAAAGGATCTTATTTTTCATTCAAGCCCTTCCCCGCTCTATGCTATAAATCACACCTATATTCTGGCGCATGCGCAAATGTTACCTTGCTGCAACATAATATCCATCCGCGTATGCTTAAAAAAAGCACAGCCTATTCTGCAGAGAACATCCCACTTGCCTTTCAACGCCAGCGACATCCTCCCATAATCACCGAACACGCTGTATTGAGACACGAAGATATGCGAATAACCAGCGGCGCTTAAAGCCCGTCGCAAAGTATTTACCTGAAAAAGATTCACATGCCCGGGATGAGTAATATATCCGGAATAAACATTAAATAATCTCCTAAGCCCGCCTTTTAATCTCAACCAAGATTCGTTAGGGACCTCGACATATATGAGACCTTCGGCAGATAAACACTTCTTCAGAGCTCCCAGATACGCCACCGGATAAGGGATATGTTCCAAAGTATCCACCAGCACCACCAGATCATATCTTTGGCCAGCCGATAAGGCATCTTCCACCGTACTGTTAAGTATCCGCCCATCCAGCACGGGGTTAAACGATAAAGCTCGCCCATACAATTCCTTCGATGGCTCAACACCGACATATTCCGCTCCGGCGTCTATGAAACATGATCCCAAATGCCCCAGTCCGCCCCCTATCTCCAAAACGCGCAAGCCTCTAAGCGGCCTCTCCATATGACTGGCGATCCTCGCTAACGTTGACCGACTGGCCGCCCGACGGATATCGGTCTTGGCCATATCCTGCTCGAAAACATCGACAGCATGAGCATTCAATGCCACTACCGGTGACAAAGAGTTCTGGAACATCATGCCGCACCGGGAGCAGCGAAAGATCGACATGTCCAGGCACGAATACTTCAAGCCATGATCCAAACTCTGGCACACAGGACATTCCAGCACATCGCCCCCTTGTTCAATAATAACCTGACGACGATCGGTCAATTCGGGTTCGCCTTCTTCAATAAAAGCCCAACCTGCCGATCCCCGGCATACTGTTCCCACAAAAGCTGCAGCTTCTTATCAACAGACATAAAAGGCCAAATTCTGATCAAAAGACATCGAACCATCTTTAAATCGACCTCGAAAGCGATACTCTGGACAAGGCTCTTGTAAATGCGCCGCAAGATCCATCCCCTGGGCGTTCTTTTCAGAAAATGATCGATATTCAACAATGGGAACAGGCTGAGCAAGTTCATAAAGCCAGAACGATTCCGCGGTCTTTGGCCATTAATTGTAAAAGGGACCAATGTGCGATCGTAATAGAACATATTCCCGGTCTTAAAGACAGTTTCCCCGATATTATAGGTGCTGTGACTCCTGACCAGCCCGATATTCGGCTGGTAATCCGCGAACATGCCGACGTCGCATATCTTCCTTACATACTGATACAAACGATACGGATGGCGCAGCTCTTTCTGCCCCGGATATCCCAATAGAAACAGACCATGCACCGCAATATTACGCGCTTGCAGCTCTTTATATACATTTTGATACTGACCGACAGTTTCGGTTGAGTATCCTTTAGCGAACAGTTTCAGGTCTTGTTCATTTAAAGATTCGAACCCGATAAAGACTTCTTTCAGCCCGGCCCTGGCGGCCGCCGAAAGTAGATCCGGGTTCTTCACGGCCACGTCCGCGCGCAGGAACGACTTGAAATTGATCTTTAGGCCGCTCCTAAGTACTGCATCAAAGATGGACATAACCCTTGAAGCATCACTGCCAAAATTATCGTCAGCAATAAATATTTCCCGCACACCGAGACCATAGAGCGCTTTGATCTCAGCAAGCACACGGGGGATAGACTTATAACGCTGGGTGCGCTGCCACATCGCGCCCGAGACACAAAAGTTACAATTATGCCGGCAGCCTCTCGCGGTTTCTAACGTCGCCGTGTATCCCCCCGAACCGCACTCCAGATCATAAGGCTTGAAATCCAGCTTATCCCATCTCGGCATGGGCGACTGGTCCAGATCCGCAATGAATTCCTGGTCAGGATTGTGAAATGTTTTCCGACCATGATCTAATGTATAACTTAAACCCGCGACAGCTTCATATCCAGCATTGTCCCGGATAGCTCGTAAAAGCTTCGGGAAAGCGATCTCCGCCTCACCTCGCACGACAAAATCCGCGCCCTTGCTCAACCATTCTTGACTGAAGAACGTGGCATGCTGCCCGCCAAGAACGATCTTAATACCCGGCGCCAATCTTTTGATCAATCTGATGTTAACTTCTGTGTTCAAAGCGACCGCACTGGAGACGCAATTGATGCAAACTACCTGATACCTCCTGATAAGCTCACAATACCGTTCCAGTGATATCGGCCGCACAAGACCATCAAAGATATCACACTCGAATCCGTCGGATAAAGCCGCCAGGAGAGGATATGTGACGGAAGGAATACGGTTAAAACGCCTGGAAAAATCGTTCTGTATAGGCCAATTCTTGTAAATATCCTTGGGCATCAAGAATAATATTCTAGGCACCTCGACAACCATTCGCTCTCCCCAAATGCAAGATAAGACCCCTACCCTACTTGAAAGACGCGCGTCAAATACTGCGTAATAAACACCCTGATCACTACCAGGCCAGGAAATTTACGTATAATTCTTATAAGTCGTACAGGATTGCTATAAAAGATCAGATTAGCAAACGTTAACAACCATCTTAATTGAGTATTGTTGAAACTCGAACAATTTACCGAATCAGCGGACACCAAGTACCAATAATTACTATTGGTCTTGGACAAAGCAGCCGTAACCCCCTCTTCGCGCAATCTCTTGGCCAGGGCTGTTCCGGCTAATGGATGGACGATAAAGAAACTGGCCGCATCCAGGCGTGAAAATAACGCGTATCGTATCGTCCGTAGCACTTCCCCCATAGTCTCAGAGGGAAAACCGATCATGAAGGCGCCGTTGACCACAATGTTCCTTCTTGAGGCGTAGGCAATAACATCATTCAACCTCTCAAATGATATGTTCTTCTTAATATCACGCTGCAACCGCGGGCTGGCGGTCTCGACCGCCACAGCTATACACACAACGCCTGCTTCCACAAACAGATCGATCAAGTCCCTGTCCAGCATGTCCCCGCGCAGGCCATTAACAAAATAAAAACGGACATCCATTGGACTGGCGATCACCATCCGCATTATGTCAACCACGCGCTGGCGGTCACAATTAAATATGTCGTCGAAGAAAGAAAAATGTTTTATGCCGTGTTTATCATGCAGTGTTTTAATCTCATCAAACACTCGCTGGGCGGAATGGGCGCGAAAAACCTTCC
>JAAXVU010000230.1 GCA_013335325.1 Candidatus Omnitrophota bacterium | reverse complement strand
GCGAAACTTGCGGCCGTAGCCAGCGTATCTTCGTAACTGTGGGACACACAACTTGCCGGCCTCATCAGAAATGCGTATAACCTTTCATCTCGACCGCCCGCCGAATACCGCACCTGTCGCGCAGGAACAAACCGCCGGCCCTGGTTCCGGGATGTCCGGCGACGATCTCGCCTATATCTATAAAATTAAAATCTTTAGCAACCGATTTACATTCTAACAGCTTCTTTGCTTTCAGGGAAGAAAGCGTAAAAAGGAGTTCGAAGTCCTCGCCGTCACGCAAGGCCGCTTCCAGAGTCACGCCGCGGCGCCTGGGTATCCGCTCTTCGTCCAGCCAAGCACTTAACCCGCTCGCCCGCAGAATATGCCCGAGGTCGCCGGCCAGTCCATCGGAGATATCGATCATGGCCGAAGGCCGGAACCGCTCCACCAGAAAACGCGCTTCCCTCAGGCGGGGGGCGAAGCGCAGGTGACGTCCGAATGCCAACGACCCACCCAAAGGCCCGGTCACAAAAATACGATCGCCAGGCCGGGCTCCGGAACGCAGGACCAGCCGGCCCTTCTCGACTTCTCCCAAAAGTGCCACGTTGATGACCAGCTTATCAGCACTGACCGTATCTCCGCCGACAATAGAGGCGCCGAACCTGTCCGCGCACACCCGCATGCCGCGGTAGACCGCCTCGATATAACGGCTGGACAAGCCCGACGGTACGCCGATAGAAACGACGGCAAAGGTGGGCCGCCCGCCCATGGCCGCGATATCACTTATGTTCACCGCCATGGCCTTGTGACCCAGCGCGGCCGGATCGACGCCTCCTAGGAAATGCACGTCCTCGACCAGCATGTCGGTGGTAAAAAGCTGATAACGCCGACGGTCCAGTTCCAGCACCGCCGCGTCATCGCCAATGCCACGGACGATCCGCGTAGACGATCGCTGAAACTTCTTCAGCTTCTCAATAAGACCAAATTCGCCGACCTTCGGCAACTTTTTCTTCATACCGTCCAAACCTGTCCTAATGACCAAGACTGCGCACGTCCACTCCTGGCTATTTATTCTCGTACTTCTTCATTAATTCCTCGACCATCTGTATATCGCTGTCCTTACCGCCGCCGGACTTAAGCAGCTCCAGCGACCTCTGGAATTCCGGACGCGCTTGCGAGTAGCGCTTGAGCGCCACATAATTCATGGCCTTGTCCATATGCGGTGTCCAGTCATCCGGCGCTAGCGTGATAGCTTTGTCGACATATTGCGCAGCCATCTCAAACTGCCCCATAAAGCCCAGGCAACGGCCCAGCAGGAGATAATTCTCCGAAGAGCCAGGCTCGGCTACTATTTTGTCCTGGTAGAGATCCGCCGCCTTCTGGCATTCTGCGGTCATAAACGACTGGACGCCGGGCCGCTTGACGCTTTGGTAACAAAGTGTCAGCGGGTCAGCTCCGGGATCTTGCGCCCAGACGCGGTCACACAAAGAAATAATGCAGGCAACCAAAATTATCACACGCGCCAAC
>JAAXVU010000019.1 GCA_013335325.1 Candidatus Omnitrophota bacterium | reverse complement strand
ATAAGTGCTGCGGAGGCTGGTTCCGCTGTCCGGGTTATCCAGCTCGATACCAACATGGGAAAGGGTTATGCTGTCCGGCAAGGAATGCTAAAGGCCGAGGGTGACTGCTGTATATTTACAGACATTGATTTGCCTTACGATCTTACCGCCATTCCTTATGCGTTTCATCTCATCCACGATATCGGTTTTGACTGCGTGGCCGGCGACCGGACACTGCACTATTCCAGCGACGTGGCCAGCCGTCCGTTGGTCCGCAAGCTGGCCAGCAAGGTTTTTTCGCGCGGCATTGCGCTATTGGTGATAGGCGGCATATTCGATTCGCAGTGCGGGTTCAAGGCTTTTAGCCGGCGGCTGGCACGTGCAATCTTTCCGCTATTGACCATTAACCGGTTCAGTTTTGACGTCGAGCTTTATTATCTTTTGTTGAAATACAACATAGTGATTAGGCGCATTCCGGTCCACCTTAAGCATCACGACGTTTCCACGGTTAGCGTAGTGGGACATTTCTGGGAGATGACTTGCGAGGTCTTGGCTATACCTTTTAAATGGCATAGCGGCAAGTACCGATCGGATGTCCTGGCGGATTTCTACGTTGAGGATAAATATTGGGAGAAAAACGCGTGAGGTGGACATTGAGCCCAGAGGAAGTATGTTACGGGGGACGGCCGTGAGTTTGACAGAGAACAATGAGCGTGGCCATTCTGCCGGCAGATCCTGGGTAACAGCCCTGTGGTGTCTGGCGGCTTTTGCGTCCCTGGCCGTAGTACTGGCGGCATTCCTGGTCGGCAAATGGACCTGGGGCTTGATGGACGATTACAAATATATAGCCTGGGCCGGGACCTTCTGGGACAAGGTGGCAGGCTACATGCACGGTACGCTGGGTAACGGTAAGTTTTGTCCAGTATATGTGGTGCATTCTGTGCTGTTTTACGGTTTGTTCGGCAAGAATGCCGGGCTCTTTTATATTTTCCGCTGGGCCGAAGTGGCGGCCGCGCTGGGAGTATGGGGCTGGCTGGCGGCCATGGTGACCCGACGAACAGTGGCCGTTCCCTTGCTTGTGTGCATCGCGCTGTCTTTTGGCCGGGTTTATGACGCGTTTTTCTATTTATCGACCCCCGAGATCATAGGCGTGTTCTTCTCGGGATGTGCCGGTATATTTTTGTTCCGGGCGTTTGAACCGGCAATGGCCCGTCGGGGAGAAGTCGTAAGGTCGCAGCTGATCATTGGCGCGATCTGTCTGATTCTGGCTTGTGGCTCAAGGGAAATGTTCCTGGCCGTCGCCTTTGCCTGGGGCCTAAGCCTTGTGGTCGTCGGTCTATTGCGCCCGCGTCGGATCAGTCTGTGGGCCAGCGGGCTGGTCTTTCTGACATTATCGGTTGTTTATGGATTTCTGCTCAAGCTGTTTGTCAGCAAGGGATATACCTCGGCGTACAACATCACTGACTTCAGTAAGATGATAAGCAATATCCTTATCTGGGTACGGCAGGATGTGGTGCCGCACATTCCTTGGATCGTCGGCGCGGCTTTGTGCATGCTTGTGCGTTCTTCCGGAACGCTGGCGATGATGCGGGTGTGGGCCTTGGTACTGGGGGTGGTATCTTATCTGGTATATTTGGGTTTGCTTCTGCCGTGGGAGACGGTGGGTTATTATTCTACGCCGCTTGGTGTATTCTTCGCCTTTGTGGTGACGGTGCTAGTGGCGGAACGGCTGGAGAAGATATCGGTTAGAATGTTGTCTTTATTGGCCATGGCTGCCGTGATGCTCAACTTGTATGTCGGCGGGACAGAGATCTATGCCGCGATGACTTACCAGCAGGACACGGACAGCCTGTCGCGCTGGATGGTCAACAATGTACAATTCGAATACGAGGTTGGTTCCGGCTCTACGGTGCGCATCAACGCTTCCGAGCCTAGCGATACTATACCCATGGGAGTGAACCTCGTCTACGGCAAGTCGTACAAGAAGTTTATATTTTCTCCGAGAGTGCGGGAAGTTTTATCGGATCAGCAGACGCGGTATTATCTCTACGGTCCCAATTGGGGCGACCAGGATTTGAGCCGTCTGGGCAGGATATGGTATCCGGTTTTCCAGAGTAAGAATTGGGTGATGTTCCGGCGACTGTATTAACGGATAGGGCTGGGATCACCGATGGGTGATCTGGTCACAAAAGAGGGTTAGATGAAGATATTGATTACCGGCGGGGCCGGCCTGGTGGGTTCGCATTGTGCCGAATATTTCTCTAGACGCGCTGACCGCGTGGTAGTGCTGGACAACCTGTCCCGTTCCAGCATGTTCTCTTCCCGACGTAAATCGGTGGAATATAATTGGGAGTATCTGAAAAGCCTGCGGGGAGTGGGCTTGGTCAAGGCGGACATCCGCGACGGGGAGAAGCTGCGCGAGCTCTTTCGCCGGCAACGTCCGGACGCGGTGATCCACACAGCTTCCCAGCCCGGCGTGCGGGCTTCGGTGGAGGATCCGCGCATGGATTTCTCCGTAAATGCTCTGGGGACGTTCAACGCCCTGGAGGCGCTGCGTCTGGCTAATCCGCGGGGCGTTTTCATTTATTGTTCCACCAACAAAGTCTACGGTGACAACGTCAACCGGCTGCCGTTAGGCAAGAAAGCCGGACGCTATGTCTTTGCCGACGGCGGTGGAGTGGATGAGTCGTCTTCGGTGGACCAGACCGGGCATACGCCGTACGGTGTCTCCAAGTTGGCCGGCGACCTTTACGTACAGGATTATGCGCATACTTACGGCCTTAAGACCGGAGTCTTCCGCATGAGCTGTATTTACGGGACGCGGCAGTTCGCTTTTGAAGACCACGGCTGGATCGCCTGGTTCGCCTTGCGTGTGCTGCAAGGTGAGCCGATCACCATCTGCGGCGACGGGCGCCAGGTACGCGATGTGCTGTGGGTGGATGATCTGGTTCAAGCTTTTGCCAAATTTATACAGAAGCCGGTCCGCCACGGTGTGTTTAACATAGGCGGTGGTCCAAAGAACACCTTGTCCCTGCGTGAGCTGCTTGGCATGCTGGAAGATGCGACCGGACGGAAGGCTCAAGTGAAGTTCCGTCCATGGCGGCCATTTGACCAGAAGGTTTATATCTCCGATATTACGAAAGTAAGCAAGGCTCTGCGCTGGAACCCGGAAGTGCCGCCGCTGGAAGGCGTCGGGCGGCTGGTACGCTGGATCGGCTACAATCGCGGGCTTTTTTCTTCCTGAGGAAGCTATGCAAAGCATGCATTGGTCTATTTTGCACGGAGAGGATAGCTTATGAAGCTTTCAGTCATTGTCCCGATCTTTAACGAAGTCGCTACAGTGGAGAAGGTCCTTCGGCGTGTATTGGCCCAGCCGGTGCCCGGCGTCACTGGTTTTGAGGTTGTGGCGGTGGACGACGGATCGCAGGATGGTACGGCCGATATTCTTAACCGGCTGGAGTCGGAGTTGGCCGGCCAGATTGTCTTGATCCGGCATGACCGCAATCTGGGCAAGGGCGCGGCGGTCCGCAGCGCGGCCGCCCGGATGACCGGGGATATCTGCATCATACAGGACGCTGATCTCGAGTATGACCCGTCGGACTATCCTTTGATGCTGGAGCCGATCATCCAGGGACGCGCGGACTGCGTGTTCGGCTCGCGTTTTACCGGTACCCAGGCCAAGCGGGTGCTGTACTTCTGGCATTATGTGGCCAACCGTGTACTGACGGTGGTCAGTGATATTTTTACCAATCTGAATTTGACGGACATGGAGACCGGGTTCAAGGCTTTCCGGGTGGATGTCTTGAAGAACATACCGATACGCTCCTGCCGTTTCGGATTTGAGCCGGAGATAACGGCCAAGGTTGCCCGCCGGCGGTTACGCGTCTACGAGGTGGGCATAAGCTACAGCGGCAGGACTTATGCCGAAGGTAAGAAGATAACGTGGGTTGACGGGGTGAAGGCCCTGGTGACCATCGCCAGGTACTCATTTAGAGATTGACCGGACTATGCCAAAACGGAGTGAGACATTTGATGTACTGGGCGTCGGTATTTCGGCGCTCAACCTGGACAAGGCCGCGCGGATCATCGGCGAGATGATCGCCGGCCGCCAGAAAGGTTATGTCTGCGTGGCCCCGGTCTCGACCGTGGTGGATGCCCGCAGAAGTGCCAACTACCGGGAGATCGTAAACGGCGCCGACCTGGTTACTCCCGACGGAATGCCGCTGGTCTGGCTTGGCCGCCGGCAGGGGCACCGGGACGTGCAGCGTACTTACGGCCCGGACCTTATGATGACTCTTTGCGACGTCGGGCAGGCCCGGGGATGGCGGCATTTTTTTTATGGCGGCACCGCGGAGGTTTGTGATAAATTGAGCCGCCGTTTGAAGGCCCGATTTCCGGATATGCAGATAGCCGGGACGATCGCGCCGCCGTATATGCCCAAGGCTGAACGGCTTTCCGACGATGTAGTGGCGGCTATCAATGCGGCCCGTCCGGACATTCTGTGGGTCGGGTTGGGGTCTCCGAAGCAGGACTATTGGCTGGTGCTAAATCGTGAGGTTTTGAACGTCCCGGTCATGATAGGGATAGGTGCGGCGTTTGATTTCCACGCCGGTATTAAGCCGCAGGCGCCGTTGTGGATGCAGCGTTCCGGGTTGGAATGGCTGTTCCGTTTGTCCTGCGAACCGGGGCGGCTGTGGCGACGCTATCTTATAGGTAACTCGCTTTTTATTTGGTGGCTATTGTGTGACGCGTTATTCCGGCGGAGTAAGTCCCCGGTGACGAAGTCGGGCGTGGTCAGCTAACAATTCACTGGGTATATGTTAAGCCAGACTCTTTCGGTCCTTATTAGGTGTGCTTATATCTGCATAGACGCGTTGTGCGTTTTTCTGAGCATTCTTCTCGCGTGCTGGCTCAGGAAGACGACGTTGCCGGTAGGCTTGCCGCAATTCTTTCTGGATACCGCGCAGCCTTTCCACCTCGTTTTCGTTGGCTGGCTGGTTACGGTGCTGTTTTTCAACGGTCTGCACCGGTTGTACCAGACCCGTCGTGAAGTGGTGGAGAGTCACGAAGTCTGGCTGGTCATCCGCTCGGTCTTCTTTGCGGCGGTGACGATGCTGGCTTTTGTCTACAGCATGAAGATCGTGGGCTTCCCGCGGTCCATATTCCTGCTGATCACATTGTTTACTACAGTCTTCTTCTGCTGCTGGCGGATATTAAAGCGCGGTTTTGTGGAATTCCTGGCGGCCAACGGATATAACAATTTCAACGTACTTATAATCGGAGCCGGCAAGGTGGGTTTGACGCTGGCGGAGGAGATCCGGCGGCATCCGGGTTTCGGGCTTAAGATCGTGGGTTTTCTGGATGACGGCAAGACCAGCCGGGACCTGGGTGGTCCCCATGAGATACTGGGCAAGTTGTCCGACTTGCGCGAGATCTGTCAGCGGAACTTTGTCACTAAATTATTCATCACGATCCATCCCGACGGCAGAGTCTTCCAGACCATGCTGGAGACGGCCAAGGAGCTGCGGGTGGCGGTGCGCGTGGTGCCGCAGGCTTTTGACAAGGCCACGGGAGAGATCTTTAAGTACAACATAGGCTTTATACCGGTGCTGGAATATTGCAATGTCGGGCACAACCGCAAGCAATACGGCAAGCGTTGCTTTGATATCCTGGTGTCTTTGGTGTCGTTGATCGTTTTGTCCCCGGCGTTTTTTGTCCTGGCCATCATGATTAAATATGATAGTCCCGGACCGGTCTTATATTTCTCCCGACGTTACGGGCTGGGCGGACGGGTTTTCAGGATGTACAAGTTCCGTAGCATGGTTTCAGACGCCGACAAGAAGCTGGATGAGCTTAAGGGAAAAAACGAGGTCGACGGGCCGATCTTCAAGATACGCCAGGACCCGCGGGTGACCCGGTTCGGCCGCTTTCTCAGGAAATATTCCATCGATGAACTTCCGCAGCTGGTAAATGTGCTTCTGGGCGATATGAGTCTGGTGGGACCGCGGCCGCTACCGCTCGGGCAGGTGCATAAGGAGGACCTCAAGCAGCTGAAACGGCTGGAGGTTCGCCCGGGGATCACGGGGCTTTGGCAGGTGCGCGGGCGTAGCGATCTGCCGTTTCATCGTTTGATCAAGTGGGATTCCTGGTATGTTAACAACTGGTCGTTCCTTTTGGACATCAACATCCTGCTGGAGACGGTGCCAGTGGTGGTGAAAGGCAAAGGGGCGTATTGAAGTCTCGCCGGAGTCGAGCTCGTTATGCTCGGCAAGGGCGCAATGATCGAGCCCGGTATGCGGGTTTAGGACAAGCACGGAAAGGATTGTGATGGCATCCAGAAAGAAAGCTTTGATCACTGGTATCACCGGACAGGACGGGTCGTATCTGGCCGAGCTGCTATTGCAGAAAGGTTACGAGGTCTACGGGGTGATCCGTCGTTCCAGCACGTTTAACACCAGTCGCCTGGAGCATCTCTACCAGGATCCTCACGAGAAAGGCATCCGGCTCAAGCTGATCCACGGCGACCTGGCGGACGCCAGCGCTGCCAGTCGTATCATCCGGGATGTCAAACCCGACGAGGTATACAACCTGGCGGCGCAAAGTCACGTACGGGTCAGCTTCGATATACCGGAATACACCGGCGACATTACGGCGATGGGCGCCACGCGTCTGCTGGAGGCTATCCGGGAGACAGGCTGCCGCGCCAAGTTCTACCAAGCCTCCAGCTCGGAGATGTACGGCAAGGTACTGGAAGTCCCTCAGACGGAGAAGACGCCTTTTTATCCGCGCAGCCCTTATGGCGTCGCCAAGGTCTATGCCTACTGGATGACCGTCAATTATCGCGAAGCCTACGGCATGTATGCCTGTAACGGCATTCTGTTTAATCACGAGTCTCCCCGACGTGGAGAGACGTTCGTTACTCGTAAGATCACCATGGCCCTGGCCAGGATCCGGCACGGCCTGCAGGAGAAGCTGTACCTGGGCAACCTGGACGCCAAGCGCGACTGGGGTTTTGCCGGCGACTACGTGGAGGCCATGTGGCTCATGCTGCAGCAGGAGAAGGCGGATGATTACGTGATCGCGACGGGCGAGACGCATTCGGTCAAGGAGTTCCTCAAGGTGGCGTTCGACCATGTCGGCCTGGACTGGAAGAAGCACGTCGAGATCGACAAGAGATATTTTCGGCCGACGGAAGTCGACCTTTTGCTGGGTGATGCGGCCAAGGCCCGGCGTAAGCTGGGCTGGAAGGCAAAAGTGGGCTTCGAGCAACTGGTCCGCATGATGGTTGACTCGGATATGTCCACGGTAGAGAAGCAGGTCTACGGTCTCAAGGGTAAGCGTTAGTAATAGGTGTGCAAGTTATCGTAGGCATCTGACTAAAAGGTGTGCGAGGGCATTTCTATGTCGTTGTGGGAAGGACGCAAGGTGGTCGTAACCGGAGGTGCGGGCTTCCTGGGCCGGGTGGTGGTCCAGGAGTTGAAAGAACGCGGTTGTGGCGAGGTGTTTGTTCCTCGCTCCAAAGACTACGACCTGCGCGAAAAGGAGGCGGTCGTGCGTATGCTCAAGGACGCTGCGCCTGACATGGTAATCCACCTGGCCGCGGTGGTCGGCGGTATTGGCGCCAACCGGGAGAATCCGGGAAAATTCTTTTACGACAATATGATGATGGGCGTACAGCTTCTGGAACAGTCGAGGCTTTATGGCGTCGACAAGCTGGTCGCTATCGGCACTATCTGCGCATACCCCAAATTTACTCCGGTGCCTTTCCGGGAAGAGTCACTCTGGGACGGGTATCCCGAGGAGACCAACGCGCCTTACGGCCTGGCCAAAAAGATGCTGCTGGTGCAGTCGCAGGCTTACCGGGCGCAGTACGGTTTCAATTCGATCTACCTTTTACCGGTGAATCTTTATGGTCCCGGCGACAATTTTGCTGTTGAATCCTCACACGTTATCCCGGCGCTTATCAAGAAATGCGTGGACGCCAAGAGGAGCGGCCAGAGATCCATTACCGTATGGGGTACCGGCAAGGCCAGCCGGGAGTTCCTGTACGTCGATGATGCCGCGCGCGGCATCGTGATGGCCGCGGAGAGTTACAACAAGTCCGAGCCGGTCAATCTGGGCGCGGGTTTCGAGATCACTATTCGGGACCTGGTCGGTCTGATAGTGGAGCTGACCGGTTTCCAGGGCGAGGTGGTATGGGACGCCGGAAAGCCCGATGGACAGCCGCGCCGCTGTCTGGATACGTCGCGGGCCGAGCGGGAGTTCGGTTTCCGGGCCGAGGTGCCCTTCAGGGAGGGGCTGCGCCGCACCATTGAATGGTACTGTCAAAGCGAGCGGGATAAGGATTCCTGACCAAGGAGTATATGTTCCTTTATTGGTGTGAAAGGCTGACGTTCATTTCCCTGTGCCTGCTAATTTTTGTACTTCCGGCTTCCATCGGCGGTGTATCTATTTTCTCCTGCCTAGCTATCTTATTTTTTCTTTTGTACAAGACTGCCGAAAGTCGCTTGGCGGTAATTCGTGGACAGGCCTGGTGGTCGACCTGGAAGACAGAACCTTCCAGTGTACGGCTAACGTTACCATTAGTTTGTTTTGTGGCGATCAATTTTCTGGCGACTTTGTGGAGCGACTATCCACCGCAAAGCCGCAAGGCGTTCGTCGGCAAAGTCCTGGGCCATGTTTTCGTCTATTTGGCTGTACGGTCGGCGGTCAATACTCCGCGCCGGCTGCGGATCTTGCTGAATATTTTGTGTGTCTCGGCGGTGCTGATCTCTTTGGACGCTTTGTTCCAGCTTTGGTCCGGTCACGACCTTTTTAAACGGGCTTCACTGGTCGAGGGACGCGTGTCGGCCGCCTTTAATCATCCCAACGGGCTTGGGGCGTATCTGGTTCTGGCGTTACCGTTGCTGTACGGATCAGTTATTTTGTATTGTCGGTACTGGAGGACGCGGGCCCATTCGCTTCTAGCGGCGGTCATGTTGGGTGCTGGTTTTTGTTTGAGCTTGACGGTTATGGGCCTGACCTATTCGCGCGGTGCCTGGCTGGGGCTCGTGGTGGCAGCGGTATCATTTATGATCTTTGCCAGAAATCGTTTGGCGGTAGTATTTCTGGTAGTAGCGGTGCTGGCGTTCATGGTGTATGTGCAGATTTTGGGGGCGTATCGGCATGTGTCTCTGGTGTCGGAGAATACACCTGCGGCAACTGGTACCATCGTGCCGTGGCAGAATGGCGATTCTGGCAAGGAGCCTGGTGTCGCACTGCCGGCCTTGCCGCAGGGGGAAGCCCAGACGCTCTACAGCCAGGATTCTATCGACAAAATATATGTTCGTCTCGTGCATATGGGGCTGGGGGGCAGCGATCGGCTGATTTACTGGCGGGACGCGATAAAGATCGTACGGGACCATCCGTGGACCGGTACCGGGCTGAATACTTATGCTAATACCATCAAGAAATACAATGTCGACCGGGGCCTGTATCCGCATAACGGTTACTTGCAGATGGCGGCGGAGTTGGGTATATTTGGTCTGGCTATTTTTCTTTGGTTTCTGTTCGCGCATATGGTGTATGGCGTAGGTGCAGGACGCGGCATGGATCCAGATACTAACCTTTTGTGGAATACGATATTGGCGGGTTTTGCCGGTTTTCTGGCTCACGGTTTCCTGGATACAACTTTCTATTCGGTACAACACGGAGCGCTGTTGTGGTTCTTCTTCGGGTTGCTGGCGGCCGGGCATTCTTTGGCCAAGGGGAGCCAGAAGGAGCCGGTATGCCAGTGACAATGATCTTGGTGGTCCCTTGTTATAACGAAGAACTGCGGCTGCCTGTTGGCGAGTTCCGGGACTTCCTGCGTTCGCCGGGAGAAGTCGGCATTCTGTTCGTCAATGATGGTAGCAAAGATGCGACGGGCGGTCTGCTTGACGACTTGAAGCGGGAATTTCCCGCAGTCGTGCGGACGCTGCATTTGGAACGGAATGTGGGCAAGGCTGAAGCGGTCCGGCGCGGCGTACTGGAGGCAGTGCAGTCGCCCGCGGTCATGCAGGTGGGGTATTTTGATGCCGACTTGGCCACGCCTTTGAGCGAGGCCGCACGCCTTTTGAACGTAGCTCGGACGAAGAATGTCGCCATGACGTTCGGGTCCCGGGTTAAGCGCCTGGGGATCCGGCTGGATCGCAGCGGATTGCGGCATTACGTCGGCAGAATGTTCGCAACCGAGGCCAGCCTCCTTTTAGGGTTGCCGGTCTACGACACCCAGTGCGGGGCAAAACTGTTTAGCGCAGAACTGGCACGGAAGATCTTCCGGGAGCAGTTTTTGAGCCGCTGGTTTTTCGACGTGGAGATATTCTTCCGCCTTATCGAGATTTACGGCCGCGATCGGGTTGAGCGGGAAGTGCTGGAAGTTCCCCTGGACAGCTGGGTGGAGAAGGGCGCGACCAAGGTCCTCTGGACGGATTTCCTCAAGGCGCCTTTTGAACTGTTGCGGATTTACCGGTTCTATCGCAGTCGTGTACGTTAAGGAGCTGGCTGCCAGATAGGCCCTATATAAGTTTGACAAAAAGACTTACCTATATATAATACTTTCACTTTTGACTTGATTTCTAATCCGGAGGCTGGTTATGAACAAGATGACTGTCCGCGACATCGACCTGAAGGGCAAGAGGGTCGTTATGCGTGTGGATTTTAATGTACCGATGAAAGAAGGCGTGGTGCAGGACGATACCCGCATCAAGGCAGCACTTCCTACCATCAAGTATGTGCTCGAAAAGGGCGCCAAGAGTCTGGTTCTAATGTCCCATCTGGGCGATCCCAAGAAAGATATGCAGAAGGCCAAAGAAAAGGCGGAGAAGGACGGCAAAGCTTTCGACGAGAAGAAATACATCGAGGGCAAGCACAAGATGGCACCGGTGTCTGCCCGGCTGGCCCAGTTGCTCGGCAAAGATGTGAAATTGGCCCCGGCCTGCATGGGGCCGGAAGCTGAATCCATGGTGGCTGCATTGTCCCAGGGTTCCATCCTCATGCTGGAAAATACCCGTTTTCAT
Source organism: Candidatus Omnitrophota bacterium (assembly GCA_013335325.1). GTDB lineage: Bacteria > Omnitrophota > Gorgyraeia > Zapsychrales > Fredricksoniimonadaceae > JAAXVU01. The sequence continues at coordinate 9,192 of JAAXVU010000019.1, read as the reverse complement.
AAGGAAGAGACTTCCAAGGATGCTGCTGAGCGCGAGAAGATGGGCAAGGCGTTGGCGCAGTACGGTGATGTGTTCGTCAATGACGCTTTCGGTTCCGCCCACCGCGCACATGCTTCGACCGAGGCGGTCGCGCATTTCCTGCCGGCGGTGGCAGGTTTCCTGATGGAGAAGGAAATTGAGTATTTGGAAGACAAGGTCATGAAGAACCCGGCCCGTCCGCTGGTGGCGGTTATCGGCGGCGCCAAGGTTTCCTCCAAGATCGCGGTGCTCGAAAGTCTGCTCGGCAAGGTGGATCGCTTGCTGGTAGGTGGCGGCATGGCTTACACATTCCTCAAGGCCAAGGGTTTGTCGGTCGGTGCCTCGCTGGTAGAGGACGACATGATCGACACTGCCCGCGCTATCCTGCAGAAGGCTTACGAGACCAATATTTACCTGTATCTTCCGATCGACCATATCGTGACCACGGAATTCTCTGCGGATGCGCAGTCTTGGCATGTTGCTCGCGGTAACATAGATGAGAATCAGATGGGCATGGACATTGGCCCTTTGACGATCCAGAAGTTCGAAGGGGCTTTGAAAGGCGCCAAGACGGTATTTTGGAACGGTCCGGTCGGCGTTTTTGAGTTCCCGAAGTTTGCGACCGGTACGATGGCGCTGGCTAAAACCATCGCTGCGTTGCCGGATTGCGTGACTGTAATAGGCGGCGGCGATTCAGTTTCCGCAGTCAACAAGGCGGGAGTCGCCGACAAGATGTCGCATATTTCTACCGGTGGCGGCGCTTCGCTGGAGCTTATCGAAGGCAAGGAGCTGCCGGGTGTTAAGGCGCTTAAGGACAAGAAGCCGGCCGGTGGTTGTGGCTGCGGTTGCTGCTGAGTAAGGGCCGATCATTTCGACGGGCAGGAAAGAAAAGAGGGATGAATGCGCAAGAAAATTATTGCCGGTAACTGGAAGATGTTCAAGACCGTTCAGGAAGCCACCCAGCTGGTGGTGGGGCTGAAACGGGAACTGACGGATTATGTCGCGGTCGATATTGTGGTATGCCCGACATTCGTGAATCTGGAGTCGGTGAGCGACCTTCTGGTCGGCCACAACATCAAGCTCGGCGCCCAGAATCTATTCTGGGAGGATGAAGGCGCTTTTACCGGCGAAGTCTCCGGGCCGATGCTGAAAGCTGTCGGGGTTGAATATGTAATTATCGGGCATTCGGAACGTCGTCAATTCTTCCATGAGACCAACGAGACCGTCAACAAGCGGCTGAAGGCCGCCTTGAAGCATGGTTTGAAGCCGATAGTTTGCGTGGGCGAGAACCTTTCCGAGCGCGAGAGCGGCAGGACTTTTGACGTGGTCAAGAACCATGTTACCGGTTCTTTGGCCGGATTGACCAAGGAAGATATGGCCGAGGTGGTATTGGCGTATGAGCCGGTATGGGCCATCGGTACCGGCAAGACCGCTAGCTCTGCCCAGGCGCAGGAGGTCCATCGGTTTATACGTGGTCTGTTGGCCGGTATGTTTGGACAAGATACTGCCGACGCGGTAAGGATCCAATACGGTGGCAGCGTGAAGCCCGAGAATACTGCGGAGCTGACCTCCCAGCCGGATATTGACGGGGCACTGGTGGGCGGGGCGAGTCTGAAGGTGGATTCGTTTACGGCTATAGTGAAGAATGCCAGATAGGGATTGGCAGCTTTGGTTTCACTGGCGTAAGTTTTATTGGTGAATTTGAAAAAGGAGTTCCCGTGGGTTTTCTTAACTTTCTACATGTTTTTGTCGCCGTTATTTTGATAATCGCCATCTTAATGCAGGCCGGCAGGGGCGGCGGGCTGGCGGAAGGTTTTTCTTCCGCGGAGAATCTGCTCGGTCCGCAGACAAACAAGCTTATGGTAAAGGTTACGGCCGTATTAGCAGTTGCCTTCTTTTCCATGGCGTTGCTTCTGGCGGTACTTAACGCGCGTAAGGAGCATTCGCTCATGGCCGACCTGCCGGATGTAAGGCATAAGACCGTGGTTAACGTGGAAAAACTTTTCGATCAGCCGGCTACCCAGACGATCACGCTCAATGCAGCGGAGCCGACGGAGAAGCCCGCGGCGGCGAAATAATAAGAGGGCACAGCCCTTGGAGAACGCAGGCGATTCTTTGAAGCTTGGTACAGGTGCACTTAAAAGCACGGCAGAGTTTTTTCTGCTGTGCTTTTTCTTTTTTGCGGGGATCGTTTGCTCCGATCGCGCCTTGGCTGCACGTGTGACCGGGGCTTTGAATCCTAAGCCAGCCCTAGAGCTAACCTTGCCGACAAAGTCTTCGCGTTACGGCGGAGAACTGGTCCTGGCCACCACGTCCGATCCTCGTTCTTTCAATCCCATCCTGGCTAAGGAAACATCTACTACTACAATTCTGGCACCGGTCTTTGAAGGGCTGACTACCACCGATGCCTTCGACCTGCGCGTCAAGCCGAACCTGGCGGAGCGCTGGGAGGTGGGGCCTGACGGGTTGGTGTGGACTTTCCATCTGCGTCCCGGTCTGGCGTGGTCCGACGGTGTACCCTTAACCGCGGACGACGTGATCTTTACCTTTAACGACCTGATCTTCAATGACGCCGTGCCTAATTCCGCCCGCGACATCTTTACTGTAGGGGGCAAGCCGGTCAGGGTCGAGAAAGTCGATGACACAACGGTCCGTTTTGTCCTGCCGTCGAAGTTTGCCCCCTTCCTGCGCAGCCTGGGACAGGAGATATTGCCGAAACACATGTTGGTAGAGGCGGTCCGGGAAGGCCGGTTCAGCTTTGCCTGGGGCATTGATACTCCCGTCAGCCGGATCGTGGGCACCGGGCCGTACCGTATTGCGCGTTATCTGCCGGGGCAGAAGGTGGTCTACGAGCCCAATCCATATTACTGGAAGAAAGGCGAGAACAAAGACCGCTTGCCATATATCAGCCGTCTTACGTATCTTATCGTTCCCAATCTGGATGTAGAGCTTTTGAAGTTTATGGAAGGCTCCATTGATGCCTATTCGTTGCGTGGTATGGATTATCCGCTTCTTAAGCCTAAGGAACAGAAAGACGGTTTCACCATTTACGATATGGGCCCGGATATGGGGGCCAATTTTATTGTCTTTAACGAGAATCCCGGGAAGAATCCGACGAGCGGCAAGACGTTCGTGGAGCCCTACCGGCTCAAGTGGTTCCAGGATGTCCGTTTCCGCCGGGCAGTGGCCTATGCGGTCGACAGAAACAGGATAATCGAGATCGTCAAGAACGGCCTGGGGTATCCGCAATATTCTCCGGAAAGTCCGTCAGTCGGGTTCTTTTACAATGCCGGCGTGCCGAAATATGATTACGACCTGGCCCGGGCGCGTGCGCTTCTGGCCGAGGCCGGCTTCGCGGACCGCAACCGGGACGGCACATTGGAAGATGCCGATGGACATCCGCTGGAATTCAACCTTTTGGTCAACGCGGATAACACGGAACGCGTCGACATCGCCGCCATCATCCGTAACGACCTGGAGAGCCTGGGGATGAAAGTGAACTTGCAGCTGGTGGAGTTCAATACGCTGGTCTCGAGACTGACGTCCTCCTTTGACTGGGAGGCGATAGTACTGGGTCTGACCGGCTCGATCGATCCGCATTTTGGACAGAACGTCTGGTTGTCGTCGGGACAGCTGCACATGTGGTATCCCCGGCAGACCAGCCCGGCGACGGAATGGGAGAAGCGGCTGGACGAACTTTTCTCCCTGGGCGCGCAAGAGCTGGATGAAAACCGGCGTAAGACCTATTACGACGAATATCAGAAGATCGTGGCCGAGGAAGTGCCCATGATCTACACGGCTTTGGGGGCGCGGCTGACCGCTGTGAGGAACAAGTTCGGGAACCTGAAGCCGGCGGTATACGGCGGGGTTTTTCATAATATGGAAGAAATTTACATTAAATCGGAAGACTGCGAGTGTAATTAGGCATGTTACGTTTCATCCTTAAACGTTTGTTGATCGCGGCGTTGTTGCTCGTTGTCATGAGCTTCCTGACCTTCATGCTTATGCGACTCACTCCGGGGAACTACCTCGACACCTTGCGGATGGACCCGCAGATATCCAAAGATACACTGGCGCATTACGAAAAGCTTTACCAGCTGGACAAGCCGGCAGTGGTGCAGTATGTCCACTGGCTGTTCAACTTTGTCCAGGGCGACTTTGGCTATTCCTTTTATTACAATATCCCGGTGATCCGCGTCATAGCGTCCAGATTATGGAATACATTTCTGCTGTCCTTCTCGGCCTTCCTGCTGACTTGGCTGGTGGCCATCCCGCTTGGAACTTGGGCTGCTTTGCGTCGGGGCAGGTGGATGGAGAAGGCTGTGCAGTTTTTATCGTATGTATTCTTGTCGGTGCCGAGTTTTTTTGTGGCCATGGTACTTTTATTCTGGGCCAGCCGGACCGGATGGTTGCCACTGGGAGGCATGCAAGGCGCAAGTTACGATGAGCTGGGTCGGCTGGGCAAGCTGGTGGACTTGGTCCGGCACCTGGTTATTCCGACGCTGGCTTTATCACTGGGCTCGATCGCGGCCTTGCAGCGTATCATGCGTGGCAATATGCTGGAGGTCCTGGGCAAGCAGTACATAACCGCGGCCCGGGCTCGGGGTTTATCGGAGGGCCGGGTCTTGTATGTCCATGCCTTGCGTAGCGCAGTGAATCCGCTAATCACGCTGCTCGGGTATGAGTTTTCCGGGCTGCTCAGCGGCGCGGCCCTGATCGAGATCGTCACTAGCTGGCCGGGGCTGGGCATGCTGATGCTGACCGCCGTGCGGGCCAAGGACATTTATCTGGTCATGGCCAGCATGATGATGGGCGGGGCGTTGTTTGTAGTCGGGAATTTGCTGGCGGATATTGCCCTGGCCAAGGCCGACCCGCGGATCCGTTATGCCGGCAAATGAGCGCTGGTCCGGCTGGTTCGTGACCGTCTTTGTGGTACTCGTCTAAGCTTGGCATCAGCGGCGGGACGCAATAGTATGGTAATGGTAGATTATGATTCTGAAAGTTAATAGATCAACCAGTGAGTTGCAATTAGCCTGGTGCAGGTTTCTGCGTAACCGCCGGGCGGTAGTGTGTCTGTGGGTGTTGGCGGTGCTTTATACTGGTGTTTTATTTGCCGATCTCATCGCGCCGTATTCTTTCCGGACGGAAGGACGGGACATGTCCTATTGTCCGCCTACCGCAGTGCATTTCTTCCATGAAGGCCGGCCGCAGGCGCCATTTGTGTACGGCGTACGGTTGGCGTTCGACCAGTATCACGGCCGGGTTTACGAGATCGACCGTTCCCGCCGGTATCCGCTAAAGTTCTTTGCCGCCGGAGACGAGTACCGCTTGTTTGGCATGGTGCCGGGACGGCTGCGTCTTTTTACCGTCGAAAAGCCGGGCCGGATCTATCTCTTAGGCGCGGACTCGCGCGGCCGGGATGTCTTCTCTCGTATCGTATACGGTGGACAGGTTTCGCTGACCATCGGGCTCGTGGGCGTGGCGATCTCTTTTACCATCGGGCTTTTGGTAGGAGGCGTGGCGGGGTATTTCGGCGGCAGGCTGGACGATGTGCTTATGCGCCTCTGCGAGATGGTCATGATGGTACCCGGCTTTTACTTGCTCCTGGCTTTGCGTGCGGCGCTGCCAGACAACCTGACGTCGTTGCAGGTGTATTGTGCCATTATCGTCATTCTGTCTTTTATCGGGTGGGCAGGGCTGGCGCGTGTTATCCGGGGGATGTGCCTGTCTTTGCGAGAGCGCGATTATGTGCTGGTGGCGCGTACTCTTGGAGTGTCGCAGGGCCGGATCATCCTGACGCATATTCTGCCGCACACGGTGTCCTACTCGATCGCCGCGGTCATGTTGTCCATTCCCGGATACATCCTGGGCGAGTCGGCGCTTAGCATGATCGGATTGGGCATACAGGACCCGTACGCCAGCTGGGGCAACATGCTTTCCGAGGCGATGAGCATTGTGCGGATACAGTTCGCGCCCTGGATAATGTGGCCGGCCTTCTTTATTTTTATTTCGATAGCCTGTTTTAACGTCGTGGGCGATGCGTTGCGTGATGTCCTGGATCCGCTGGTCCAGGGCAGGGAGGACGGCGATGGGCGATGATCTGTTGTCGGTGCGCGGGCTGAACGTCCGCTTGTCGGAGACCGGCAGGATGTTGCTTCGTGAGGTGTCGTTGGACGTTACCGCCGGTAGTGTGGTGGCAGTGGTGGGCGGTTCTGGCAGCGGCAAGACCACTTTGGGTAATGCACTTTTGGGTATACTGCCGCCAGCTATGGAGCTTGCCGGCGGAGAGATATTGTTCCAGGGCCGGGATATCGGGAAGCTGAAGTCGGATGAGCTGCGGCGGATACGCGGCCGGCATATCGGTATGGTGTTCCAGGAGCCGGTCAGCGCTTTGGATCCGGTCTACAAGATCGGCTTTCAGATCATCGAGACTTTGCAGGCGCACGGATTGTGCGCGGGGGAGTCGGCGCGCTTGCGTGCCCGGGAACTGCTGCAGCTGTGTGGCGTGCCCGACCCGCAGCGTATCGCCGAAAGTTATCCATTTGAACTCTCCGGCGGGTTACGACAGAGGGCCATGATCGCGTTGGCGATCGCTGCCGGTCCGTCGCTCGTTATTGCTGACGAGCCGACCAGTAGCCTGGACGTCGTATTGCAGGCCAGGGTGATCGAGCTGTTTCGGGACCTGCGCAAGCGCCTGGGACTGTCGCTCTTGCTAATTACGCATGACCTGGGGGTGGCGCGGGCCTTGGCGGACGAACTGGTGGTAATGTGCCAGGGCGAGATCGTCGAGCGGGGCCCAGCGGTGGAGATATTTTCCCGTCCCGTTCACCCTTATACCCGGGAACTTGTCGCCGCGGAGGATTTATGAGCGTATTGCTGGAACTGCGCGGATTAACAAAGACTTTTCATGGTCGCCGCTCTGCCTCCGGGCCGGGCGTGGCGGTGCGGGCGTTGGGTGGGATTGACCTTTCCGTTGCCTCGGGCGAACATCTGAGCATCGTCGGCGGCTCCGGTTGCGGCAAGACGACCTTGGCCCGGGCCGTGTTGGGTCTGACAAAACCCGACTCCGGAGCTATTCTGTTCCGCGGGAACAAGGTGGACGGAGAAACTGCCCGTCTGCGTGATTTTCGCCGCCAGGCCAGGATGGTCTTCCAGGATCCTTTCGCGAGTCTTGACCCGCGTTTTTCAGTGCGTGCTATCTTGCAGGAGGCCTTGTGTCTGGAGACTCCGATGAAAGCGGCGGCGCGGGAGGAGAAGATGCGCACTGTGCTGCGATCAGTTGAGCTGGCCGAAGATATACTGGGACGGTATCCGCACGAATTTTCCGGAGGAGAGCGCCAGCGGATCTCGTTGGCCCGCGCTTTAATGACGGATCCGGCACTGTTGATCTTAGATGAGGCGGTATCGTCTGTGGATGTATTAGCCCAGCAAAAGATACTTAACCTGTTGGCACGCTTGCAGGCCCGTCTGCCGGTCACGTATATTTTTATTTCTCATAACTTGCGTGCGGTCAGGAAAATCAGCCGGAAAATTGCTGTCATGTCCCATGGAAGGATTGTAGAATATGGCGCAGTCGCGGATATTTTTGAACGTCCGGCGCACCGATATACGCGGCAACTTCTGCGTGCCGCTCTGGAATACCGTTGCGAAGAGTCTCAGGATATCGAGTCGAGTAACGGGACCTGGCGGGATATCGGTGGCGGCCATTGGGTTTTGTCGGAAGAATAAACGGAGGGGTAGATGAGTCTGGCATTTTTTTCCAAACTGAACCAGGCCTTTGGCGTGTTGGCGCTGGGGGTGCTCTTTGGTGTGATGGGCTTCTCTGCCACTATGGAGATAAAAGATCTGGACCTGTGGCTGCACATGCAGATGGGGCATTACATCCTGTCGCATGGCGTTGTGCCCGGTGTGGATGTCCTTTCGGCTTCAGCGCAGGGCTTGCCGTGGATCAACCATGAATGGCTTTTCCAGGTAGTGGTCTCTATTGTTAGAGATTCCTGGGGCACTGACGGCCTCCTTTATATGCAGGCTGCGGTGGTCATTATTACCTGTCTAGTCTTGTTGTTATTGACATATCACCGGGATCGGCAGCTTCTTGCGGCAGTACTGATGATCCTGGTGATGTTCGTTTATCAAACGCGGTTCACGGTGCGGCCGGATCTGTTCAGCTTTCTCTTCTTCGCTTTGTTCATTTATATACTGTCCGCCAGACTCGACGCGGGTTGGGCGCTGCCTGTCCTTATAGTCCTGCAGATAATCTGGACCAATATGCATGGTTATTTCCTGCTGGGGATCGTGTTTGTCTTTATTGGAATAGTAGCAGAAGCGATCAAGCGGCATGTTCCGCTTCCATGGGAGTGGAACAGCGAAGGACGTCTGACGGATGAAGAATATCGTCGACTTGGTTGGGCATTAGTACTGTTATTGCTGGCCACATGTATCAATCCGCAGGGGATCCAGGGGGCCTTGTATCCTTTTCACATCCTGAAGTCAATGTCGGGAGAATCGAAAATATTTTTTGAAAATATTACTGAACTGCAGCGGCCTTTTTCACTAGCTAATTGGGCAGATTATACGGATTACTGGCAGTTGCGGTTGCTGATATTGATCTCTTTCTTGAGCTTCTTTTTTAATCGCCGCAAGCTTGATATAAGCGCGTTGTTTTTGTGGATCGTAATGCTGGTTATCGGGCTATCCGCGTTGAGAAATATTATTTATTTTGCCATCACTGCCTATTTGGTCACCATGGTCAATGCCGCGAATTTGAAGATAACCGATATGATCCCCTTCAAGGCAGAGGATGATCGTTTTGTCCAGTTGACCGGCTTAATGGTAAAGATCTGCCTTATAGCTTATCTGATGAACGTTGGCAATTCGTTGGCCATTCAGGGTTATTACGACTTTGATAAGTATGAACGCAAGAGCGGTTTCTTTGGAGTGGATTTGCGCATGTACTCCGATAAGGCGGCAGACTTTATTAAGAAGAACGGTATCAAGGGGCGTTTTTTCAATGATTTTAACTCGGGAGCGTATCTGATAGGACGTTTGTACCCGGACGTTATGGTTTATATAGACGGGCGTACTGAGTTGCGTGGTTCGGCTTTCTTCGAGAAGTATCGGAAAATATGGGATGAGGGTGATCCCAAGATGTTTGAACAGGAAGTGCAACGCTTT
>JAAXVU010000018.1 GCA_013335325.1 Candidatus Omnitrophota bacterium | reverse complement strand
TTGTGAGGTAATCCCGGAATTTGCTCGGCATCATTTTGTATTGCGTTGCAATAGAATATCTCTTTATATGCCAATATGTTGCGGTAGGCCTAAAGTCCTATTGCAAATTCCGGGTTTACCGGCACTTTCTACAAGGCTCAATGTAGCGAGTACATGGGGACCGCACCGGCGCCCTCGGGATATTTGAACCCACGAGCCTTTCGCACTGTTCCTTACTCGTGGGTTCACCCCAAAGCCCGAAGGGCTGGGGTTCCCGAGAATCCTCTTAACAATCCCTCGGCCCCGGCTCGTGAGCTTCCGGGCATCATCCAGACTTCCCTACCCGGAAGTTCACCACGAAGCCCGAATGGCTCGGGGCACCTTAGCTCGCCTGGCGTCCTCGGGATATTTTCCCGAGAATCCTCGGAAAAATAAAAACCCTCTGCATTAGGCAGAGGGTTTCCATCGAAGATCAAACGGATATTATTTCTTCTTGGCCTTCTTGACCGGTGCCTTTTTGGAAGCCTTTTTGGTTCCGCAGCATTTGGACGCACATTTCATGTTGATTTCTCCTTTCCTCGGTTAAAGTTTTCAACATACTAACACAGAAACTAAAACGCCCACGTGAAAAATCTGTTTTCCGCATATGGCACCGCCGTGCACTATTGCCTTCAACGAATGTGGGTTGCCCATCGCTTTACCGACGCTGTGCCGCACTATCGAACCTAATCTTCCCAACGCAAAGCGTAACCTTTTTCCACCAGCAGGTTGTTAATAAATATATCTTCTCCCAAATCGCCCTGCGGCACAAAAACGTCTGCCAAGTAACGGTCAAACTTGTCTGAACGACTGGAACGGATAACTAGCATTGCCGACTCCTTGACCACCGACTGTAAAAACACCTTGGCGGCCTCGCCCTCCTTGGTGCCAAGCTCCGGCGCATCGATCCCGCGCAGACGCAGGCTTTGCCTGGTCCAGGTGCCGAAGCCCAGATCGACGTGAACCTTTAGCGTGTCGCCGTCCACCACGCGCTCGACGCAGGCCCGGTAGGTGTAAAGATCCTTCTCCGTACGGTCGGTATTGAAGAAGCGGAAAATGTCGTCGCGCTGACGGCACTCCACGATATCTTCGGAGGAAAAAAGCGACAGTAGGCGCGAGTCAGCGTAGCGGTAGGTGGAAAAACCCAGATCGACCACCAGGTCGGCTGGCGCCCCAGGGGGCAATACCTGTCGCCGGATGATCCGGTAGGTGTACAGCTCGCCGCGTAAAGGCGTAAGCGGCCCCAGCAGAGACATTGTAGCCGCAGCCGGCTGGACATTGCTGTGTCGGTAGACCGGCAGTTCCTCCTCCGGCTCGGGCCGGCTTGAGCGGATGCGTTCAGCCAACTCATCGGAAGACCAAGCGCCCTTCTCGGCCGTTTCCTCCAGCTGGACTCGCTCCTGCTCGTCAGGAACGGTGATAAGCTTCTTGAAATGGGTCCAGCTTAATTGCGGGCGCGCGGCCACTTTCTCAAAGTCCGGATAGGTTTGGTGGAACTTAGCGCAACGGTGCAGCAGGTCCTTGCTGACCGCCAGATCGCGCGCCAGACGGGCCACCACTTCACGTCCGTACTCGGCGCGGCCAGAGTTTTGCAAAAGGTGTTCGCGGATCAGGCGGCCGGCCTCCCAGTAGATGCGAACTTTCTCCGCTTCTATCTGACGCTGGCCCTCTAGGAGGACTTCCTTCACCTGGCGGTAAAGCTCCAGGTAGGTCTGAACATCGGTCTTGCGGAAAGCGGCCTCGGTAGACATGGAAAAGATTATATCGATAAACCCTGATTTTGTCCCTACGCAATTCTGCCAGTGCTAGTTAAACTTGAGAATAAGCCGCAGGAGAACTGCCAGGCCCTGGCAAATGAGTCAGCGGGGCGCTATTGGGGCAAGGCCCTGGTAACATATTCAGGGCACGGTCCGCAGCCGCAGGTCGTCCAACAGTGGTATGTCCCGTCAGCCCGCACAGCCACGGTGTAACTTTCCAGTTCGTTGGTATCCGGCCGTAACATTGACGCCACATCATCACTGGCAGCCCCGGCCGCGTAGCATTGTGGGGCGTTGAAATATTTTGGGGTGATATCGGCATCCAGATCGCTGCAATCGCCGGCGTAGGCATTGTGGTCCAGGTGATACCTTTTCTGAGCATCGTACAACAATTGCAGGGAAACCATCGCCTCGCCGATAATGTAGCGCTCCTTGCCCAGGTGCGGGAGCGCCAGAGCTGCCAGCAGGGCCAGGATGACAATAACGGTCAATATCTCTACCAATGTCACGCCTGATTTCATATCCGCACCTGCCGAGCATTTCAATGGTTTAAGAGAAAAGGCAGCTTCTTACTTCCTAAGCTTATGGCAGATCGCCTCTGCCATTTCCTGCGTACCGACAGCCGTCGGGTCGTTGCGGTCGGCCTTAAGATCGTAGGTGACATTGCGGCCTTCCCGGATCACATCGCAGACAGCCTGCTCCAGGCGCCGGGCCGCGTCAGTCTCGCCGATGTGCCTTAGCATCATTACCGCCGAGAGGATCGTGGCTGTAGGATTCACCTTGTTCAGCCCGGCGTATTTGGGCGCCGAGCCGTGCACCGGCTCAAAGAGCGCGGCGTGCGCGCCGATGTTGGCACCTGGGGCTATCCCCAGCCCGCCCACCAGACCCGCGCACAGGTCGGATACTATATCCCCGTAAAGGTTCGGCAGGACCAGAACGTCGTAGAGCTCCGGCTTTTGCACCAACTGCATGCACATATTGTCAACGATGACATCCTCGAACTCCACCTTTCCAGCAAACTCTGCGGCCACCTGCTGACCAGTGCGCAGGAAAAGCCCGTCGGTAAATTTCATTATGTTCGCCTTGTGTACCAGCGAGACCTTCCGTCGGCCGTTCTGGACAGCGTATTCAAAAGCCTTGCGAACGATACGTTCGGAACCGAAAGCAGAGATCGGCTTGATCGAAATGGCGGAGTCCGGACGCACCTTCTTGGGTGATATTTCGTTGATCAGGCTGATAAGACGACCAGCCTCGACGGAGCCGGTATCAAACTCGACGCCGGCGTAGAGGTCTTCCGTGTTCTCGCGGAATATAACCAGATCCACCTTCGTGTTGACCGCCCGCGTCCCCTCGATATATCTGGCAGGACGCACACAGGCGTAAAGGTCGAGCTCCTGCCGCAGTTGCACGTTGACAGAACGGAAGCCTTTACCGATCGGAGTCTCTATCGGCCCTTTTATGGCAACCCGGTTCTTCTTGACGGAGGCGATGGCTTCCGGCGGCAGCGGCGTACCCTGGCTCGCGATCGCCGGCGCTCCTACTACTACTTCCTCCCACTCGATGCGGACACCGGTAGCGTCGACACACTTCTGCATTGCCCGGGCGACTTCGGGTCCGATACCGTCACCCGGCAGCAAGGTTACTCTGCAAGACATATTTACCTACCTTGGAAATTTGTTTTGGTTTGGCGGCGGAACTGCGCTGTTGCGCATGAACTGCCGGAATTCATCGACATTTTTGGCATTACCGACGGCAGTGTCAAGATCGATCTGCCCGGATTCCAGAAGCTCACGCAAGGACTTGTCCATCGGTTTCATGCCGAACTGGGCGCCAGTCTGTAATGCCGTCGGGATCTGCTCTACCGCCTGCTCGCGGATCATATTGCGGATGGCTGGCGTAGCGACCATTATCTCGCAGGCCAGAACCCGCCCCTTGCCGCTTACGTGCGGTAAAAGACGCTGGGAAACCACACCCTGCAAAGAGCTCGCTAACTGCTGGCGGACCTGCAACTGCTGATAAGGCGGGAAGACGTCCACGATACGCTCGACCGTCTGGGCAGCGTCAGGTGTGTGCAGCGTCGCCAAGACCAGGTGTCCGGTCTCAGCAGCCGTCAGGGCGGTCGAAATAGTCTCAAGGTCGCGCATTTCACCGACGACAATCACGTCAGGATCCTGACGCAGACAGCGCTTCAGGGCTTCGGCAAAAGAATGTGTGTCGCGGTAAACCTCGCGCTGCTTAATAATAGACTTGCGGTTCACGTGCAGGAACTCGATCGGGTCCTCGATCGACATTATCATGCACTTGCGCTCCATATTTATCTGCTGCACCATAGACGCCATGGTGGTCGATTTGCCCATGCCGGTCGGCCCGGTGATAAGGACCAAGCCGTTGATCTTACGGGCCAATGAGCCAAGGACAGGCGGCAGCTTGAGTTCTTCCATCGTTGGGATATAGATCGGTATACGGCGAAAGGCTGCTTCCGTACTGCCGCGCTGGATGTGTACGTTCACGCGAAAACGGTCCAGCCCGGTCATGGAAATAGAAAAATCCAGCTCCTTCTCTTCCTCGAACTGGATCTTCTGAGTGTCGGACATGACACTGTAGATAAGACGCCGCAATTCATCAGTCTCTAGCGGCGGAAAGTCTAGCGGGGTCAGTGCTCCGTCGATGCGCAGAACCGGCGGCATGCCATTGGTAAGGTGCAAATCCGAAGCGGCCTTGTCGATCGCCGCCAGGAGCAGTTCACGCATTTCCATGGAAAAAGTTATCCGTTCTTTTCGATCCAACCCTTGATACGGGAGATCCCTTCGCGGATGCGCTCCTGCGAAGTGGAAAAGGTAAGCCGCAGGAAACCTTCCGCCCCGAAACCGTCGCCGGGGATAACCGCCACGTTGACGTCGTTTAATATCCTGTTGGCCAAGTCAGCACAGCGGCCGAACTTGGAGAAGTCACAAAAGAGATAGAACGCACCATCCGGTTTAATATAGCTAACGCCCGGTATGCCGTCAACCAAAGACATCATTAAATCGCGCCGCTTGCGAAACTCGTCGCGCATTGCCACCACCGAATCCTCGGCGGAACGCAGCGCCGCGACTGTGGCCTTCTGGCTGATCGATGTCGGGTTGGATGTGGAATGGTCCTGCAAATTCTTGATGTAATTCATGATGGCGGCGGGACCGGCAGCATAACCAATGCGCCAACCGGTCATCGAATAGGCCTTGGATACGCCGTTGACCGTAATTGTCAGATCGTAGATCTCCTTGCCCAACGCGGCGATCGAAGTGAAAGGTTCGTCGCTGTAAAGCAGCTTCTCGTAAATCTCATCCGAGATGACGTAGATGCCATGCCGGACGCAGACTTCAGCGAGGGCTTCCAGTTCCTTACGTGCATATACAGAACCCGTCGGATTAGAAGGAGAATTCAGGATAAAGAGCTTGGTGCGGGGCGTGATAGCCGCCTTGAGCTGCGCAGGCGTTACCTTGAAACCGCTGGCCTGGTCGGTCGGCAGCATCTTAGGCACGGCACCGGCCACCTTGACCATCTCGGGGTAACTTACCCAGTACGGCGCCGGGATGAGCACCTCTTCCCCTACGTCACACAGCACCATGATGGCGTTGAAGATAGAATGTTTGGCGCCGCAACCCACTACTATCTGGCCAGGCTTGTAGTCGAGATCATTATCGCGCTTGAACTTGTCGCAAATCGCGACGCGGAGGTCTTCCGCACCGCTGGAAGGCGTGTACTTGGTAAAGCCGCTGTTGATTGCCTTGATGGCGGCTTCTTTTATATAATCCGGGGTGTCAAAATCTGGCTCGCCGGCCGCAAAATTCACCACATCCTTTCCCTGTTCCTTCAACTCTTTAGCTTTCGCCGTGATCGCCAGTGTGGTGGATCCGACTACCTGCTGGATGCGGGAATTGATCTTGAGCATATCTGTCCTCCGGGGCTATTTTACCCTGTTGCCAGAAAGCCATTTCCGTGAGGAAATGGCTGAATGGTTTTGGGGCCTGGTTCCGTTCCATGAGGATATTACGGAACCTTGTATCTAGATATCCTACGACAATAAGGTCGCGGAGTTTGACTGGCGTCTCCATGCCGAAATTTAATTTCGGATACTACTTAAGCCTTGGCCTTCTTGACCGGCTTCGCTTTCTTCTCCGCCGGCTTAGCTTCCACGATCGTGGCGTCTTCCGCCTCGCCCTTGGCCTTCTTGGCGACCTTACCAACCTTGGCAGCCTTAGCTTCCTTAGGATTCTCGGCAGCTTTAACGGTCTCTGTTGTCTCGGCTGTAGCTTCCGGACCTTTCTCGGTCAGCTCCAAAAGAACCATCTCAGCGTTGTCTCCGGGACGATTTACGGCGAACTTGATGATACGAGTATACCCGCCGTGGCGGCTATTAAAACGCGGGGCTATCGTATTGAAAAGCGTGCTTACCAGCGCATGATCGCAAAGGATCGCAAAAGCGCGACGCTTGGCCGCCAGGGTGTTCTCCTTGCCCATGGTGATCAGCTTGTCGATCAGCTTCCTCGCCTCGGCCGCTTTGGCGCGGGTCGTACGGATACGCTGATGATTGAAGATCGCCTTAGCCAGGTCCCTGACCGTAGCCTTGCGCAACGTCTGGTTGCGTCCGAACTTGTTTCCGGAAATACCGTGTCTCATATTATGACTCGTTCTTCTTTCTTAGCTTTTTTAGGTCGATCTTCATCCCGAGACTCAGGCCCATGGCCTTGAGTATCTCGTCGATCTCCGTCAGCGACTTCTTGCCGAAGTTACGGAAATTGAGGAGTTCCTCCTCTGTCTTGCGGACCAGATCGGAAATCGTCTTGATGTTGGCCTCTTTGAGACAGTTGGAACTGCGCACGGAAAGTTCAAGCTCCGAGATAGGCAGACGCAACTTGGCATACAGCGCCTCTTCCTCGGCGGAGATCTCCTCCTCTTCCTCTTCTTCCTCAGGCAGCTGACCGTAGGCAACGAAGACGTCCAGATGGCGCTGGAGGATATTGGCAGCGTAGAGCAACGCTTCCTTGGGGCTCATGGCACCATTGGTCGTTATCTCCAGGATCAGACGGTCGTAGTCGGTCCGCTGTCCCACGCGGGTGTTTTCCGCGAAGAAGTTGACCTTCTGGATCGGGGTGAAGATGGAATCGACTGCAATGGTACCCAACGCGGCGCCATCCTTCTTGTTCTGCTCGGCCGGAACATAACCGCGACCGCGGCATACTTCCAGCTCCATGTTGAACTCGATATCCTGAGTCAACGTACAAATATGGTGATCGGGGTTCAGCACCTCGATAGTCTCGTCGCAAATAATGTCCTTGGCCCGGATATCGCCCTTCTTACTGGCCTTGATATAAACCGTCTTGGCCACCTTGGAGTGCGAACGCAACACCAGTTCCTTAATGTTGAGGACTATGTCCACCACAGATTCCAGTACACCCGGGACGGTGGCAAACTCATGTTCCACTCCCTCGATACGGATGGAGACAACCGCGCTGCCCTCGATGGAGGAAAGCAGGATGCGCCGAAGCGAGTTGCCTAGCGTTACGCCGTAACCACGCTCGAACGGCTCGGCGATGAATTTGCCGTAGCAGTCAGTATAAGTCGCCTCGTCACAGTCCAAACGCTTGGGCATCTGAAAATCACGCCATTTAACTCCCATGAGTTTAATCCTCCTTTAAGAATTGAAAATCGGAAAATCCCGGTTGTTATTTCGAATACAACTCAATGATCAACTGTTCGTTTAGCGGGACTACAATGTCCTCACGCACCGGGAGACGCAAAACCTTGCCGTTGAGGTTATCGCTGTCCGCCTGCAGCCAGGCCGGCACAGTCCAACCCTCGTTCATCTCAAGATTCTTCTTTACGTATTTCGTTATGGTTTCCTTACCCGCAAAAGAGACCGTGTCGCCGGCCTTTACGGACGCGGAGGCGATATTAACCTTTTTATCGTTTACGCGAACCAGACCGTGGCTGACCATCTGCCGGGCCTGGGCACGGGTAATGGCAAAACCCAGACGGTAGACCACGTTGTCCAAGCGGGTTTCAAGCATGCGCAAAAGCACCGTACCGGTAACGTCCTTGGAGGCGCTGGCCTTAAGGTAATAGTTCTTGAACTGACGCTCAAGAACTCCGTAAATACGCTTGGCCTTCTGCTTCTCGCGCAACTGCAGACCATAGTTGGAAAGCTTAGAACGCCTGAACCCGTGTTGTCCCGGGGCGGCTTCGCGCTTGTCCAGCGACCACTTCTTCTTGAGGCCAAGATTGACCCCTTCTCTTCTGGATAGCCTGCAACGAGGACCTGTATAACGTGCCATGGATCAAATACCCTTTCTGGATTAAACTCTGCGTTTCTTGCGCGGACGGCACCCATTGTGCGGTATCGGCGTGACGTCGCGGATAGACAATATCTGAAGACCGGCAGCCGAAATGGCGCGGATAGCCGATTCGCGACCTGAACCAGGCCCCTTGACCAGAACGTCCACGCTCTCGATACCAAGATCCTTGGCACGTCTGGCCGCTTCGGCGGCGGCAACCTGCGCCGCGAACGGTGTCGATTTTTTGGAACCAGTGAATCCCACCACGCCCGGGGTGGCCCAGACAATGGTATTGCCCTGGCGGTCCGTTATGGTAATTATAGTGTTGTTGAATGTCGCGGCTATCATAGCAATGCCGGACGTAACGCCTTTGAGTGAACGCTTCTTGGCCTTGGCTTTTCTTGCCGCGGTCTTGGTTGGCGCAGCACCCGTCTGTTGTTGGGCGGCCGGCTTGTTGCTCGCTTTCGTAGGACTGCTCATGGACTATCCTCTTATTCTTCCTTCTTTTTCATTCCGCCGACAGTTTGCTTACGGCCCTTGCGCGTACGCGCGTTAGTACGGGAACGCTGCCCGCGCACGGGAAGCCCCTTGCGATGGCGCAACCCGCGGTAGGTCCCCATATCCATATGCTGGCGAATGTTCTGCTGTATTTCACGACGCAGGTCACCTTCGACGACAAAGTTCTTCTGGATATAATTCGTTATCTTGAGGATCTCTTCCTCGGTCAAATCATTGGACCGCCTGGACGGGTCTATCTTAGTGGCCTCCAGGATCTGACGCGCTCGCGTCAAACCAATCCCAAACAAATAGGGCAACGCCGCCTCAATACGTCTGTCCCTTGGGAGATCAATACCTAGGATTCTCGCCATACGTCCTTATCCTTGTCTTTGTTTATGTTTCGGATTGTCGCAAATCACGCGTACCACTCCCTGCCGACGGACAATCTTGCACTTATTACAGATTCTCTTGACCGATGATTTGACTTTCATCTTATTTATTCCTGTACGTTATTCTCCCCCTAGAAAGATCGTAGGGTGAGATCTCTACTTTTACTTTATCGCCAGGCAGGATGCGGATAAAATTCATGCGCATCTTGCCGGAAACATGCGCGAGCACCTTGTGTCCCTGCTCAGTGACGACCCGAAACATCGCATTCGGCAACGCCTCTTCAACAATCCCTTCAACTTCAATCAGGTCTTCCCTCGACATACCGTTCTCTCACTCCGTCAGTATCACCGGCCCCGATTCTGTGATCGCGACCGTATGCTCAAAATGGGCAGATGGCTTGCCGTCCATTGTTACCGCTGTCCAGCCATCAGGCAAAACTTTCGTATGCTCCACACCCATGTTGACCATAGGCTCGATAGCGAAGACCATGCCGGACTGCAGTAACGGCCCCTTGCGCGCAGGTCCGTAATTGGGTATTTCCGGATCCTCATGCAACTCGCGCCCTATGCCGTGCCCCACAAAGTCCCGCACGACTGAAAACCCCTTGGACTCGACGTATTCCTGTATCGCATGGGAAATATCACCCAGCCGGTTGCCGGGCCGGGCCTCTGCAATACCCTTGAGAAGCGCCTGGCGCGTAACGTCTATCAGCCTCTGCCGGGCTCCCGTCAGGCTGCCGAATCCCACTGTGACAGCCATATCGGAATAGAATTCCTTGTGAATCAGGCCAATATCGATGCCAACAATGTCGCCGTCTCGGATCACCCGCGGACCGGGTATACCGTGGATGACTTCCTCATTAACGGAAATGCAAATGGTAGCCGGATATCCGCGATACCCCTTGAAGGCTGGTAAAGCACCGCTGCTAGCTATCAACGATTCGGCGATAGCATCGACTTCCGCAGTAGTCATTCCGATTTTTAAAGAACTTTTTAAATCTGCCACAACCCGGGAGAGGAGCTTACCTGCCTCCCACATGAGCATTTGCTCGTCGTGAGTCTTGATCCGGATGTCAGGATTTTGCGTCATTCAATATCTTAAGAAGCGCTGCCTTCACCTCGCCGGCCTCCCGGTCAGCATTAACGGCCTTCAGCTTGCCCTGCGCCTTGTAAAAGTCGATTATCGGGCGCGTGCTCTCGGCATAAACCGTCATCCGCTTGGTGATAGTATCCTCATTATCATCGGCACGCTGGTACAGCTCGCCGCCGCACTTATCACAAATGCCGGGCTTCTTGGAAGGCATACCGGTCAAATGATAAAGAGCACCACAGGCCTTGCAAACCCTCCGACCAGTCAGGCGCTTAAGAACGATATCCAGTGATGCTTCCATATAAAGAGTAAAATCAATCTGAAGACCGTTCTTTTGCAGAATCTTGTCCAGATCCTGGGCCTGGGCGGACGTACGCGGAAAACCATCAAACATATAGCCCTTGCCATCCTTGGCTGTGGCAGCAATCTTGCCTTCAATCATTTTGGTCACTACCTCGTCGGGAACCAGCCCGCCGGATTCAACATAACGCTTGATCTCCAGGCCAATAGGCGTTCCGCCCTTGATCTCTGCGCGAATGAGGTCGCCCGTGGAAATATGATGAACACCTAACTGATCCTTCAGTGCAGTAGCTAACGTTCCCTTACCAGCCCCTGGAGCACCTAAAAGCACGATGATCATCTTCTCCCCCTTAAATGTCCCGACTGCATGAAACCCTCATAATTGTGCATCTGCAAATGCGACTCCACCTGTTTCATAGTGTCGAGCATAACACCAACCGTGATCAGAATACCTGTGCCGCCAAAGAAGGAAGCTACCAGATACGGCACCTTCATGTTAGCCATAATGGCATCCGGCAAGATCGCGATAAAACATATAAACGTCGCACCCGCTAGTGTAATACGCGTCAGAACATAATCCAAATAATCAGCCGTATCCTTTCCTGGACGCAAACCTGGAACAAATCCACCATGCTTCTTCATGTTCTCGGCCACATCAACGGGATTGAAAACCAATGCTGTATAGAAATAGCAGAAAAAGACTATTAAGCCAGCGTAAAGGAAATAATACGCAAATTGTCCGCGCATGAGATACGAAGTAAATGAGTGAAACCCCTGAGATGGTATAAAACTGGAAATCGTTGCTGGAAAAAGCAGGATCGACTGAGCAAAAATAATAGCTATGATGCCCGAGGTGTCCACTTTAAGTGGAATAAAGGAATTCTGCATGCCTGCTACCTTGCCCCCCATAGCCCTACGTGCATGCTGAACGGGAATGCGGCGCTGTGCCTGGGTCACCAAGGTCGTCAATAAGACAACTGAAACAAAGAAGAATAGCAGCATCAAGACCGTCAGAGGCTGTAACTGAGCCGCGCTGGCCGTCTTGGGAGATAACAATAGAAAGGTCTGCTCGATCGCGGCCGGTCCGGAAGACAGGATACCTGCCGTGATTATTATCGACATGCCATTACCGATGCCTTGATCCTGGATCCGCTCACCCAGCCACATAATAAGTAAAGTGCCAGCTGTCAGCGTAATCATCGTGGTAATTCGAAAAGTCCAGCCAGGGTTATTCACTATATGCAACCCCTGGAAGAATGTAGCCTGGGAACTCTCCAGCCAGAGTGCGATAAAGAAGGACTGGATCGCCGCCAGCCCAACCGTACCGTATCGCGTATACTGGTTGATCTGCTGATACCCGGCTTGCCCCTCCTTGGACAACTTCTCCAATGTAGGGATGACTGCTGTCAAAAGCTGCATGATGATCGAACTGGAAATGTAGGGCATAACGCCCAGCGAGAAAATAGTCAACTTCTCGAGTGATCGGCCCGAGAACATGTTCATAATAGAGAAAACATTGCCGCCACCGGTAGACTGTGCGACCTTTTCAAAGAACTTGGCCAATTCGGCCCCATTAATACCGGGAGTCGGAAGAAAACAACCAATACGGTACACCGCAACCATGAAAAGAGTAAACAGGATCTTCTTGCGAAGATCCTCGATCTTGAAACAGGTCGTTAACGCCTTGAAGAACTGTGACAGCATATAAGTTAATTCTTAGCCTTTTTGTCCGAGGTCACCGGCTTCTCCTGCTCCTTGGAAATAACTTCGGCCTTGCCGCCAGCCTTGGTAATCTTTGCAGCCGCGCTGGCGGTAAACTTGTCCGCTACCACGGTCAGGGATTTCTTCAACTCTCCATCACCCAAGATCTTCACAGGCTTGCGCAAGCTGCTGACCATCTGTTTGGCCTTTAGCGCCACAATATCAACCTTGGCGTTAGCCTCGAAACGGTTCAAGTCCTCGACGTGTACAACTTGATATACAACAGGATTCAGGGTATGGAAACCAACTTTTGGTATACGGCGGATAAGCGGTATCTGTCCGCCTTCCAGACCGATGAGGATACCACGGCCAGAACGCGAACGCTGACCCTTATCACCACGGCCAGAAGTCTTGCCCAGACCGGAAGCGGCACCACGACCGCGATACTTCTTGCGCCTTCTGGAACCTTCAGGAGACCTTAACTGATGCAGCTGCATATCTATTCAACCTTATTAGCGGTTTGCTGAACGCCCGGAACAGCGGCATTCTCTTCGTTGACTTTTACCTTCTTCAGGCGCGAGAGGCCTTCAAAGGTGGCCTTGACCACGTTCAGAGGATTGCTAGAACGATGTACCTTGGTCAGAATGTTCTTGATACCGGCTCCGTCGCAGATCGCACGCACCGGACCGGAAGCGATAACTCCAGTACCGTCGCTGGCCGGCTTGAGGAGGACTTCGGTAGCGCACCACTTGCCGATAACCGCATGCGGGATCGTAGTTCCCCGACGGGAAACCGTGATCATGCGCTTCTTGGCGGAGTTGAGGCCCTTCTTTATACCCACCGCCACCTCGCCCGCCTTGCCCAAGGCGTAACCAACATTGCCCTTGCCGTCGCCTACTACCACCAAGGCACTGAAAGAAAGCTTGGTGCCACCCTTAGTTACCTTGGCCACACGGCTTATCCGAATAACGGACTCGATCAGTCCGCTCGACTCAGCTTCCTGCTTGGGACCGAACGATCTCTTACCACCCTGGCCACGGCCACGACTATCGCGGCCCTGTCCTGGACCCTGAGCTGGTGCGTTATCGGAAGAATACGCCAGTTTCTTGTCGTTAGCCTTGTCGACCGACTGCATATCGGACGAGCCGCCACGGGAATTGCGCGACCGGCCGCGAGAAGGACCACGTCTCTGCTGCCCTTGCGCCGGGGACTGAGCCACCGAAGCGCCTGCATTAGCGTTGCTATCTGCCTGGGGAGTCTGGTTCTGTTTATTGTCTTCCATACTGATCAAAATTCCAATCCGGCTTTTCTGGCAGCATCGGCGAAAGCCTTGATCCGGCCATGATACATGTATCCGCCACGGTCAAAGGCGACCCTGCGAATACCCTTCGCGATCGCATCCTTGGCCAAAGCTTCACCGAGCATCTCGGCCGCCTTGATATTGCCGCCATTGTTTTTGGTTTTTTCCCTGACGTCCTTCGCCAAGGTGCTCATCCCTAACAACACCTTGCCGACCGTATCATCGACAATGCATGCCGATAAATTCTTCAGGCTCCGGTGCAGGCACAGGCGCGGTTGCTCTGCGGTGCCCGACATCTTACGACGGATGCGCTTGTGACGAAATGATCTTTTGATTTCCTTAATATTCGACATAGCCTTTTACTTGGTTACGGATTTACCCTGCTTGCGCTTCACGACCTCGCCGACGTAGCGGATCCCTTTTCCTTTATAAGGCTCAGGCGGCTTGATATCCCGAATTTGGGCTGCCACCTGACCGAGCAAAATCTTGTCTGCACCTTCCAACTTGATCTCATTGGGCTTGGGAGAAGCCAACTTGATTCCAGCCGGCACCATGTACTCCACTGGGTGACTGAATCCAAGACTTAAAGACAACTTCTGGCCGGCTGCCTGCGCACGAAAACCCAACCCCTGGATCTCTAAATCCTTCGTATGCCCCTTGCTGACACCAAGAATCATGTTCTTCAGCAAAGCTCGCACCGTTCCATGGTCCGCCCTGATCTGCTTGGTATCATTGACACGGGAAATACACAAGCCCTTGTCATTCTGCTCAACCTTGATGCCATAAGGCATAGTCAAACTGAGCTTGCCCTTTGGGCCTTCCAAGTTAACAGTCGTTGGAGTTATGTTCAACTTAACTTCTTTGGGACACGCAAGTGGTATCTTACCGATTCTAGACATATCACCTTACCAAATATGACAGAGGACTTCGCCTCCGATTTTAAGTTTACGGGCTTCCTTATCATCCAAAATGCCCTTTGACGTGGAGATAACTGCCGTGCCCATGCCGCTTAAGACACGTGGAATTTCATCGTTCTGGACATATACACGCAAGCCCGGCTTCGAGACACGCTGCAGTCCGGAAATAACTGATTGTTTGTTATCATACTTCAGATACACCTTGAGACATCCCTGAGCTTTGTCTTTCAAAAGTCTGACGTCTTCAATGTAGCCATCCTTCTTAAAAATACCCAGGATCTTTTCGTTCAGCTTGGAAGCTGGAACATCGACGGTGTCCTTGTGCACCTTCAGTGCATTACGAATGATGGTGAGCATATTGGCGATAGGATCTGAAACTGCCATTGTTAAAAACCTCGTTTGTTTTAATTATGTTCCGGCCTCGGCCGAAACTTTGCTGCTTCCCTCTCCTGCCCCGCACCTCGTGCCTGCTTCAGGAGAATTCCGCAATTTACTTCGAACTACCAGCTGGCTTTCTTCACGCCAGGTATTTCGCCCTTCCAGGCCAGTTCACGAAAGCAAAGACGGCAAATGCCAAAACGTCTTAGATAGGCTCTGGGACGACCGCACAGCTGGCAGCGGTTATGCTGCCTGGTCGAAAACTTCGGTTTCATCTTCGCTTTATTGATCAGCGCTTTCTTGGCCATATTTTCCGTACTGTCCTTGTTTTATCCACTATTTAGAGAACGGCATCCCCATCAAACGCAGGAACTCCAAATTCTTTTCGATGTTGCCACCCTTAATAACTATGCTGATATCCATACCCTGGACACGAAAGTCGCGCTTTGTCGGATCAATTTCCGGGAATATAGACTGTTCCTTGAGGCCCAAAGTATAATTACCTTCCCGGTCAAAAGCCTTACGGGAGACCCCGTTAAAGTCACGGATACGAGGAAGAACCACGTTAACCAACTTATCCAAGAACTCGTACATGCGCGCACGGCGTAACGTTACCTTGCACCCAACAGGCAAACCCTGTTTAAGATGAAAATTTGAGATGGCCTTCTTGGCACGACGGATAGTAGGCTTCTGCCCAGTGATGATCGCCAATTCCTCGGCAGCTTGTTCCAGAAACTTGATATCGTCTCTAGACTCGCCTACACCCATATTGACAACTACCTTGTCAATACGTGGGATCGCCATGATATTCTTTATCCCGAACTTCTCTTTCATGGCCGGGACTACTTCTTTCAAATACTTTTCTTGCAATTCAGGTTTCACCGGGAACTCCTCTTAAATCGTTTCACCGCTCTTGGGACTGACACGTAGCTTCGCGCCATCCTTGAGCACCTTGGCTTTAAAGCGGGTCGGCTTGTTCGACTTCGGATCAATAAGCATGACATTGGATATATGCAACGGCTTCTCTATCTCAATGTACCCACCTTGCGGATACTGGTCGCTTTTCTTGACCGCTTTCTTGACGACATTAATATTCTCGACCACGACTTTCTTTTCGGCCGTGAGTACTTTAATGACCTTGCCGGTCTTACCCTTGTCCTTACCGGATATCACCATCACTTTATCATCGCGCTTGATACGTAACATTAGACGACCTCTGGGGCTAAAGAAATAATCTTCATATATTCCATATTGCGCAACTCGCGCGCTACGGGGCCAAACACGCGTGTACCACGCGGGTTACCGGCATCATCGATAAGCACTACAGCATTATTGTCAAAACGGACGTAGGAACCGTCAGTGCGACGTATGCGCGCCTTTGTGCGAACGACCACACCCTTGGCTTTCTGTCCCTTCTTGATCGCCGCATCCGGCGTGGATTCCTTAATATTGACCTTTACGATGTCGCCGATCTGCGCTGTCAACTTACCTTTGGCGTTTAGCACACCAATAACAGATGCAGTACGCGCTCCGGTATTGTCAGCCACTTGCAAAAGGGTCTTCATCTGAATCATATAGCCACCGCCTCTTTGTTGGCGTTCTTGGCAACGATCTGAACGATGACCCAACGCTTGTCCTTTGACAACGGCCGTGTCTCCTGTATAGAGACTACATCACCGACGTGCGACTCGTTATTCTCGTCATGCGCCTTATATTTCTTGTGCGTGACCAGCAACTTGTCGTACTTAGCGTGGCGCTCCAGAGAACGCACCTGCACGACGCGCGTCTTCATCATCTTGTCGCTTAGTACGGTTCCTGTGAGGACTTTCTGCCTATTAGCTCTTTTTTCCATCGTTATTCTTTCTTTCATTAATAATAGTCAGGATCTGAGCTATTTCTTTCTTTAACGTCGTAAACCGTGAAGGTTTTTCCACCTGTCCCATACGACTCTGCTGGCGGAGGCCGAAGAGTTCCTTTTTCAGAAACTCCTCGCGCTGCACAAGCTCTTTATCGTTGAGGTTTCTCAGTTCTTTCAATTCCATGACAGTCCTCGGTTAAATCTGATGCGAACGGGTGACAAATTTCGTTTTGACCGGAAGCTTGAACGCTACAAGACGCAACAGATTCTTGGCAAAGTCTTCCGGAACGCCACTGACCTCGAAAATAATTCTGCCCCTCTTGATGACCGCAACCCAGTGATCTAGGTCACCCTTACCCTTACCCATACGGGTTTCGGCTGGCTTTTTGGTGACCGGCTTGTGTGGAAATGTATTGATCCACAATTTTCCAGCTCCACGCAGCTTACGCACCATCGCAACACGACAGGCTTCAAGATGGTTGGAACGGATAAGTCCATTGTCTAACGCCTTAAGACCATATTCGCCGAATGCCAGCCGGTGACCCGACGACGCAACTCCGCGACATTTGCCTTTTTGCGACTTACGATATTTAACTCTCTTTGGCAATAATGCCATAAATCAAACTCCTTTAAGCTTCAACTTTCTGCGCGTCTTTCAATGTATCGCCCTTGTAAATCCATACCTTGACACCTATGCAACCGTAAGTCGTAAGCGCCTCAGCAAATCCATAATCGATATCGGCACGGAATGTCTGCAGCGGGATCTTGCCAACATGATATTTTTCTCGACGGGCAATTTCGGCTCCGTCCAATCGTCCGGACACTATGATCTTGATCCCCTTGGCACCGGCCTGTATCGACTGCTCTACCGCGCGCTTCATCGCACGGCGAAAGCCAACGCGCTTTTCCATCTGGAAAGACACGCTCTGTGCCACCAGGTTGGCATCGACGGAAGGATTCTTGATCTCCTTGATATCGACGTTAATTTCCTTGCTGGTGATCTTACCCAAATCAGCCCGCAGACGGTCTATATCAGCGCCACGACGGCCGATGATAACACCCGGACGAGCAGAGGCGATCCGGATCTTAATTTGACCCGCCAGACGTTCAATCTCAACGCCAGCAACCGCTCCCTGAACGAACTTCTTTCTGATGTACTGACGAATCTTGTAATCCTCTTCCACGTTCTTTGCGAAATCCTTACGATCCGCAAACCAGAGGCTACGCCAGTTTTTGTTGATACCGATACGTAATGCGATTGGAGAAGCTTTTTGACCCACTTTTCACATCCCTTATTTAACTTTGAGATCAAGTTCAACCGTAATATGGCTAGTTTTCTTTAAGATTTCAGTCGCTCTTCCGAAGGTGGCGGCGCGGAAACGTTTCCAAACCGGCCCCTGGTCGGCAACGATCTTCGAAACCACCAGCTGATCCTCCGTCAAACCCTTCTGCTTAGCATTGGCGACGGCGGACTCCAGAACCTTAACGATCTTCTCCTTGGTCGGCTTGTTGAGATGCGCCAAGATGGTCAACGCCACCGGCACCTGCTTGCCGCGAACAAGATCGAGAATCTTCCTGATCTTCGTCGGAGAAACTCTGAGATATCTTCCTTTAGCTGTTGCGATCATGTCTCCACACCTTTAATTATTTCTTCTGCATCGCCTTCTTGGCCTTCACGCCACCGTGGGCCTTGAACGTCCTGGTCGGGGCAAAGTCCCCAAGCTTGAAACCAACCATGTTTTCGGTAATAAAAATCGGGACGTGTTTATGGCCATTGTGAACGGCGAATGTATAGCTCACAAAGTCCGGAATAATGGTCGAACGACGGGACCAGGTCTTTATCGGCTGCTTCTGACCGGAAGCGACCATCTTGTCGAACTTCCTTCTCAACGATTCATCGACGAAAGGACCCTTGCTGACGGAACGTGACATATTGCTTATTTCCTTCTCTTTGCAATAAATTGATCGGAATACTTGCGCGGCTTGCGCGTCTTATAGCCCTTAGTCGGCTTGCCCCACGGCGTTACCGGGTGCGGGTTACCTTGCGGGGTCTTACCCTCACCACCTCCGTGCGGATGGTCGACAGGGTTCATAACCACACCGCGCGACTGCCCGCGTATACCCAGCCAACGATTCCGGCCGGCCTTACCGATAGACTGTGTTTCGTGCTCCACGTTCGACAACTGTCCGATGGTGGCACGGCAACTGCTTAACAGCCGGCGCATTTCTCCCGACGGAAGACGCAACATCGCGTACTCGCCTTCCTTACCCAGAAGCTGGGCGGAGGTTCCGGCAGAACGGACGATCTTGCCGCCCTTACCGGGTTTCATTTCAATATTATGTATCGGGGTCCCTAATGGGATCCTCGACAGCGGGAACGCATTACCGGGGCGGATTTCACCGTTATCCGAATTCGTGCTTACTACTGTCTCCCCAACCTTGAGTTCCAAAGGAGCCAGAATATAGCTCTTAGCCTTGTCGCTCTGATACTCCACCAGGGCTATACGGCAAGAACGATTAGGATCATATTCTATCCCTAACACGGTCGCTATATCATCAAGACGGTTACGCTTAAAGTCGATCAAGCGATACATTCTCTTGTGCCCACCGCCACGATGACGGGAAGTAACACGACCATAACTGTTGCGTCCACCCGACTTCTTTAGAGGGACGAGTAACGACTTCTCCGGCTTGTGCTTGGTCAGTTCGCTGAAATCGCACAAGGCTGCATGACGCAAACCAGGTGTAGTGGGTTTAAAACGCTTGATACCCATGATTAAGCAACCTCAATCTTGTTGCCCTCTTTTAGAGTGACAACAGCTTTTTTCCAGTCTGACGTGTAACCGTATTTGACACGGACACGCTTCAACTTGCCAGGCACATTAACCACATTAACGGCCTGCACTTTTACTTTATAAATATCCTCCACAGCCTTACGGATATCGGTCTTTGTGGCCTTGGGAGTTACACGGAAGACGTACTGCCGATGCTTCTCGACAAGCGTACCCTTCTCCGTGCGCAACAGACATTTGATAATATCGTAGCTAGTGATCATTGGATTCTCTTGAGAAGTTGTTCCATCGCAGACTTGGTCGCGAGGATCTTGTTGTTCTTAAGGACGTCCAGCGCGTTCACGTCCACGGTACGGCCGAGCTGCACGGTAGGCAGATTGCGGGAGGCCAGGGTGACTTCCTTGGCACAATCATCCAAAAGCGCCAATACTTTCTTACCGTCGATCTTCAGGTTCTTCAATGCCGCCACAAAGTCCTTCGTCTTGCCTGACTTTATTGCCACGGCATTAACACATACCAGCGAGTTATCCTTGAACTTGGCGTTCAGACTTTCGCGTAAGGCAGCAATGCGAACCTTCTTAGGAACTACGTAGCTGAAATCACGCGGATGCGGACCGAAAACAATACCGCCGTGGTGCATCAAGGGAGAACGACTGGAACCCTGACGGGCGCGGCCGGTGCCCTTCTGGCGGAAAGGCTTCTTGTTGCCTCCGGAGATCTCAGAACGGATCTTAGTATCCGCTGTTCCTTGACGCTGATTGGCCTGGTACATTACTATGGCCTGATGAATTACAGCATCATTAACATCTTTGGCGAAAGCCTCCGGTAGGTCTAGCGACCCTGATTCTTTACCGGCCATATCATAAACAGTAAGCTTGGGCATTACTTCCTTCACCTTATTAATGTACCCATGACCCG
>JAAXVU010000162.1 GCA_013335325.1 Candidatus Omnitrophota bacterium | reverse complement strand
GTGGCGCCAGTCCCCAGATCGATAAACGAACCGTAACCATAATTAGCAGCCGTGACCGCCACGCGGCCGCTCAGGTGCTTATTAAAGTTGTGCTCATACTTAACCACTGCGCCCCAGTAAGGATTGGTCTGCTTCAGATTGAGCGGCTTGCCGGTCAGGCATCCGTACTGATCCATGACATACAAAGTGGCCGTTTCTTTACCCGTCGCCTTACCTGCGCCCAGGTCGATGAACACTCTGTCATTGGCGGTGATGTCATGCCGAACGTTGGCGTTGAACCCGACGATGCTGGTCTTGCCGTTCAGATCCTGCAGCATATAAGCGGAGACGCCGTACACGGTCTTGCGCTGTCCGTCGTGATAGATAGTATAGACATAGGACGGGTTGACGAATATGGCAACCGAATTCTGCATGTATTCCTTGAAAGTGCCCGACTTGGCCAGCGGATCAGTGATCCACTGGCTATCCTGGCCAATGCCCAACGCCAAGCTGGACAAGGAAGTATGTTTGTCATCTTTCATGTTGAAATGATCGGCGACATAGATCAGATAACGCGAGTTGAGCCCGCCCTGGGTCTCGGCATTGTTGGAAATAAACATAACCCCGGTGTTATCCGTGTCGCTGCTGGACAATATATCCGCGCCGCCAACTGCCGTGGTAACTCCGCCCTGCTTGGAAGCGTTCAGGATGGTCACTGCCTGGGGCTTACGGGCCGTAAGCCTGTACTGATGGTCGATGGATATCTGCGTGGCTTCGGCCGAACGCGGCGTAGCATTGTGCAGACGGCCTATCATGCTATTTAGCGACTTCAAGGCAGCTTCTCTGTCCGCCACGGACAGCTTGCTATTGGCGGACAACGCCTTGGCGCCAGCCACGCGCAGATCATCCAAAGACATATGATACTGGCTTATCATCTGCTTTTGCCGGGCCACAAACGCCTCTTCCGACTTGCGGAAGGCATCCAGTTTCTGACGCTCCAGGTTCAGGCGGTAGTAGGCATCGCTCTTGTCTTCCTTGTTCTGTAAGACTGCTCCATTGCTATCATTGAGATCGCGCTCAGCATAAACAAAGCGCTGCACTTCCGCACGCAGTTTGGCAATTTGCGCCAGCAGTTTGGTTTCGTAGTCCTTGCGTTCGGCCTCGGCCTTGGCGTTGTAGAGGTTGTAATCCTTGTAAAGCTTATCGACGCTCTCCAGAAGATTGATGCGCTGCTGATTGATCTCATTCATCTTCTGTTGATAGGCGGCATTAGTCTGGGCGGCCTCGGTGGGATTGCCAGTTCCGGCCTTCAGGGCCTCCGCCGCCGCTTCCGCTTTGAGGCCGTAGGTGTTATAAACATCGATCTCCGCCTGCATGTTCTGCCGCAATTGAGAATACACCTCGGCCCCGGCAGCGCTATATTTGCCATTCTGAAGATCCTTATTGATACCGTCTATCCAGGACATCAGTGTCACAATATGGCCCTGGGTCTGCCCTGCCACCGGGCCGGTCGGCAGGTTATAACGACGGCTGGCCTGGCTATCCAGGACCGGCACGCCGCTCCAGTCAGTGACGGTCTGGCCGTCCAGGCTATTGATGAAAGCTATCTGCTGGTCGATACGCTGATTATCATTCTGCAAGGTGGTGATGGCCCACTGCACGTACGCTGGAACATTGCCCATGCGAGCTTCGTTACCGCCGGTCCGGGCGTCATACCCGACCTGGATACGCTGCCAGAGCTGCGAATCCGTATTTAACTGCAGCTGGGCCAGTGCGAGACGCTGTTGGGAGATGGCAGTATCGTTGGGATTGCCCTGGGCCAGTGTCACGGCCTTTTGTGCTTCCGCCACGGCCTGCTGATCCAGCGCGATCTGCCCGGCTGTCTTGTTCGATGCATCGCCGGTGTAATACTTGACCGCGGCAGCATATTCCTGATCGCTCGGGAAGACATTGCTGTAATTGCCGGTGGTCTGCATCTGCTGCAACGCAGCTATATTCGTATTGTTGTTGGCTTTCTGGGTCTGCAGCCAACTAATAGCCTCGGCGGATGACTTAATGCCCAAAGCCGTGGTCGCCGCCACCGTATGTCCGCCATTCAGGTACGAATAGAGATTAGCGACCGCCTGCTGACCATTTTGCAGCTGACCGACCAACGAAACGATATCCTGAACCTTGAACGGCGGCTGATGGTTCATCTCCCAATCTGTCTCGTAACGCTTCAGCTCCAGTTGCGAGCCCAGCTTCTGCTTCTCATTCGTAAAGGCCTGCGTTTGGTTGCGTCTGGCGACCACTTCCTGATACTGCGGCCCCTGCTCCAGCATCTTGAAGGCTGCGTCATAGGCCTTGATCCGCTCCTCGCGTCTGGCGGTAGCGGCATCACCGTCCGGGTTCTCAGGATCCGCTGCGCTGTTTCTAAGCGCGGCCCACTGCGAGTCTACCTGGGCGGCCTGGGCCAGCACGGCCTGGTCGGTTATGCCCATGCGTCTCAAAAGCTCGACAAAGCTGCTCGAAGCCGGCACCGGCGCCTTGGCTTCCGGCAGGGACAGGCTATCCACGCGTGAAGTCTGGGTCAGCGTCGGATCTATCGCAATGCTGCCGGAAGTCCCGACTGCCACGGCCAGCCCTTCCGAGTTGATCAGGCGTACAGTGGTCTGGCCGATGCGAGCGCCGTACTCCATGACGCCCAGTTCACCATTGCGGCCGGTAAATACCAGATCCGCGCCCTGGATCTTGTCGCTCAACACCAAATCGCTTCCATGTTCAACTCTCGAATTTACGGCCCAGCCATTCTTCATGGCGACGGTGAAATAGCGCAGATAATCCGCCTCGTTGCTGTCGCGGAATGTTCTGGATTCGCCGGAACGCAAGTCAACCATGCTTACCAACGGTGCATCCTTGGGCATGACCTGGTAGAACTCGACGGTATTGGCATCGACCCAACGCACGTTAAACTGATTGCCTTTGCTCAGTCTGGCTACCGCCGCCGTATTTCCGGACTTGTCGCTGAATACCAGCGTCATGTTGTCCTTGAGTGTTGAAGCAACCGGTATAGCCGACTCCGCCATTACCGACTCAACACCTGTCTGCACGAAGACACCCGGACGGCTGGCGTCTCTGACATAGGTGCTCTTGACCGCAGCCGGATTCTGGATCGTTACATAGGCACGATTGTTGACAGCCCTATTTACAGTGTAATTCCGCACCCATTTGGCCATCTGGTCCTTGCCAGCTTCCGCATCGTATATCATGATCGGCAGGGCTGGCGCATGCTTCTGCACGATATGCTTCAGTTTGCCGTCTACTAAAATGTCGCCTTCCACATCCGGCCGGAGCATCTCCTGCTCCTTACCGTTGACTAACACTGTAACCGGCTGGTTCAAGACATCGACCGCTACCAGGAACCGGCCGTTCGGACCGTTCTTCCAGATATACTGACGCAAGACCGACGCTGGATGCTCGCCCTTGGCAAAGGTAGCGACTACGTTGCCAGTATACGGATGGACTGCCACGCTGCCGCCCTGAGCCAGGACCGCCGCGATCTGCGGCGAATTCCGCAGTATCCTCGGCAGGTTGGGCATATCCACCACGTCGCCGTCGTATTCCACGTTCAAGCCCTGGGCTTCCAGGTTCTTCTGCAACTCAGGAGTGAACTCGCGCTTGGCAGCCAGGACGAAATGGATACGTCCGCCATTCTGGGCCATCTCTTCCAGATTGGCCTTATACAGATTCGCATATGGGCCGTTACGGACGACGCGGTAGAGATTATTGGCATTCGGATCAAATGCGGACTCGATGCCGAAGGCCTTTTCCAGCTTGCCCGGTATGTAGTAATCACGCGGCGCGAAGATAGAACGCTTGTCGCCCAGCGCACCGCCGGTAACCACACTAAGCAGACTGGAGAATACATTCTCCACCATGTTGAACATGGAGATCTGTACCTGCACGATCTTTCTTTCGCCATTGGGCTCCAGAGTCTCGCCGTTGATCTTCCGGGCGCCGGATTCGGAAACAGTGAACTGGATCGGCGAAAAGCCCGGTAACAAGCCCTTGTTTGACGAGCCATCGTTATGCATGTTGTTGCGGGCCATATTCCACGCGTTCAACGCCTTAAAGCCTTCGTTGGTCAAGCCGAGAACATTCCAGGTGCCCTTGACCGCATTGCCCATGGAACTGCTAACGATCCCGCCCAAGAAATCCGTAACCTGTCTGTTATGCCCGGGCAAGCCGACATCAACATTCATGCCCAACGGCAAGCCCAGCGTGGTGGCGCCCGGTGTCAGGCTGAAGTTGGCCGTGACATTGGCCTGCGGATGCAAGTTGTCCAGTTTTTCGACGGTCTCATCAACGAACCTGCGCCAGTTGTTGATCTGCTGCTGCTGGTTGGAGGCTTCCAGCGAACCCACGACGCCGGCGCCCAGGTTGGACTCGCTAATAGCCAGCTTTTCTGAAGTCGGGTTAATCACTGCATCAAAATTCTTCAACATATCTTGGCTATAAAGAATGCCGGTATTCTGCTTCTCCAGAGTGTTCTTCTCGAAATCAGTATCTTCTACCGGATTCTTCGGGTTAATAGCGCGGTCGATGAGCAATACCAGGCT
>JAAXVU010000161.1 GCA_013335325.1 Candidatus Omnitrophota bacterium | reverse complement strand
GCTCCGGTCATGCGCGGTACTGCCCAGAACCCGGACGTATATTTCCAGGGCCGCGAAACGGTCAATCCCTTCTATTCCAAGTGTCCGGATATCGTGCAGTCGACCATGGACAAGTTTGCCAAGCTCGTCGGCCGTCAATACAAGCTGTTCGAGTATTATGGCGCCGCCGATGCCGAGCGTGTGGTGATTGCGATGGGGTCTGGTTGTGAAACAGTCCAGACCACGGTAGATTATCTGGCTAAGAAGGGCGAGAAGGTGGGCTTGCTAAAGGTCCGGCTTTATCGTCCGTTCTCGATCAAGCATTTTATTGCTGCTTTGCCGAAGACGGTCAATTCGCTGGCGGTCCTGGATCGTACCAAGGAACCTGGTTGCGCCGGTGAGCCGCTCTATCAGGACGTCCTGAACGCCCTTTTCGAATCCCAGCAGGATGGCGTGCTTAAGTCGGTGCCGAAAGTCATCGGCGGCCGTTACGGTCTGTCTTCCAAGGAGTTCACTCCGGCGATGGTGAAAGCGGTCTTGGATGAGCTGAAGAAGGCTACTCCTAAGAACCATTTCACGGTGGGGATTATTGACGACGTTTCTCATACCAGCCTGGATGTGGATGAAGGCTTTATCATCGAGGATCCGCAGAGCAAGGGCTGTCTTTTCTACGGGCTGGGTGCCGACGGCACGGTGGGCGCCAACAAGGCCACCATCAAGATCATCGGCGAGAATACGCCCAACCATGCCCAGGGTTACTTTGTCTATGATTCCAAGAAGTCTGGCTCCATGACAGTGTCGCACCTGCGGTTCGGGCCGAATCCGATACATGCCCCATATCTTGTCAGCAAGGCCAACTTTATTGGCTGCCATCAGTTCGTGTTCCTGGAGAGGTACGATATACTGAAAGATGCCGCCGACGGAGCGGTTTTCCTGTTGAACAGCCAGTTCGGCGTCGATAAGGTGTGGAGCGAGCTGCCGCGTATCACGCAGGAGCGCATAATTCAGAAGAAACTAAAGTTTTACGTCATCGATGCTTATTCCGTAGCCAACGAGACCGGCATGGGCGGGCGTATCAACACTATCATGCAGACGTGCTTCTTTGCCATCTCCGGCGTGCTGCCCAAGGACGAGGCGATCGACCAGATCAAGAAGTCCATTAAAAAAGCCTACGGCAAGAAGGGTGAGGACGTCGTTCAGCAGAACTTTAAAGCGGTAGATACTACCATTGCTAATTTGCACGAAGTGCCGGTACCGGCGGCCGTCACTAGCAAGGTCGAGCTCAAGTCGCCTGTATCGGGCGATCCGACCGAGTTTGTGAAGTCCGTAACAGCCGAGATCATCGCCGGTCGCGGTGACCAACTGCCGGTCAGCAAGATGCCGATAGATGGAACTTTCCCGACTGCCACCACGCAGTATGAGAAGCGCTGCATAGCGCTGGATTGTCCGGAATGGGACCCTGAGACCTGTATCCAGTGCGGAAAGTGCGTGATGGTTTGCCCGCACGCCGTCATCCGTTCCAAGGTTGTCAGCGAGGCGGACCTTAAGGGTGCTCCTGAGTCGTTCGTAACGGTGGCGTCCAAGGATAAGGAATTCGCCGGGATGAAGTTCCGCATCCAGATAGCGGCCGAGGATTGTACCGGTTGCGGTGTGTGCGTTTCGGCTTGCCCGGCCAAGAGCAAGAAAGATCCGGCGCGCAAGGCCATCAACATGACGCCGATCACGCCTATCCGCGCCCGCGAGGCCCGGAACTGGGATTTCTTCCTGGCCCTGCCCGAGATCGATCGGAGCAAGGTGAAGCAGGGGACCGTACGTGGTCTGCAGTATTTGCGGCCTTTGTTTGAGTTCTCCGGCGCCTGCGCTGGTTGCGGCGAGACGCCATATCTTAAGCTGGTCAGCCAGCTTTTTGGCGACCGCGCTTTGATAGCCAACGCCACCGGTTGTACCTCTATATATGGCGGCAATCTTCCAACGACGCCGTATGCTCAGAACGCCGAAGGCCGCGGTCCGGCCTGGTCGAATTCGCTGTTCGAGGATAACGCCGAGTTCGGTCTGGGTTTCCGTCTTTCCGTCGATTATAAGTTTGAGTGTGCTTCAGTCCTTGTGAAGAAGCTGGAATCGCAGATCGGCAGCCAGCTGGTGAGCGACTTGTTGGGAGCTCGTCAGGTGGAGGAGCTGGAGATATTCCAACAGCGCGAACGCGTTAAGGCCCTGAAGGATAAGATCCGCGGGATCAATTCACCTGATGCCAAGAACCTCTTGTCGCTGGCGGATTATCTGGTGAAGAAGAGCGTCTGGATCGTCGGTGGCGACGGCTGGGCATACGACATCGGTTTCGGCGGGCTGGATCATGTACTGTCCGTCGGACGAAATGTGAACGTGCTGGTCCTGGACACCGAGGTCTACTCGAATACCGGCGGGCAGGCCTCCAAGGCCACTCCGCGCGGAGCGGTGGCCAAGTTTGCCGCTTCCGGTAAACAGTTACCCAAGAAGGACCTGGCACGCATTATTATGACCTACGGCCATGTTTATGTGGCAGCGGTAGCTTTGGGCGCCAAGGACGACCAGACGGTCAAGGCTTTTGTCGAGGCCGAGAAGTATCCTGGCTCGTCTTTGATCATCGCTTACAGCCATTGCATTGCGCATGGTATCAATATGATGGGCGGTTTGAGCGAGCAAAAGGCGGCGGTGGATTCTGGCTATTGGCCGCTCTTCCGTTATAATCCGGAGCTTATCAAGGAAGGCAAGAATCCGCTGACTCTGGATTCGGCCGCTCCCAAGATGAATTTCCGTGATTATGCCTACCGGCAGACGCGTTTCAAGATGTTGACCAAGAGCAAGCCTGAGGAAGCTGAGCGGCTGATCCAGTTGGCTCAGACCGACGTCAATCAGCGCTGGGCGATCTATGAAGCCCTGGCGGCGAACGCGGCGGCATTGGGCGTGCGGGTGCCACCTCCGGCAACTGCGGCGGCTTAACCGTTGTTCGGTCGAGTTTTTTAGAGAATACAGCGACCTGCCGAAGTCGGCAGGTCGCCTAAAATATAAAATGAAAGGTCTGTTATGTCTGCCGATAGTGCCAGTGCAGCCGGGGTTCCGGATGCCGATTCCCGAGTAAAGATCCAGAATCTGAAAAAGGTATTTAATCCCAAGACCATTGCTATAGTCGGAGCGTCTTCCGAACCCGGCAAGGTGGGGTATCAGATATTGAATAACGTTATCAAGAACGGATACAAGGGCAAGATATATCCTATCAACAAGAAGTCGACCGAGATACTGGGTACTCCTTGTTTTCCGTCGGTATCAGATGTTCCGACCGATATAGACTTCGCCGTTATCGCTGTTCCGGCGCCGATGGTCGAAGGCGTGCTGAAGGAATGTGTGCGCAAGAACGTTAAGGGTACGGTTATCATTACCTCCGGTTTCTCGGAGATCGGTAAAAAGGAGGAAGAACAGCGTTTGAAGGACTTGGCCGATGCGCATGATATCGCGCTGCTGGGCCCCAACACGTTCGGCTTTGTCTATACTCCTTCGAATCTCAACGCTAGTTTTGGTCCGCAGAACGTGGCGCCCGGCAAGATCGCCTTTGTGTCCCAGAGCGGCGCGCTGGCCATTTCGCTTATGGGTTGGACCATGATGGAGAAGATCGGTCTGGCGTCGGTAGTCAGCCTGGGTAACAAGGCCGACATTGGCGAGAAGGAGCTTATCGAGTATTTCAACGACGACCCGAACGTCGGCGTTGTTTTGATCTATATGGAAGGCATTAAGGATGGCCGCAAGTTCATGTCCACCAAGATCAAGAAGCCGGTAGTCGTGCTTAAGTCCGGATCTTCCTCGCGTGGCGCGCAGGCAGCGGCTTCGCACACCGGTTCTTTGTCCGGTTCCGACAAGATATACACCGCGGCTTTCAATCAGCTGGGTATGATGCGGGCCAAGACTTTCACACAGGCTTTCGCGGCGGCGTCGGTCCTTTCCTTGCCGGTCCCGACGGGTGACGAGACGGTCATCATCACCAACGGCGGCGGCATAGGCGTCAGCGCTACTGATGAGTGCGAGAATGCCGGCATAAAACTTTTGGAAGACCCGGCCTGGCTGGAGGAGAAGTTCCGTCCCACCATGCCCGAGTTCGGCAGTACCAAGAATCCGGTCGACGTAACTGGCGGCGGCGGATGTGACAGTTATCGTAAGGCGGTGCATATCGGTCTGGCGGAAGACAAGGTCAAGGCCCTGATCGTCCTGTACTGCGAGACAGCGGTGACCGATCCCGTCCAGGTCGCCAAGGCTATCGTGGAAGAATACAACGCGGTCAAGCGCAACAAGCCGCTGGTGGTCACGATGGTCGGAGGCGAACGTTCACGACAGGCCATCCAGATATTGAACGAGAACCAGATACCGGCCATGACCGAGGTGCGTGAAGCTGTGGGCGGATTGAAGTCGCTTTATTCATGGAAAGAGATCTCTTCCCGTACCCGCGAGAAGGCAAAGTCGGCGGAGATCCCGGCCAAGGCGCTGGAGATCATCGAGGCTATCCGCGCCGAGGGGCGCACGTTCCTGCTGGAGCATGAGTCCCGTCAGGTGCTGGAGCTGTGCGGCGTACCGATGCCCAAGTGGGG
>JAAXVU010000160.1 GCA_013335325.1 Candidatus Omnitrophota bacterium | reverse complement strand
CGCCCCAAAGTGATGGTGGCCGGATGCTCGCAGAGCACCAGCCTGTCCGGCGCGCCGTCGGCCACTTCGCGGACCAATCCCTTCTGGCGCGTCAGGGCTTCGGCGTAATCGATCAGTCCCCAGTCCAGCACTTGCAGATCTCTAAACGATCCCGGCATTATTAGCCCTTCAGACAGGAATACGTCTGGTAGTCGGACGCAAGACGTTGGAAATCCGACGTCTTATGGCAAAAGTCTCCACCATACGCAAAACTTGTTGCATAACAGATTCGGTCGCCGGCCTGGTGCGATATAACGCCGCAGCTCCCGGAGCTGCGGTGGTACTCTCTGCCAGCCCCATGAAGACCGGCAGGGACGTGGTCAGCGGATGGATATTGATTATAACCGGCTCCAGGCCAGCGGCGTTCTGCAATCGCTCCAGCATGGCCGGGTCGATGTTGAAATGTATGCCCTCCCCGCCGACCTGGACCTGGACGTTCGTTTTGTCCTTGGAAAGATCGATACCGCCCCGCTTGATACTATCCGCCTCTTTCTGCGTCGCGTCGCGGAGGGGCGCACTAATGGAGGACTTCAAAACAATACTTTTCCCATCATCCAACAACACTTCACACTCTCCGCCATTCTTGTTTATGACCGCCTGAAATAATGCCATCAACCGGCCACGATCTTCGTTATATTTATCCGGATCTTTCATGGCTTTTTCCGGAACACGGGGCGTAAGAATAACCGACCAACGCCCTGACTCAGGACGAGAAACTACCAAGCTCCAACCCCTATTAATCGGCATGCCTTGTAGTGTTTTATCCAGCTTGTTATGTAATGTTAGTACTTTATTACCAAATGCTGTTATCAGGCTAAAACTAATAGCCTGATCATCGAACATATCGATACGCCCTTGCCGGCTAAGGTTAACATTCACTGGCCAGCCTTCAGAAGATGTAAAAATATTACCTACAGCTACTGCCGTCTCAGAGTCTGTGCCAACAAAATTGTCCAACAATGACGCGTATTCTGCATCATGTAACCTTTGATAGACTTCAGATCCTCTTACCGACTCAATATCTATGGATAGTCTTTCCGGACCATTCTCTTTTTGCGCCGCATCGCGAGGGACCTGGACAGGCGTAGGCGGGCCTTGTAGCTGTAACAGTTCTTCGCCATGCGTTATTTGGAAATCTGTTGGCCTTAACTTGCCATCCCCAGCCAGCAACCAAACAACCGCGTATTTATCCACCTCAACGATATCACCAATCCGCAACTGATTACTTCTATAATTTTCCATATCTAGTATCTTATAACGATTGGCCCCCTCAACCCGATCCAACCACATCTTCGCATTCTCTACTCCTCGCTTATACACGTAGCCCCAAATCTGATGCCCGTAAAAGCCGTGCCTTTGTACCAACTCTTTAAAAGTAACCTTTTGGTCCAAAGTTCCACCTTCACCTCTGTTGGGTTCTCCGACATGCAAAAGCCTTCGGGACTGATACCCAAAATATTTGGCGAACATGTACGCCAAGTGGGTATTAGAGGTCCCGTCATTACGCATCAGCCAATTATTCTCTTTGGCTTCCCATGCCAACCAATTAAGAATAGTATTGGTAATGTTCTGGCGAGCATACTCACTCGCATGCCCACCAATAGGGTACATAGACATGGTACTAAAGACTCCCTCCCTCATAGTTGCCTTAAAAGAACCTATAGTGCGCCTATTTACAAAGACGGTAAAACTAAATCTCGAATCATCGTATAAAACATTGAGCGTCACCGGCGGCTGTCCGGGCTTGATGTTCGCCAGAGTGACCGTCGACTCTCCTTCACGCATCGCCTCGGCCAGTGCAGACACCTTCATTTCAGCGCCTAAGGTTTTCAGCTCTGGCTGTATTTGCGCCGCGTCGCGAGGGACTTGGGCCGGCGTCGGCGGGCCTTGTAACCCAAGATAATTGGCCCCGTATTTAATCCGAAAATCAGTAAGCTTCAACTCTCCCCCTTGCCCAACCAACCATACAGCTGCATTCTGATCCACCTCGACAGTATCACCAACATGTAACTGTCCACTGTAATAACTGTCAGTATTAAGAACTTTATATTTATTGTCCCCATCTGCCTTTTCCAGCTTAACGGCAGAAGTCATATCACTATGACGCACATAACCCCATATCTGATGTCCATAAAAACCATACTTTTGTACCAACTCAGAAAAGGTAGTCTCTGATTCTATTGATCCACCCTCACCTCTATTTTGTGCCGCTCCAGTAAGGATTCTTCTAGCCGATTCCCCACCAAAATATTTCGAACACATATATGCCAATTGAATAGTGCGCGTAGAAGCATTACGAATTGATAAATTATTAATCTTAGCTTCCCAAGCCAACCAATTTAATATCGTATTGGTTATGTTCTTACCGCTATAGTTTGCATAATTATCTTCTCCTACTGGGCCTATAGGAAATACTACATCCATAAGTAACAGCCCATCTCCCCAATGTAACACAATTGAACCTGTACGCTGCCCCGCCACAAACACTGTGAGGTCAAACCTCTGCTTGGGCTTAACAAAAGCAACTTGCAGCCTGACCGGCGGCATTCCGTCCTTAATATTCGATAGATTGACCGTTGCCCCACCTTCCCGCACCGCCTTAGCCAGCTGCGACTCCTTAAGCTCAGCACCTGGCAACTCTTCCTCCAGCTGCGTCATCGCCGCGTCGCGGTGAGGCACCGCCGCAGCTCCGGGAGCTGCCTGACTCTGCAAAGTGTCGTAAATCCCA
This sequence comes from Candidatus Omnitrophota bacterium, assembly GCA_013335325.1. Classification (GTDB taxonomy): domain Bacteria; phylum Omnitrophota; class Gorgyraeia; order Zapsychrales; family Fredricksoniimonadaceae; genus JAAXVU01. Next base: position 1,824 of record JAAXVU010000160.1, on the reverse strand, counting down.
TAGGCACGCTGGATCACTGCCTCAATAACAGGATGGGCACGGCCGATCTCTTTCAGGAATTCGCTGACCGGCCGGTCTTTCCACTCCCCGGCAAACATGTCGTCATTCCAACGGGAAACGATCAGCTTAAATATAGTTTTCTCATCTGCCCGGGAGAATCCTCCCTCAGGCAAACTATCAGCCAAATAGCCATACACCACTTCCTGTCCTGGAGTCAGCCCATACCGTCCGAACCGGTTGCGCATAAGCGGCAGCCTGTAATCCATCCAGTAACTATGGAACTTCCTGCTTCCAGTAGCCCCGGAGTAATTCGTAAAAAGCATGCGACGGAAGTCTTCCGAGACATAGAAAGCAAACTCATCCCGAGACATGCTCTCCGCTGTCCGGGCATCCGCAAAATCCACCAGCTTCATTCTGTCCAGGTCCCCGCCCGGCACCCGGAACTGCCCTCGATGGGGCTGGCCATGGGTGATACCCAGAGCATGTAATTGTGCCAGCAATGTACCCGCCTTACCCATGCTTTTAGCAAAAAAATGCAGACGGTCTTTATATACCGACCACTCTCTGTCTTTGAAATACTTGTTATATATTGCAGAACCGTCATCCAGCCTTTCATCCTTCTTATCCTGCATGGCCATAACCACAAAACCGAATTCCCGCCCCTTAAAAGAAAAGTTCCTGAACTGCCCAATGCCCAGCGGACGATCGGTTGCAAAGCCGCGTTCAAAAGCTCGACGCATGGTCGCCTCTTCATTCACAACCGCCCGCATATCTGCAGCACCAGCCACTACCGGTTCGGTTCGGCCATGCCTGATCCTGCCGCCCTCTACCCAAACTTTGTACTTGGTATGTCCTATCCCTTCATAAACCTGCATCCGGGGAAAACCGCCTTTGTAAGTGGCGGCCTTTAGCCTATAAACAAAGTCCTTGTCGGGCAATGTTACAACATATGAGCGACCGACAACCTCCACCCCATACTTCTCTTCCGGCCCGACTGCGGGGCCATTCCCGCCATAGTATTTACGGCCCACCACGCCCAGCAAGGCCATCACATCATGCCGAGTCAGACCTCCTTCCTTGAAAGCCTCCGGAGACAGGGCCATCTGGATATCTCCGATATTGGTATGTTCTAACAATATTTGCGCATGTTCACTGGAAGCCCAGGTGTCCACGGTCATGGCGCGGTCGGTTGCACCATTAGCTACAGACGAACCCTGGCTCGCCACTATGGATTGCTTGGCCTGCAGTTCATCGTAGATCCGGTACGCACGGGTCATAACCGCTTGAATAACAGGGTGCTTGTATTTAATGTATTCCAGAAAGGATCCAACCGGAGCATCCTTAAATTTATACGCAAATAAGTACTCATTCCATAGGTCGCTCAATAGATCAAAAATTTCTTCTTCCTGAGCCAAAGAAAAACCGCCTGCCGGCAAAGCATCTCCCAGATATCCGGAAACCAGCTCCTGCCCCGGGGTCAGCTCTCCAATCCCCAAACCACTTTGTTGTAACTTAACCAAATAATCATCCGAAAAGTTATCCGCTCTATATGTTCCGCTGATACCCCTGTAAACAGAAGAAAGTATATTTCTGAAGTCTTGCAATACCAGAAATGCGAACCCGTCCCTGGAAAGTTGCTCCACGGCCTGGATGTCTTGGAAATCTACAATTTTCATCCTGGCGATATCGCCGTCGGGAACCCTGAACTGCCCCTTATGCGGCTGGCCATGCGTCATGCCCAAAGAGTGCATTTGCGCCAAAAGCCTTCCGGCAGCCCCTATGCCCTTGGCAAAGAAATGCAGATCACTTTTGTAGACTTTCTTG
>JAAXVU010000159.1 GCA_013335325.1 Candidatus Omnitrophota bacterium | reverse complement strand
AAGAAAAGAGAAATAAAGATAAAATCGAATTTATTCCGAGGGACAACCCATCCTATTTCTTGAGGGACAACCTACGTCGAAATTCAATCCAAGGGAAATGCTTACCCGGACAATCAGTCTGAGCGCCGCGCACCTGTCCATGTCCCAGAATATTGCTATCCGGAATGTGGTAATACAAACGCAGTTTATTAACAAGGTCAACCAGCGCCTCCATCTGCTGACGGGATGGAAGCTCCTGGTTAAAATTGCCTACCAGACAAATGCCGATGGCAACCTCGTTCATTCCGTCAGCCTTGCAATGGGCCCCCGGCAGTTGTTTGAGCCACCTGGGAGATACCTCCACCTGCCCGTCGCTACGCCCCTTGCTGCCATTGTCAATAATGAAATGATATCCAACCCCATCCCAGCCCTTGCTGCGGTGGGCTGCGTCAAATAAGAGCGAGTCGCCCTCATCAGTGGCGCTGTGATGCACAATGATGTATCTCCACCTCTGAGACGGATATAGGGAAATAACCGGCTTAACACTCGCCGCTTTCGGCACCAGCAGACGCTCCCCTTTGCGCAATACAGGATAACGGGAGGTCATTTTATTAGCCTCCATGATATCGCGCACTTGCACATCATACATCCTGCCTATGCGCCATAATGTTTCTCCGGGGCCTACGACATGAAAAATATCATGCCGAGGGCCTTCTATCGGCCCAGCCAAACCCGGTAAAGCAGTCGCGGAGGTGGACGGCATGGTCGGACGCCGCACAGGCGTAGCGCAAGAGCTAAGGCACACGGCCAGCATAAGCAATACCACGCCCCGTAACAATCGGTGCGGATAGTTTATTACTGGCATGTTCTTCCCTTCAGAATAAAGAGAATGATGAAGATCACAAAATTAACATATACGATCGTAGCACCCGACGGAAGATTAAAAGCGTAAGAAACGAATATCCCTGCCACTACCGAGAATAATCCGAAAACAGCCGCCAGCAATATGGCGGTCCGGAAGCTTCTGGCAACGAAAAGCGCGCTAACAGCAGGAAAGATTATCAGACTGGACACGAGCATGGTGCCCACCACCTTGATACCCAAAACCACCGTAAGGGCCGTAAGGACCAGCAATATACGGTTTACCAGCCCGGTACGTATACCAGAAACTTGAGCATGGTCCTGGTCAAAAGTAGCAGCAAAAAGGTCATGATAAAATAAATTTACAACGCCGATAATGATAAAAGACAGCACGACGGATAGAGCCACCTCGGCCCGACTGACCGATAAAATATTGCCAAACAGATAACTAAACAAGTCGACGTTGAAGCCTCCTGCAAAACTGGCTATCAGGACACCCGTGGCGACACCAATAGCAGACAAAAGCCCGATAGCCGCATCTCCGTACACCCACGACCGGTCCGAAAGACGCAAAATACCCAAAGCAGCCAGGACCACTAACGGAACGGCAACAAAGATCGGCGTCACCTTGATCAACAGCCCAAGTGCTATTGCGGCAAAACTGATATGAGCTAATCCGTCACCGATCATGGCGAACCGGCGCAGTACAAGAAAAACCCCCAAAAAAGCGCAGGAGACTGCCACCAGGCATCCTGCCCAGAGCGCTCGTTGAATAAAAGCAAATTGCAAAGCTTCCTTAAGCATATCCATCATATTTATCCGTGCCTGTGACAGATAAGATGCTGTCCGGCGCCAAAATGCCTAGCCATATCGCCGGAATGACAGAACTCATCGAAGGTGCCAAAGAACATAACCTTTTTGTCCAGATAAAGCAATTTGCCAGCGTATTTCCCCATAGCTCCAGGGTCATGGGAGACAAAGAGTATGGTCGTCTTGCGTTCTTTGTTGATCTTTTCCAGAATGGAATAAAATGTCTCACGCATTACAGGGTCGAGAGCGGTGATCGGTTCATCCAGAAAAAGCAACTCCGGGCCGTGCACCAGTGCCCGGGCCAGCAGCACTCGCTGTTGCTGCCCACCGGAGAGGCGGCCGATCATACATCTCGCCAGGCTCCCTATTCCCAGTTCCTCCAGCGTCGCGGCAACACGGTCGCGGTCGCTAGCATTAACCCGCTTTGGATACGCCCTGGCGGCAAGCAACCCCGACGTGACGATCTCTTCCACACTGGCAGGAAAACGGGAATCCATCTGACTAAGGCGCTGCGGCAAGTAACCGACCCGCCCCCATTCATTGAATGAGGCAGGCTCCTGTCCGAACAACAGAACCCGCCCAGACGCCACCGGCAAAAGCCCCAGAGCGGCACGCAGCAGGGTAGTCTTTCCTGAACCGTTGGGCCCTACAATACCGATGTAGTCACCACATAGAGCTTCGCAGTTGATGCAGCTTAATACCTCGCCGCCCTGATAGGTAACCGAAAGATTTTCCACCCTTAAAGGAGCTACTTGCACCGCAAACCTTCCTTCAACTTTGCCAGGTTTGACTCCATTATAGACAGGTAACTACTGGAGATCATCTCATCCCTGGAGACATTGTGCGCACCGTTCAGCATTCTTAGCTTAGCACCTGTCTCGCCGGCGATTATACGCGCCAACCGGGGCTCTAACAACTCTTCGTAGTAAATTACACTAGCGCCTGTTCGGCGTACAGTCCTAATTACCTCAGCGATCTCGCGAGGAGACGGTTCAGCATCCGGCGAGAAACCCTTGTAGGGCGAAACATGATCTAGCCGATAACGCTCGGCCAAATATCCGAAAGCAAAATGTCCAGCATAAATTATGGTGCGTAATTCGCAAGAAGATAAGCCGGCTGTATAGCTGACATCCAGAGCTCTCAGCTTAGCCTTGTAATTCTCCGCGTTAACCACATAATACCCGCGGTTGGCGCTGTCAGCGCTAGCCAGAGCACTGGCGATCGTATCGATCATTTTTTGCGCTAAAACCGGGTCCAGCCAGATATGCGGGTCTTGCCCGTCTTGGTGAGTTCTGAATCGCGTTCCTGGCACTGCCTCGCCAACTTGCCCGTTCTTCTCGCCATTTCCGCTCTCTTCAATTAAATGAATACCATGACCGACATCCACCACAGAAAGATTATTGTTCGTAACGCCCTTAAGAAGATCGGCGGCCCAAGGCTCCATCATTCGCCCAGTAAAAAGAAATATATCCGCCCGGTTAATACGCGACATATCATGCGGTTTGGGTTCAAAGCTGTGGACTTCCACACCCGGCGGGACGAGCATGCTTACGTCGGCTTTGTCACCCGCAATGGTCCGGGCAAAATCGTACAAAGGAAAGATCGTTGCAACCACCTGCAATTTATGCTCAGCAGTATCGGCCGGGACAACCAGAAATGTTGCCACAAAAAATGTAGCCAAAAGCCACCGACGGAGCCAATAGCCAGCAATCAATCTATTTCTTTTCACATATTGCTTACGCATAAACTTACAATAGCAATACAATTAATTAATCTACCTGGAGACAAACCAGACCCAGGCTACGCAAGAATCATAACCTAGCAGCTATTTTTGTAAACGGAAAACTCTGTTTAGATGGCTTCGTAAATACGAACCCCGTGTCGGAAGGACATAAAAGAAAGGGGGCGTATAGCCCCCTGAGAAAGATACAATTTTACTTAGAATTATGACAAGATTCAGACACCAGCCGGATCTTCCGATTCCAGCTTGGCTGGGTCAAGTTGCCCCGCCTGCAGATCATCCTTACCAGCCTGCGGATTCAAACCGAACAAAGGCCGCAAATTGACCGGTTGCGGTCCGCTGACCGGTACCGGCACGATCCCGCGTAGGTCTTTCTGTAGACGCAATATCTGCACAGGGTCAAACTTGGGCATGCCCGAAGCGTCGGTGCCAGTGACCTTGAGATATTCGCCGTGGCCGAGGTCGATACCACCGGTGGGAGTTGCCATCTTGTCTGTTTTGTTAGTAGCCCTGGTCTGCGCCTGGTCGGAAGCTTTCAACTGCCCCGCGGCCAGCAAGACCGCCCGGGCCCGGATATCCGGATTGGACAAAGATGAGAACTGCGCCCAGAGGGATTTCACCGTAGCTATCGCCGCGTTCTCTTCAGAACCGTTATCCTTTAAGGACTTGGCTGCCTGTGCCAGGATTATACGGTTCTCTGTCGGCAAGCCTTCGACCTGATCGAACTTGGCGATCAGCTCTTCGGCAGCGGCCGCATTTTCCCTATCAGTAGCTTGCCATGCCTCCAGCTTGCCGGTGCCTTCTTGAAGAAACTGCGTCCATTTTGCTAACTCATCTAACCCGCCTACCATTTCCATAACTTTGTCTACTGGCATCTGCTGTGTCAAATGCCATAAGACACTCATGATAGGAGACTGATGACCACCTTTCCAATTAGCACTCCGTAGCGAGTCTTCTGAGAGGGAGATCAGGCTGGCGAGAGCGATCGCCTGCTGATTGCCAAAACCGGCATCCCTTAATGACGATCTTGCTGATTCCAACTTATCATTATCTTTTGATTTAAGAAATGAGCTGACCGCATCAGTGAAGACATCATAAGAAATATTCCAGGACTTACCGCCCAGCTCTGCCAGCCGCTGTTTATAATCAATATTCTTGAGTTTAGCAGCCTGGCTATCCAGATCCAGCTCCTGCTCCTCACTCAAAGCCATAGCATGACTTCTCTTAAACGACTC
>JAAXVU010000229.1 GCA_013335325.1 Candidatus Omnitrophota bacterium | reverse complement strand
ACGATCCCGGCGGGTACAGCCAGTTCGTTCGGGTGCCCAGGATCAACGTTGAGCACGGCGTTTACGTTCTCCCGGAGCAGGTGACTTATGACGAAGGCACGATGATCGAGCCTTTGGCTTGTGCGGTACGTGCTCTTAGGCTCATGGACATACGTCCGGGGCAGACCGTCCTCATCCTCGGCGGCGGCATTTCCGGCATCCTGAACATACAGGTGGCCAAGCTGGCGGGCGCCCGGGTGGTGGTGACCGATATCAACGAATATCGCCTGAAGAAGGCCCTGGAGTTCGGCGCTGATGATGTGATCGATGCCAGGCAGGCCGTGGACGTCAAGGCCGAGCGGATAATCCTTTGTACCGGCGCCTATTCGGCGGTGGAACAGGCCTTCCGCTGTCTGGACCGCAAAGGCATCCTGCTTCTTTTCGCCATTCCCGCCAAGGATATCGCGGTGCCGATACCGGATTTCTGGCGCAACGAAGGCAGGCTGATGTCGTCGTATGGCGCGGCGCCGGAGGATCTGGCTGAGGCGCTGGAGCTTATAAGCGAACGGCGGGTTGACGTGGCCTCGACCATCACTCATCGGTTGCCAATGGCCCGGATACAGGAAGCGTTCGACATTGTCGTCGGCGCCAAAGAGTCGCTCAAGGTGGTCCTGGAGCCGTGAGTTGCGCGGTCCGCGGGCTTGTTAGTATAAAAAATATAATATATACTTTATTAGATTTATAAATTAATAACGGTTCAGCGGGCTATGAAAACAATCTTTCAATATCTTCCATCCAGGCTTGCCATTGTTACTTTATTAGTAATCAGCCTGATTCTTCCCGTAAACTACATTGCAGCACAGCCACTGACGCTGCCTCCGGCCGGCGACAAGGTGGTCTTAAGTACGTCTTTCCAGCCGCAAATGTTGAGCGCCATCACGGTGGATATCCAGAATCCCGCGCAGTTCGACTTTTATATTGATGAAGGGCAGGAAGCTGCCGCCCGGGCTCATATGTCGGCAGAGGCGGCCCGGGAGGATTATCTGCTCCTGGTAAAGGACTTTCTGGTGGCGTTGACCATACCGGAAGATCAGCTCTGGGTGAATCTCTCGCCTTACGAGAAAGACCGCATCATTGACGACCGTTTCGGCCAGACCGATATGGGGCGCGATCTTCTGGCGCAAGACTATCTGCTTAAGCAGCTTACCGCTTCGCTTTTATTTCCGGAAGACGGGACCGGCAAGGCTTTTTGGGACGAGCTTTACAGCCGGGCGCATGAACGTTTCGGGTCTACCGATATTCCGGTGGAGACATTCAATAAAGTCTGGATCATGCCGGAAAGCGCCGAGGTCTATCAGAAAGGCCCAAGCGCTCTGGTGGTCAAGGGCCATTTGAAGGTGCTGCTCGAGGCTGATTATCTGGCCATGCAGCAGTCGGCGCCACCGGGTTCGGTTCCAGCTTTGGCCGCGGCCGAGGACGATCGTCAGGTAATGGCCAAACAGGTCATGCGGGACGTGGTCATCCCGGTGCTGGAGAAAGAAGTGAACGAGGGGC
>JAAXVU010000158.1 GCA_013335325.1 Candidatus Omnitrophota bacterium | reverse complement strand
CGCTGTATCGAAGAAAAGAAGACCGTTGTGCTTGTAATCGACGAAGGCCAGAAGCTGTCCGCAGAAAATCTGGAGATACTGCGGACGTTGTTGAATTACGAAACCAACGATCAGAAACTGCTTCAACTGGTTATATTCGCTCAGCTGGAATTGCTACCAGTACTGGAGCCGGTCCGCAACTTCACTGACAGGATCACCTTTAAGCAAAGGCTACAGCCGCTGGATGCCTACGAGACAGGGCAAATGATCGAATTCCGACTGCGCAAGGCCGGTTACAACGCGCCCGAGAGCCTGTTCTCACCGGGCGCAGTAAAAAGCATTTATGAGAATACCCGGGGATATCCCCGACAGATAGCCCGTCTTTGCCATAACGCCCTCGAGTGGCTAATAATGCACGACGCAACTCTGGTCAGTGAAGATATCATAGAGAAAATTATCCAAAGAGAAAACAACTGGAATGCCGCATGAACAGCAATATTTCTTCGGAAGAAAAACTCCTGGGTCTACTTCGGAAAAAACAACCCGTTCGGGTTGCCCAGTCAAAAGCTGCCGGCAAAGCCGCTGACGGGCTGGACTGGAAGTCGGCAGCTTCTATTTTCTGGCAATGGGGAACCGTCATCTTTATTGCTGGGTCGACGGGACTGTTGACAATATTGTTCATTAAATATCAGTCAGGACTTCGAGCCGAGAATCCAGCTTCTGAGGCATCCTCCGTGCCGGACCATAGTCTAGATAAACCCGCTTCAAGTGAAGAGATCGTCCAGCCGAATGTCGCAAATTACCAGGAGATCATCCGTGCGCGGGATATCTTCAGCCTGCCAGTTGAACAAAAAAAAGAAACGGTCACCAGCATACAGGCGCCTCAGTCTCCGGTTGCTGAACGTTATAAAGTAGTCGGTATCATGCTGGACAGTAACCCCACGGCGATCTTGGAGGACATAAAGAGCCATGAGACTGTCATAGTTACCAAGGGGCAGAACCTGGAGGATGCGACAGTTGAGGAGATAAAAGCCGACCGGGTCATACTAAAGACAGCCGATCAGCCAGTTGAGCTTATGCGATAAACCTGTATATTTTTTTAAAAACATCTTTGTTAGGATATATACTATGTTCAGATTAAACATTATGCTCGATCTTAAAACTCTAAAAATAATTCTTATTGTCTCCATGGTGGGCTGGGCACTGACATCGCCGGTCGTTTCCTCGGCCGTAGAACCAGATCCTGTCGCCAACGTTGCTCCGAATGCGGCTGCTGCACAGACACCTGGTGCGGTTAATCACTCCCTAATTGACGTCCTCGATTTTAAACAGATCGACATTGCGGACGTACTCAGACTTATCTCCCTCAAGGTACAACGCAACATAGTGGCTTCACAAAACGTGAAAGGACGCATCACGGTTTATTTAAAAGATATCAGCGTCCTCGACGCTTTAAGAGTTATCGTGGATGCCTACGGCTGGGCTTTTATCGAAGAAGGAGACATTATTAAGGTCATGACCGCCCAGGAATATGAGGAGCGCTTAGGTGAGAAATTTGGCAGGCCTTTGACCAGCCGTATCTACAACCTTCATTACGGAAACACTGCCACTGTCTCAGCCATGCTAAACCAGATAAAGAGCCCCCAGGGCAAGGTTTTGGGTGATGAGAAGTCAAACACTATGGTCCTGATGGACACTCCGGCCAAGCTGACTGAAATGGACGAGATCATTAAACGTCTGGATGTTCAGACAGAGACAGCAGTCTTTGATCTGAGCTACGCTACGGCCAAGGATGTGTCGGCCCAGATCACACCGATGCTGACCAGCTCTCTGGGAGTGATCAAAACCGACGATAGATCTAACCGCCTCATTGTGACCGACACGGCCCGGGTCCTTGAGCAGGTGCGCAATCTGATAAAAACTTTCGATTCGCGCCACAAGGAAGTATTGATCCAGGCCAAGATCGTGCAGGTCGTCCTAGATGATGAGCACAAGATGGGCGTAGATTGGGAGGCGGTCGTATCCAAGTTCAAAAAACTGACCTTCAAGAGCGATTTTACAGTGCTGGCCGACTCGGACAAGCGCGGCAAGGTGTCCATTGGTACCTTATCTGATGATGATTTCGCTTTCATGCTGGAGGCCCTGAATACGGTCGGCGACACCAACATCCTGTCCAGTCCTAGGATAACGGCCCTTAACAATGAAGAGGCCAAGATACTGGTCGGATCCACCGAGCCTTATGTGACATCCACTACCACAACCACCGCTTCTGGCCCGGCAACCACGGCTGAAAGTGTTAATTTCATCGACGTGGGGGTCAAACTTTACGTTACGCCTACTATCCATAATGACGGATTCATTACCATCAAGATTAAGCCGGAAGTAAGCTCGGCTACCGGCAAGATCACAACCAGCAATAACAATACTATCCCCATTATTGAGACGTCGGAAGCGCAGACCAAAGTTATGGTAAAAAACGGTGTCACAATTGTCTTGGGCGGCCTTATCAAGGAAGAGACCGTTAAGACCGAAAAGAGCGTACCGCTTTTGGGTAAACTTCCTTTGTTAGGAGTAGCCTTCCGTAGCGAGAACCACTTGGTGCGAAAGACCGAAATCGCCATATTCATCAAACCCACAATTATTTCCGGAGATACGCCGGTACAGGAACACCAGCAAATAAGCGCGCTCCCTGTGCCCGAGCCGATAACCACCAAGTAATCCTATGACCGGATATTCGCTTACCGGTGTGAGTATCTGATCGCCAAGATCCGCTTCTAAACTTATTCTGTATTTCCTACCATATAGCCTGCTCGACGCCATCGTAGTATATGTTTTTGTGGCGATATCTTTCCTGCGCCCCAAAAGTTTTTCTCCACCTTACTGGTAAAGCTGTATAATATAGAAAAAGTGGAGAAGGGCGGTCTCCTTGAATATCCCTGACCTTACAGAACATTACCGCCCCAAGAGCGGAGCTTTAAATAGCATAGAATATTTTATCTTGAAACAGCCCGGCGGGAGGGGCCATGGAAAACGTACTCACCAGAGTTCTGGAGGCAGAAAATGCAGCAAATAAGCTGCTAATAACAGCCAGAGAGCAGGCCAGAATCATACTGGAGCAGGCCAGACAGGAAGCCGCAGCGACAAAAGAACTGGAACTAAAGCGGCACCCCGGTGAAATAGAGCAGTTGCTTAGGCGTGCCCGAGAGGATGCGCAAAGCACCAAAGAGTCTGCCCTTAAGGAAGCTTCCCGTCAGGCCATGGCAATGCAAGTTGAAAAGTCAGGCGTTATCGGGACAGTGGCTGGTAAATATTTCCGCACCATCCTGAAAGGAAGGCTCTAAAATGCGCGACTTGTCCGATTATGCCTTCAGCAATGCAAGGATCAGGGCGATGTACAGTCAGTTCCTGCGCCCTGAGCAGTGGGAAATACTTCTTCACTCCCGAGATGTTGCCGACGCTGTTGCCAACCTGCATGACACTTACTATTCCTCCTTTATCCGCGAAGATATCGTTCGCAACAATGGCCTGGAATTTATTGAAAGAGAACTGACCCGTCACGACTTGGAAATCCACCATAAGATTCTCGATGACATGCACATTAAGGGCCGGTCCCGCAAGGTGATCAGTCTTTTATGCGAACGCTACGAACTAGAAGAGATCAAGGCCGTACTGCGAAACTGGCATGCCCGCCAACGTCCAGGCGCCAGGCGTCATATACTTTCCGAGGCCATTGTCCATCTGGTGGACATAGCACGCGTTATGGCTGCCCGAAACATAGGGGAGCTGGCAGGGGCCTTTGATGGCACGCATTACCAGCATGCCATATTATTAGCCAGTAGAAAATATCACGATACAGGTTCTTTGTTTTATATCGAGTCCGCTCTGGACCAGGACCATTTCAAGCGCCTGTGGGAAGCAGTCGACCGACTCTCCGCTCAGGACCGGGCAGTAGCGTCGCGGCTGGTCGGAATCGAAGTGGATATCGAGAATATTTGCTGGCTTTTGCGCCTTAGGCAATATTACGACTTCTCGTCGGCTGATCTCGGCATGATCATGTTGCCCCGCGGGTACCGGATCGATGAGCGCACCATGCGGATGTATTTTCTTAAAGACGGACTGGGAGATATGGTCCGCGGGCTGGCAGTAAGCCCTTATCAGGACCTGGCTACTTTGTTTAGCCGGGAAATGGATCGCTCCAGCCTTTCCATTATGGAAGACGCACTATACCAGTCGCTCCTTAGAGAGGCCCTGCGGGCTATGAGCGGGTTTCCCTTTACTATAGGCACGATCATGGCTTACCTGATCCTGAAAAGGGCGGAGACGCGTAAGCTTACCTGTCTACTTTATGGTAAAAGTTACGGCTTAAAGCCCGACGCAATCAAAGGAGTCATGCCATGATGACCACGGTCCCCATGGAACTCTTCTGTGCGCTGGTCATGGCCCGCGACATCGAGAAAGCTACCGACATGCTTCTTAGGCGGAAGATGTTGCATCTGGTGCGGGTTGGTGAACTGGAAAGCTGGGCCAGCGGGCTTGTGTTGTCTGGAAGCGAGGAAAGGCTAACGCAGGCCAGGAACCTTTGCAAACAGCTGGTGGAATTGCATGACATTTATGGCATCAGAGAAACTGTTACCATGATGGACGAAGATCCACCACGACAAATTGACTTGGACTATATAAAGCGT
>JAAXVU010000157.1 GCA_013335325.1 Candidatus Omnitrophota bacterium | reverse complement strand
TCAACATTTGGGCTTACGCGCGTATCGACACGGTCAACGCCGAACTTTTGCGGGAATTGCGCCGGGCCGGCGTGCGCTGGCTGGCGTACGGCATCGAGTCGGGTAACGAGGAGATCCGCCGGGGCGTTTTGAAGGGCAACTTCAACAACCCGCAGATCCGCGATGTGGTGCGCATGACCCAGGATGCCGGCATCAGCGTCGTCGGCAATTACATGCTGGGTTTCTGGGACGATACGCAGGACACCATGCGCGAGACCATGGATTTCGCGCGGGAACTTAACTGCGAATATGCCAATATATATTGTGTGACTGTCTACCCGGGCAGCGCGCTATACGACGAGATGCTGGCCCGCGGTGTCGACCTGCCGCGCTCCGGTGAGGAGTACGCGCAGATGAGCCCGCGCTTTAAGCCGGTACCCACCCGGCATGTAGCGGCTGCTGAAGTGTTGCGCTTCCGGGACAAGTCGTTTAGTGATTATTACGCCGGCGCAAGTTACCGGGCCATGATGCGGGATAAATTCGGCGCCGGAGTTCTGGAGGAGATCGACGGCATGCTGTCCATCAAACTGCGGGAGAACATATGATCATTAGCCGTACGCCTTTCCGTATTTCTTTCTTCGGCGGAGGCACCGATTATCCGGCCTGGTTCAAGGACAGCCCGGGCGCGGTACTGGCCACCACGATCGACAAATATTGCTACATCACGGCACGTTATTTGCCGCCGTTCTTCGAGCACCGTTCGCGCATTATTTATTCCAAGATGGAACATGTGCATACGATCGATGAGATCGACCACCCGTCGGTACGCGAAGTGTTGCGTTTCCTGAAGATCGAGGAAGGGGTCGAGATCCACCATGACGGCGACCTTCCGGCGCGGGCCGGCCTGGGCTCCAGTTCGGCGTTCACGGTGGGGCTGCTTAATTCTCTGTACGCTCTGAAAGGCTTCATGCCTACCAAGGAACAGTTGGCAAAAGAGGCCATCCATATCGAGCAGGACATGATCGGGGAGAACGTCGGCTGCCAGGACCAGATGCTGGCGGCGCATGGCGGGTTCAATTATATCGAGTTCGGAGGCGACGGGCATCTCAATATCCGCAAGGTAACTTTATCCTCTGCGCGGCTGGATGAATTCCAGAAGCATGCGATGCTGTTTTTTACCGGCTTTTCGCGCACAGCTTCGGAGATAGCGGCCCATCAGATCAAAAATATGCCCAAGCGCAAGAAGGAATTGCGGGAGATGTACCGCATGGTCAATACGGCGCTGGAGATATTGAGCGCCGGTAAATGGGATGCTTTTGGTCAGCTGCTGCACGAGAACTGGCAGCTAAAACGTTCGCTTTCCGACAAGATATCCACTTCGCACATAGACAAGATCTACGATAAGGCCCTGAAGGCTGGCGCACTGGGCGGCAAGATACTCGGGGCCGGCGGCGGAGGATTTATATTGATATTCGCCGAGCCAGACCGCAAGGACTCGGTCCGGTATGCCTTGCGGGACTTGCTGGAGATACCTTTCCGGTTCGAGAACCGGGGAACGCAGATAATCTTTTATCAACCCGACAGCGGCAGGGTTCCGGAATAACCGGAGACTAGCGTCGGTTTCGTGGAATCACTGGAGGCGGCTTTGCATATCAATGCGGATTTTATGATCTTGTGCGGCGGGCTCGGGAAACGGCTGCGGTCGGTTACAGGCGAGGCCCCGAAAGTTATGGCGGAAGTCCAGGGCGAACCGTTCCTGGATTTTCTTATCCGTTATCTTATCAAGCAGGGGGCCCGGCGGATCATTCTCTGCGCCGGCTACAAGGCCGAAGCGCTGGAGGCGTATTACAAGAAGAAGTTCGAGGATATCGAGCTGCTTTTTTCCATCGAACGGGAGCCTTTGGGCACCGGAGGCGCGTTCAAGAACGCCGAGAAGCTGGTCAAAAGCGAGAACGTGTTCGGACTGAACGGAGATTGTTTTACGCCGGTGCGTTATGCCGACCTCCTGGCATTCCATCTGCGGAAGAACGCCTGGGGCACGCTGGTCGCGGTGCGTATCGAAGGCAACCGTGACTTCGGCACCATCGTGATGAACGAGCAGGACGAGATCGTGGCGTTCCGCGAGAAGTTCGAGACCAATGAAGTCCAGCATATCAGCGCCGGGATATATTGTTTCCGCAGCGAAGTGCTGGGCCTGATGCCGCAAGACAAGTTCTCCATTGAATACGACTTTTTCCCCAAGATGATCGACGGCGTACACGCACAGAGCGGGCGGTCCTCCGGCGCCAAGGCGGGCGGCAATGGCCCTATGCGCGGCAGGAAGTTTCTTGGGTACAAACTGGACGCGCCTTTTATCGACATCGGTACGCCGGAGCGCTTCGAGTGGGCCAAGAAACACCTTAACGAGATGCTGGAGTGATCCCAGGCGGTGACAGAATAGTGCGTCGTTCTTAAGAAGAGGTTATTATGAAGATCGCGGAAGGTCAGGAATCCAAGAAAGCCGGTTACAAGGTCCCATTCGGGACGGTCTCGATAACGCCCAAGGCGCGGAAGCTGATCGACACGGCGCTGGATACGAAATGGGTGACGAAAGGCAAGTACGTCCGGGAATTCGAGGAGAAGTTTGCGGCACTCTTCGGCATGCGGCACGGCGTGGCGGTCTCCAGCGGTACAGACGCCGACGCCCTGGCCTGCGCGGCGCTCTACGACTTCGGCGCCCAGCGGGGCGACGAGGTGATCGTCCCGGCGCTTTCGTTTGTGGCAACGGGTAATGCCGTCTTCCAGGCCGGCCTGACTCCGGTCTTTGTCGACATCAGGCGCGACACCTTGAACATCGACCCGGACCTGATCGAGGCGAAGATAACTAAGCGCACCCGGGCTATCATGCCTGTGCACCTTATGGGCAAGCCCGCCGCGATGGATAAGATCCTCGCCCTGGCCCAGAAGCATGGGCTAAAGATCATCGAGGACGCGGCCGAGGCGCACGGCGCCGAATATCGTGGCCGCAAGATCGGTTCTATCGGCGACATGTCCTGTTTTAGCCTGTACGCCGCGCACATCGTTACCACCATCGAAGGCGGCATGATCCTGACGAATTGCGACAAGACCGTGGAGGCCTTGCGTTCGCTGCGGAATCACGGTATGGCCGGCAAGTTCACTTTCCAGCGCATAGGTTTCTCCGCCAAGATGAACGAACTGGAAGCGGCGGTCGGCCTGGGCAATATCGAAATATTTGCGCATATACTTGAGACCCGCCGGCGCAATATGCTCTATCTCATCGACAAGTTCCGTCGATTCGATAAATATTTTATTACACTTAAGGAAGAGGCCTACGAGAAGCTCGGTCCGCACGCATTTTCGATCGTACTGCGCGAGGGTCTCAATTTTACCAAGGATGAATTCGTGGCCCATATCGAGGGGCAGGGGATAGACTCGCGCAACCTGTTTTACTCCATGCCGACGCAGTGCCCGAGCTACGCGTTTCTCGGCCACCGGCTGGGTGAGTTCCCGGAGGCAGAGTACTGCAGCGATCACGGAACGCATATCGGTATCCATCAGGACATAGAGGTCGGGCAGCTGGACTATGTGGTGGAGGTGGTGGAACGTTTTATGAAAAGCACAGGCTACTCGATCTAAGGGGTGTTTTATCCAAGATTATTTGCGCATGCTCAAGTTGTCGTTCCGCAACCTGAATTATCTGGCAGGGGGCATAGTTTGCATGGTGCTCTCGACTTTCTTCGAGGGCGGGCAGTTCAGCGCCATAGTGCCAATAGTGGACCGCATCTTCACCAACAAGGCCATTGTATTGCCGACGGGAATGCCGCAATGGGTGATAGATCTGGCGGTCCGCTTCAACGCGATCGACCGTCAGGTGCTCTTTTACGGTATCCTTCTCGTCACGCCCGTGTTCTATATTCTGAAGGGCATTATTTTTTATCTGCAGGGCTACTGCATGAACGTGGTGGCGCAGAAGTCGGTGGCCGATGTGCGGGGAGACATATTCCGTCATTATCAGGCCCTGTCGCACGATTTCTACAGTCAGAAGCGCCAGGGTGAGCTCATGTCGCGCATCACGCACGATGTACCGTTTATAGGACACGCGCTGTCTTACGGCATTACCGACGTGGTCTACCAGTCGCTTTTGGGTGTATTCTTTGCAGTTGTGGCGTTGTCGATCGACTGGCGCATGACCCTGTTCATCCTGGCGATCCTGCCGGTCATCGGGCTCTTGATCCATGTCATAGGC
This sequence comes from Candidatus Omnitrophota bacterium, assembly GCA_013335325.1. GTDB lineage: Bacteria > Omnitrophota > Gorgyraeia > Zapsychrales > Fredricksoniimonadaceae > JAAXVU01. The sequence goes on along the minus strand of JAAXVU010000157.1, from coordinate 465 downwards.
AAGACGGTCAAGAAACAGTCGCTCCATTCGCAGGAGTCGATGGCCGATTTGAACTCGGTACTGGCTGAATCCAGCCAGGGCGTCTCCGTGGTGAAGGCCTTTTCGCGCGAGAAACACGAGATAGATCGTTTTGAAGAGGCCAACAATCGATATTACAAGGCCTTCATCAAGGCCACCCGGCGAGCGCTAATATTGTCGCCGATGTCGGAGGTCCTGCAGGCGGTGGCCTTCGTGCTGGTGCTTTGGCTGGGTGGTAAGCGCGTAATGTCAGGACAGATGTCCTTCGGCGTATTCGGTGTGTATCTGGCGTCGCTGATCAGTATTTTCCGTCCCATCAAGAAATTGACACAGGTTTACGGCATTATCCAGCAGGCGCTGGCTTCTTCCCGGCGCATCTACGACATACTCGACTGGAAGCCCAAGATCTTCAATATCTCCGACGCGGCGGAATGCCTGCTGCCGAAA
>JAAXVU010000228.1 GCA_013335325.1 Candidatus Omnitrophota bacterium | reverse complement strand
CGCGAGCTGCGCCGCCGCGGCGTCACAGTCAACCTGATAATTTGCGGCGAGGGGCCGGAATTGGCTGCTCTACGCCGGACTTTTGGGGATGACGACAGGGTCAAGCTGACCGGGCGCGTGGCCCGCCAGGACCTTCCGGTGGTCTACTCGCTGGCCGATCTGTTCGTATTCCCGAGTACGATGGACACGTTTGGTATGGCCGTGCTGGAAGCCCAGTCCTGCGGACTGCCAGCATTGGTGACCAACGTTGGCGGACCGCAGGAGATAATCGCGCCGGACGAGACCGGTTATGTCCTGCCGGCCGGTCGGCGGGATGCTTGGGTGGAGGCGGTGGTCCGGGTGCGGGAACGCATGTTGCGAAACCCGCGCTGGATAGTTTCGGTGCGTCAGGCCTCGCGCAAGCGGGTCAAGGAACGTTTCAGCTGGGACGATGCCATTGACGATTTCTTTAAGGCCGTGCCTAAGATCCGCTAGCGCCCTGAACCTCGGCAGCTCCGGGAGCTGCCGAGGTTCAGGGCGTTGGCTTGCAAACCTCGATTTGGCTTATATTTGCGGACAAATCTTGTTTTGCTTTCAGGTCGCGCTTTTGTTACAATTTCGCCCATGATGCTTATCACTTCCAGGCATGCCCAGTCAGGCCCCGCTCTCCTCTGCGCGATCTTCATGCTTTTTTGTCTGGCTTCAACGGCTTGGGCCGCTGACGATGCCGCTTTATATCCGCCCGCCGCTATCCGGCTGGAGCCGATCACGGTCACGGCCCTGCGCAGCGAAATGCTGGTAGGCAGGGTGGCCGAGAACGTCACGATCTATTCCGCCCAGAAGCTGCATTCGCTGCCCGTGCATAATCTCGACGAAGTGCTGGGCTATGTTCCGGGTGTCAGCGCGGGAGTCGGCAGCCAGTTGGGCCGGCCTTCGGCGGTGTCGATCCACGGCTCCAATTCCCGGGACGTCTTGATCATGGTCGACGACATTCCGTTCAACACCCAGCTTTCCGGCCAAGCCAATCCCAACCGCATTCCTGTCGACAATATTGAAAGGGTGGAGCTCATCAAGGGCGCCTCTTCGAGCGCCTGGGGATCCAGCCTGGGCGGCGTGGTGAACGTGGTGACGCGTGAGGTCGGTGACAGTGTCGTGCCGAAGGGCAGCGTGACCAATTCGTTCGGCGAGTTCGCTTCCCGCAAGGACTCTCTGGACCTGGCGGGCAAGGTCGGCAATGTAGGCTATTTGTTCACGGACAGCTATTTTACGACGGACGGAGTGCATTTCAAGTCGCCGGTGCGGGAAGATAAGTCCTTCGGTAAGCTGGCAGTCCCCGTGGGAGACCAGGCCCGGCTCACCGGCTCTTTCGGCTACAGCTACGGAGATGTGCGCGAATGGGATGCCCCGGGAGGCGTGGTGAACCGTTCATTGTACTTATCGCGCTACGGCAAGCTGCGGATGGATCTGGACAGGCCGGGCGTCGACATGAACCTGGCCTACAAGTATAACGACCAGAAGGCGGCGAGGGATGTCTTTGATGCCCCGACCGGCGACCAGCTGTCGGCT
>JAAXVU010000156.1 GCA_013335325.1 Candidatus Omnitrophota bacterium | reverse complement strand
CAATGTCTGTAAATATACAGCAGTCACCCTCGGCCTTTAGCATTCCTTGCCGGACAGCATAACCCTTTCCCATGTTGGTATCGAGCTGGATAACCCGGACAGCGGAACCAGCCTCCGCAGCACTTATGCGCTCTTCGGGACGGCTTCCGTCGTCAACCAGTATGATCTCATAAGACAGGCCGGTGGACGACATGTAGTGTTGTAACATCCTGAGACTTTCCAGCGCTAAATTCCGGCTGTTCAGCTTAGGCAGTACAATTGAAATATCCATATTTGCGGTAATTTTCGATTTGACAGTGCTATTTTACGGCTTAGAATACAACCCATCCATCAATCTGGCAACAATTTATGCCATTAAAAAGAACTCTTGGTTTATCGCCTGCCCTGACTGCCTCCCTAGCAGTCTACCTGACCTTTTGCAGCCTAATTCTGGGAGCCATTCTTACCATGGGCCCAGGTTGGGGATTCATGGACGACCATACCAACCTGCGGGTCGCCCATAACTTCTGGATACATCCATCCCTTTCCGCCCTGTGGTCCGCCATTAAGGGGGATACAGATATCGGACGCTTCCAGCCTCTATATAAAGTTTGGATACTATGCGCCTATCAGGCCGGGGCCAAGCATCCCGTAGTCATCTATTTTCTTACCACGCTAGCCGGATTGTTACTGCTGCCTGTCTGGGGTCTGATACTAGATAAAGTCTTTAACGGAGGACGCCGCTCCCCTTTCTGGATATGGGTCTACCCTTTGGCGTTCTTTATCTTCGCGCCTTTCTGGAACGCTTTCATGTACGTTTCCATCCAGGAGAAATTTCTCTACTTCTTCGGCGCGCCGGCCATCTACTTCTTTCTGCGGACCTATGAAAAGAACGCACCTGGCAACCTGGCCTGGGTACTTCTGTTTACTTTGCTCGCTATTATGTCCAAGGAGACCGGGATCGTATTCTTCCTGGCCTTTGCCGCCTACGCCTTCTGCGATGCCGTATTCTTCCGTCGGCGCCCAAGACTGTCGCTGATCATATGGGCCGCCAGTACTGTCTTCTCTATTTTGTATTACATAGGCATAAAACATCTCCTGCGAAACTATACTGCCCGATACGCAGATAGCCTGGGCCTGGCGACTATCATCCAAAGGTTCCACACCTCGCCGTTCTATATAAAAGCTGCGGCCCTGCTGGCTCTGTTTATGCTCATTGTGCAAATCGTAAGTAGATTACGCGACCGTCAATTCCAGGAGAACGGACAAACTCTTTTTGCCTGGCTCACCGGCTTCTACATCCTTATCCTGTTGCCATGGGGATTCCCTACCTATATACTGCCGCCGCTGGCAGTGTTCTTCATCGCCTCCGCTACCGGCATCTTCCAGGCCGGTGACCGGTGGACCACTTTACGCTACGTCAAAAGAGCCCTGCTGACAGCGCTGGCCTTCCTCACCGCTCTCTTTTTTATACTGCCTCAAATTGAAAAGATGGCTGATAAGCACAAGCTCGTTGAAGCTGTACGACAGCTGCATGCCGCCAACCCGACAGCAGCTTTCTTCTATCCGGCCCCTTATTCGGAAACAGCTACTTCGATCCAGATCTTTTCCGGCGCACCAGTGACCTATCTTATTAATGGATCGCTGACACCTGACCGGCTGGCAGTATCCGCAACCGGCTATCTTCTGATAAACGACGAGTGCTGGCCGGCGGGGCTACGCGGGATCTCTCCAGCGGCCACTGTCTATTCCAGCTCGACCTGGAAAATATATTCCCTGAAGACCGAGCCCGGCTACCAGGCCGACTTCAAGGAATACCCGAAACGTAACCCGTTACAGCGCCTGACGGCTTTGATCAAGAAACTTTAAAACCATTCCGGTGAGTCTCCAATCTACAGAAAGGCCCGCATGCTTTCCGACAAAATTATAAAGCCCATACTAGCCATAACAGTGCTGGTAGCAGGACTGTGGGTCGGTTCTTCTATCGCCATGCACAAGAGGCTGTGGCTCGACGAGATATATTCCCAGACCTCCAGCATTGAACCGCTGTCCTGGCAACAGATCTGGTCAGGCCGGATACCCGAGGGCAACAATTCCCCGCTCTTTTATTCCATCCAAAAAGTCCTCTGCCAGGCATTCCACTACCAAGGCGTAGACCTGTGGCAACAAGATGACCAGCCGGGCCGCCTGATCCTGCGCATTGATCCTATCATATTTATGTCTGTGGCACTGGCGCTGCTGACATGGTATTTCCTGGCGCTGGAAGGCTGGGCCGGCGGAGCTTTAGCCGTCGTTCTATTTATAACTTCGCACATGGTATGGGGCTATTGGGCCGAGGCTAGGCCTTACGCCATGGTCGTTATGGGGACTGTCTGGCAGGGTCTGGCGCTGCATCGTTTTCTAAAAGACCGGACCGAAACGGGACGCACCGGGATGATATGCGCCTGCCATCTCTTTTTGGCCCTCACCTCCGCGCTTAGCGTCATCCAGGTGGCCGCGGCCTCGCTCGTCCTGTGGCTAGGCGGCATGCGACGCGTGCGGGACATCATCTTCTGTTGCATATTGCCGCTTACGATAGGCTTCAGCTATTACTCGCTGGCCATACACCACCGTTCTTGGTTCGCGCCCCACGAAGGGCCGATACCGCTGATATTGGCCAACATCACCTCCGGCCGGCTGGTAGCCCTGCTGGTCTTTCCCGTCGTCATCTTATGTCTGGAGCGTTTCCTGCGTAAGCCCGTAGAAAGACGGGTCTGGCTATTCGCCCTCTGGACAGGCCTCACCCTGGCGGGATACATCCTGCTGCTGACCTATATGAAGATCAATTCCAACCCCCAGGCCATGGGGTCCGCGCAGGTCTCCTCACGCTACTTCATCACCCTGACGCCCGTCGGTATAATGGGAATGCTGATATTGTCGATGGCGTTGCTCCGGCAGGTTCGTGAACACTGGCTAAAATGGCCGGTCTGGATAGCCCTGCTGGCCATAGTACTGCCGCGCTTAATCAAGACCTATCACTGGGTCGTTGCTATGCATGTATGGGGCGGCTAAAAGAAAAACAGCCGTTGCCCTGCCGTGCGGGAAGGCGGGCTACTTTTCTCTTAAACTTTTCCTTAAGAATGACCTGTATTTGGCCGTGATCCCCATCAGGGACCAGAATGGTATGGCAGTATAAGGCAACTCGAAGATAAGAAAAAAGTTGGCCGATATCATCCAGTTGAGCAGTACGGCGCAAAGCATAATGCCTTCAAAACTTTGCCGTTTGACCATATCTCGGACCAGTCCGGCCCAGTAAACCAGCACCAGCACTACAACCGCGAACCCCACCACTCCGCCCCGGTACATTATATGCAGGAAGGAATTATGCGCCCCCATCCAACCGTCTTCATCCTGTGAAGTGGCAAAACCGTACTCTTTCATCGACGCCGAACGGATCGGATAACCGAAATGAAATCCAAAAAGCGGCTTTTCCCGCCAATACTCTATCCACATATCACGCCATATGTAAAGGCGGAACCTGGCATTATCCATATCGACATTGATCGGCCGCCTGGACGACTCGCAGTGACCGGAAACAGACGCAGCCGGCTCAACTGTTTGCTTAGACTTCTGCGCACTAGACGACGTGCCTGGTACGGCTACAGAAGGCATGACTGTGACGGAAGAAGCGTGCTCGATCGGACGCACTGCCTTGTCTGGCGCCACTAATGACGGCTTGGCTGTAACGGTAGGCGCGCGCCCTTCCGGTCTCGGACTTTTACGGGGCGGTTTTCCATCCGGATTATAAAGTTTGACCGGCGGTAAGTCCCAGTGTGATACGGTCGCCGGCGCACGCAAACCGGAAAGTATTCTACCCGGGTCGACACGCCTCCAGAAACCCGACTCTGTCATCTTCGAAACACAAACCAGTACCGTTATAAGGCCCAGCGCGATCCAGACAAAGGCCAGCCGCCGGTGAATATGAAAAGCAGCAAAAAGAGCTCCTAAAACAAAAAGTGTCGACACGACCGCCGCCACCACCACGGTCCGCACCCCACCAAACAACGCATCATACGGCGCCAGCAACAAGATCGCGACTATAAACAAGAACCGGACCGGTCCGTCTTCTTCCCGATGGGCCAGGATCAATCCCAAGCTTATCAATGAAAACGGCCAAAAGAAATGATAACGATAAAAGACCACCATTATCAATACGACAGCAAAGGCGAGCCGGCGTCCCCATCTACCCCAAGCTCCTGGCGACCAGAAACAATAAGCAAACAGAGCAAAAGCCGGATAATAAAACAAGGCGGCATCACGCAACGCCATTGCCCCCCATTGTCCATAACCGAAGAAAGCCTTGGCCAGCACGAATATGATATATGCGCCCAGCCACCAGCCTTCCCGACCGGGACGCCAATCTCCCCGGATAATCTTAAGGATCAAAAGAGCCATACAGCACGCCAGCCATATCTCTCCGACAAATATAGGAAAGCTTAAGAAAGGCAGGGAAAGACAAACCTCGGCGAACACGCTGGAGAAAATAATATAACCCAGAACGAGCAAGGCTATAGCCCCGGTCCCCACGCGGTCCAGCCAGTCCACACGAACACGGTCGGTCATGGCTTCCTCGACTGTTTGAAATATTCGAAAAGCGCCCTCGCCGCCAGCTCGTGGCCGGCCTGGTTCCAATGCGGGTCGGTGCGGAAATAATAATCCAGCGGATGGCCATCCTTTTCAAACCAGGGCTTCATATCCACCACCTCCA
>JAAXVU010000155.1 GCA_013335325.1 Candidatus Omnitrophota bacterium | reverse complement strand
GGCGCCAGATGGTAGGCGAAACGCACGCCGTGGCGCTTTATGTCCTGGATGAGCTTGAGCCATTTTGGGCCCAGCCGGCTGTGCTTGGCGTACCAGTCGGCGTCGCGCCCGAACAGGACGCCGCGCATCCAGTCGCTCCCCGGGCAAAGTTCGTAGGCCCCGCGTTCCCGGGCCAGCTCGCAGGAAGCCTCCAGAGTGGCGAAGGCGTACTGTTCGAAGAGTCCATCGACCTGATGCCGGGCCTCGGCCGAGTCGTAGTTTAACTTTGAGCAGGCCAGGTATTCGGCCAGCCCCATGAAGCCGAGCCCGACGCTGCGGTATTTGCGCGCGGTCAGTTCCGACTCCTTGATCGGGTAGAAATTAAGCGTGATGACATTGTCCAGCACCCGGAGGGCCACGGGGATGACCTCGCGAATATCCTCCGGCGTGTTCACCCGGGCTACGTTTATAGACGCCAGGTTGCAGACCACCGTGTCGCCGGGCTTGTAGGACAGGCGCACTTCGCCGTCGGCGGCCGATTCTTTTATAAAGGCCGAGTCCGAGGTGTTCTGGCAGATCTCGGTGCACAGCTGGGTCGAATAGATGTTTCCGGCGTGTCGGTTGGGGTTGAGGCGGTTGACGGTGTCGCGGAAGAAGACGTAGGGCATGCCGGTCTCGACCGCGGTCTTGAGCAAACGTTTCATGAGCTCCCGGGCGTTTATGGATGTGCGGAACTCCAGCGCCGGGTCTTTTTCACATTCCGTGTAGAAGCGTTCGAATTCTACGTCGAAGAGGTCTTCCATCCTCCGGCCTTTTTTCGTCAGCACCTCGTGCGGGTCGAAGAGCGTCCAGTCCTCGCCGGCCTCGGCGCGGCGCATGAACAGGTCCGGCACCGACACCGCCGGGAAGATGTCAAAGGCCTTGGAACGGATGTCGCCGGTCTCGGTCTGCAGGTTGAGAAAGTCCAGGATGTCGCGGTGCCAGACATCCAGCGTGGGCGAGATGGCTCCCAGCCGGGAACCCAGCTGGTTGACCGCGCTGGCGGTATTGTTGATCAGCCTGACCCAGGGGATAACTCCTCCGGAGGCGCCTTTGATGCCGCGGATGCAGGAGCCGCGCGAGCGGACGTGCCCCAGGTAGACGCCGACCCCGCCGCCGAACTTGGAGATCTGTGCCATGTTCTCCAGGGCATGGTAGATGGTGCGCAGGTCGTCGCTGACGTTCAGTTTGAAACAGCTGGAAAGCTGGTGGAAATTGGTACGGGCGTTAAGGAGCGTCGGGGTGGGCAGCGAAAGCTTCTGCGAGGAAGTCAATTCGTAGATCTTAAGCGCCACCTCCAGGCGTTTGTCGTCGGCCTCCGGGATGGCGAGAAAGAGTGCCACCGCCAGGTACATCTCCTGGGGCAGTTCGCGGACGTGCTTGTTGGGGTTAAGCAGATAGCGCCGGTCAAAGGCCAGCACGGTAGAGTACAGGTAGGAAAAGTCGCGCTCGCGGTCAAGCGCGGCCCCGGCCTTCAGGATGTCGGCGGGCGAGTAGTAGCGGTAGAAGTCGCGGTAGTAGCGGCCTTCCTTGATATATCCGTCGAAAAGCTCGCGGAAACGTTCTGCCGAGTAGATCTCGGCGTGCGTCATGCCGCGGTTACGGCAGGCCTGCTTGTAAAGGTCCATGGTGTAGAGCCGGCCGGCGATGTGCTGCCAGGCGGTGTTGCGCACCGAGACCAGGTCGAGCGCCACCTTGCGCATGTTGCGGGCGATCTGGGCGGAGGGGATGTTGTCGTTTATCGTCAGCTTGAGCCTCTCGTAAAGCTGTTCGAAGGGGCATTCCTGTTCGTAGCCTTTGGCGGCCAGGGCGAAGCTGCGGCGGACCTTGTCGGCCCGGAAGACCTGGCTGGTGCCGTCGTTTTTGCGGACTTTGAGCAGGTTGTGGTCGATCTTCCTGAGCTCTTCGATGCGGGCCTGGGCGCGCAACTGGGCGTGCTGGGCCCGGTACAGGATGTAGTGTCGGGCGACTTCGAATTGGCCTGCCTCTGCCAGTTTTTGCTCCACGATGTCCTGGATATCTTCAATGTTGGGGATGCGTTCCAGTCCGCGGTAGCGTTCTTCCAGCTCGGTGATGATGTGTTCGGTCAGCCCGGGGATGAATTCCAGGTCCAGGTTGAGGGCCGGACTGGCCTGCCGGGTGGCTTCGGCGGCCTTGCGCAGGGCACTGGCGATGCGTTCCGGCTGGAAATCGACTATATCGCCGCTGCGTTTCTGTACTTTTTCGATAGGCATAGGACGCGATCCTTCTATTGTGGGTTGTCTGGTTTTAGCGGGGATAAGTCGGCCGAGGCCGGAAATGCTTTCAGGTGAAATAAGAATTTTTTGACAGGGCAAGTCAAATTCCGCCGCGCGGCGGAATTTGGGCGGGGAGCTGGCCCCGGGAGTGGTCCTGAGCTGCGTTACCGCTTGCAGATCCGATGCTTATGGTTGGACGTAAGACGGTAGACGTAAGACGTCCTGCGTCAAACGTCACACGTCAAACCCGTATCACGCAGGCGGCCGTTCTCTTACGCAGTGCTTGAAGTGTGCGCCGTCAAATGGTATGCTAGCCGCGAAGTTTTTAGTCCTGCTTTTTGGCGCAACGGATCAATCCTTAATAACTGGCCATAAGGGCCGCGGAGTTATCCTATGTCGTCGGAAAAACGTTTTACCCTCACCGCTGACCATATTATTTGGACCGTGCTTGTCGCGTTGTATTTTCCGCTATTGAAAGAGCTGTATTCCCAGAAATGGGAGAATATCGACTATACCCACGCCTACCTTATTCTTCCGGTCTCGCTGTTTTTGGCCTGGCGCAAGCGCAAGCAGATCAGCGTGGCACTGGCTTCCGGGGTAGCTTCGGCCCAGGTCGTACGGTGGGGGCAGGCGCTTTTGGTCCTGGGGCTTTTCTTGTTTGTCTTCGGCTGGCGGCTGGGGTACACCATGGTCTCGACTTTGTCCGTGTTCCCGGTCCTCTTCGGCATGATCCTCTATCGTTACAATACCCAGGTGGCCAGGATACTGTCGTTCCCGATATTGTACCTGCTGCTTCTGGTGCCGCCGCCCTTGGGTATTCTCGACGCTGTTACCATGCCTATGCGCAAGGGTGTCACCTCTGCGGTGGCGGGGTTCCTCAGTCTGTTCTATACGGTTCAGCGCGAGGGGCTCATGCTGACCATCGGTCACGCGCAGGTTTACGTGGGTGCGCCCTGCTCGGGGTTCCGCTCGCTGGTGTCGATCTTCGCGCTGGCGCTGGTGTATGTGTATCTGATCAAGATGGAGCGGATACCCAAGCTGATCCTGTTGGCGGCGGTGATCCCGCTGGCCTTGCTCGGCAATTTCATCCGGGTCATTTCGCTTTGTCTGGTGACTTATTATTTCGGCAAGGAAGCCGGCGAGGGGCCGTTCCATGGCATAAGCGGCATGGTGGTGTTCTTGGTGCTGATCATGGGCATGCTGTGGCTGGGGAAGCTCCTGAGCGGTGACGAAGGGGTGGATGATTAGAGGGCAGTTGACGTAAGACGTCCTGCGTCCAACGTCTGACGTATAGCGACTTACTGGCCGGATCGATGTCCGACAGGTCGGTTAGGTCGATAAGGTCTTTGAGGTCTGTCCCCGGTGCCGACCTTGTAGACGTTGAAGACCTGAGAGCTTGAAAGGCGACGGGTCATAAGTCATAAAGTCATAGGTCATAGAAATTCGAGTGGCCGTAGTGATATCGTTAACGCGCTAGACACCTAAGCACAACGGAGGTATTTGTGGCCCAAAATAAACTTCTCGACGCCAAAGCTGTGCGGCTGTTGCTGTTTGTGGCCATTGCCGCGCTGGTGGCGTTCGTCCTGCCGAAGCCGAAGTACCAGAGCCTGGATGTGCTTAAGGATATTACGGTGCCCATGCAGGTGGGGAGCTGGTCGGGCAAGGATATAAAGACCGACGTCCAGCTTATGGACGCCGGGTACAATTTCATCAACTCGCTTTTCCTGCGCGAATACCGGCATCCCAACGGACAGATACTGTATCTCTACTTGCTCGATGCCGGCAACTTCCACAACCCCAAGGTGTGCCTGACCGGCGCCGGATTCACCATCAAGGAGATGGAGGATATCGGGCTGAAAGTAGTGGCGCAAGGCGCCCCGGCTGGAGCGGCGGACGCGGCAGGGTCTCTGGTGGCACCGACGGTAATGATGTCCAAACCCGACTCGCAGTTCCTCGTGACATATTGGATCACCATCAACGGCCGGCGGGTGGACTGGGCCGAGCAGAAGATAAAGGAGTTCTTCTTTTCTTTGGTAGGCGCCAAGAAGGCCGGTCTTATGGTGCGTATCGATACGCCGGCGACCGAGGAGTTGGTGCCAGCGGCGAGGGAGGGGCTCAAGGACTTTGTGGCGACGCTGAGCGCGGCCTTGGCGGATAAAGACCGCCGGCTGATCTTCGGCCGCTAAGGCTCTCATCGGGAGCAATAACACATTGGGCCGGGATCCTTCGGCCGTACACGATCTCATGCTGACGAGGCCGACAGGACGAGGAAGCATCGCCTGCATGAGTTGGTTGGTGCGAGGCGGGGCGCAAAGATAACAATTCGTAAGGTCATAAGTCATAAAGTAATAGGTCATAGAAATTCGAGTAGCCGTCCAATGACATTTGACCGATGACGTATGACCTTATGACCTGTCTCGGCGGATGCTTGATGCTTATGGTGGGACGTAAGACGGGAGACGAAAGACGTCCGGCGTCAAACGTCTAACGATTAACTGGCCGGATCGATGTCCGACAGGTCGGTTAGGTCGATAAGTTTTTTGAGGTCGGCCACCGGACCTTGCCG
>JAAXVU010000154.1 GCA_013335325.1 Candidatus Omnitrophota bacterium | reverse complement strand
ACAGTCCGCGAAACCCGCCGCACTCTGATGAACTATGCTCGGGCTCTCGCCGGCTGGGTAGGCATCAAACGAGTGGTCGGTCCGGAAGCGCCTTCTTCCAGGGCGCTCGTGCACCTTAACGACTACGCCGCTGCCGGGTTCTTCCAGCGCCGGCTGTTCCACTGCCGCGTTGGTCTCTTGCCGTATTATCTGCGCAGTACCGACCACTACACCATGAACATACCGCTGGAGCATCGCTTTCCTTTATTGGATTACCGATTGGTGGAGCTGGGGCTGCGGCTGCCGGTACCGTACCTTTTCCGTTCGGGCTGGACCAAGTTTGTGCTGCGTCGGGCAATGGAGTCGTATTTGCCGTCGTCGGTTCTGTGGCGCCGCAAGAAGATGGGGTTCCCGTTTGCTTTTGAGACGTATTTCCAGCCGCGCCAGCCAGCGTTAGAGAAATACCTGCGGGTGCTGGCTGAGCACGGGTTCCGCTTGCCGGACGACGGGGATTACACCAGGCTGGCCCGCCGAGACCCGGGCAAGCTGTGGCGGATGTTGTCGACCGGCATTTGGCTGGCCGGTTGCCGGGGAGATCTTCCGGCAGGCCACATCGTCACTTAGCACCGAACAGGGAATAATTTTTAAGGGGAGTAAGTTGGAATGGCTTCAAGACAGGACAAATGGTTCAGGCTGGCGGTAGCGGCCCTGCTTTGCATCGGGGTCTACCTGCGCGTCAATCGTTACTGGCAGGGGTTTTCCTTCTGGGGCGACGAGGCCTGGGTAGCCTGCAACATGGCCAGCCGGTCTTTTGTGGATATCCTGCTTAACAGGGACTTGTCCGTTTCCTTACCGTCCCCGGCTCCGGGATTTGTCCTGATCGGTAATATTATGGTTACGCTCTGGAGCATAAGCGAACTGGTGTTCCGGGCTTTCCCTTGCTGGTGCGGGGTGATGGTGGTCTTTGCCTTCCGCAAACTGTTGTCGGACACGGTCAGCCGCAGCGTCTTGCTGACGGGCCTGGCGTTTATGGTCTTTTCCGACATGCCGATCTATTATGCTTCCGAACTTAAACAGTACTCGTCGGACATGTTGGTCGTGCTGGTCATTTATGTGCTGCATCTGAGGGCGGTGCGCGGTGCGTTGCAGCGCCGGGACGTCATGCTTCTGGAACTGGCGGGCCTTGCCGGCATGTTTATTTCACTGCCGACCATCCTGACTTTGGCCGGCGTATCGGTGGTACAGCTGGCGGTTTACTGGCAAAGCGGGGAGCGGGCCCTGTTCAAGAAGTATCTTTGGATCGGCGGTGTCTGGCTGGCCTTCTTTGCCGGTATGTGGGTGAATTATTATCAGGTGAATTATGTTTCGGATGTGAGCAGGTATTACATTCCATACTATCTGTATTTGCCATCGCAAGTCGGGTGGGGTGTCTGGCTGGGCAAGATCCTGGATATCTTCCGCAGCCCGGTGGGGTTGACTTGGCCCTGGCTGGCAGCTTTGCTTTTTGCGGCCGGCGGTTGGTCTTTCTGGCGACGGGACAAGACTACGACCTTGCTTCTGGTAGCCCCGTTGGTCCTTACCATCGGCCTGTCGATGGCCGGCAAATATCCCTGGCAGGGCCGCTTCATTCTATTCCTGCTGCCGGCGCTTCTGGTCTTCATTGCCCAGGGCGTCGGCTGGCTGCTGGAAGCCGGCGGGATCCGGCGGTTGGCGGGTCTACTTGTATTATGCATCCTTTTGGCCCAACCCGTGGCGGAGGCCGGACGCAAGTATCTAGTTCCGGTGGCCGAGACCGATGTGCGTTCTCTCATGGCCTATATCAGCGAACATTACCAGCCCGGCGACGGGATATATTTAGGTAACGAGACGTGTTGGTCGTTTGATTTCTACCGGGTCGTCTTCGGACTGGAGGCTCTGCAGCCCAAGGCCGTGCTTTTCGAGCATCCTTCGTCGGTGGACAGACCTGGACAATTGTTCTGTATTGTAAATTACGCCTCTCGTCATATAGCCAGCGTGTATGCCTGGGACCGGGTGGTGGATTCGAAAGGTTATGTGTTTCGAATGCCTCGCGGCGGCCGCGCGTGGATATTATTGTCACAGGTCGTATCTAATAGGGAGAAGGCCTTCCTGGATTGTTTCGATACGTTCGGCGTCAGGCTGGACCATAAGCGGAGCCAGGGAGCTTCTTTATATCTGTACAACTTGAAATAGACTGCAGGTACAACTTATGCGTATTTGTTTTATCGTGGGATCTTTTCCCTCGCTCTCGGAGACTTTTATCCTGAACCAGATGACCGGGCTGCTGGACCAGCGGCATTCTGTCTGTATTTATGCCGGCGACCGTTCCGACGACGCCGTGGTGCACGAGGACGTGATACGCTCCGGGCTGCTTAATCACGTGCGGTTCCATAACGACAAGCCGCGCTCCCGGCTGGCGCGCGTTGGCAAGTTTCTGGCGCTTTTGCCGGTGGCGTTAAGCCGGGCCCCGCTGACCGTCCTGCATTCGTTAAATGTGTTCCGCTTCGGGCGGGAAGCCTGGTCGCTTAACCTTTTCTTCAAGGCCCTGAAGTTCCTGGAGGCGCGGGATTGCGAGGTGGTCTTCTGCCATTTCGGACAGAACGGATTGACGGGTTTGCGGATGAAAGAGCTGGGTGCGCTTAAGGGCAAGCTGGTGGTGGTGTTTCACGCCGCCGACATTTCCGCCTACGTCGAACGCGAGGGGCGCGATATTTACCGGAAGCTGTTTGCACGCGGCGACCTTTTCCTTCCGGTCACCCAGCACGCCCGGGGCAAGCTGCTCGAGCTGGGTTGTCCGCCGGAGAAGGCCCTGGTGCACCGCATGGGCGTGGATCTGGACCGGTTTCGTTTAAACACGCGCAAACGTTTCGGCAGCGCGCCGCTCAAGATACTGTCGGTCGCCCGGCTGGTGGAGAAGAAGGGCATCCGTTACGGCATCGAGGCGGTCGGCCAGCTTAACAGGGAAGGTTTTGAGTGTGAATACACCGTGGTTGGCGACGGACCGCTGCGGGCGGAACTGGAAGCGCAGGCCAGGGCCCTGGGGGTCGGGAGGGGCGTCCGTTTTGTCGGGTGGCAGGACTCCGGTTCGGTCCGCCGTTACCTGCAGGACGCGGACATCTTTCTGGCGCCGAGCATCCGGGCCGGCAACGGCGACGAGGAAGGGATACCGGTCGTGCTGATGGAGGCCATGGCCGGATGCATACCGGTGGTCTCCACTCCGACGGGCGGCATCCGCGAACTGGTCCGGGAAGGGGAGACCGGTTTCCTGGTGGAAGAACGTAACGCCGGAGCTATCGCCGGCAAGCTGAAACAGATATGGTCTGCGCCTGCGCTGGTCGAAAAGGTCGCAGTTGGCGCTCGCGGAATTATTGAAGCGCAGTATAATATTTCCGTTCTTAACCAGACTTTAATCAAACTATTTACGGCGGTGGTCTATGAAAAAAGAATATCGTGAAACTTTGCGGGCGACGTTGGTGTCGATCTGGCTGTCCGCGGCAGCCTTCATTCTGGTGATGGTGGTTACTGCGCCGCGCGGGATCGGTATGACGACGGATTCGGTCGTCTATTTCCAGGCCGCGCGTTACGCTTCCTTCGGCGAGGGCTTTCTGGGCTTTTCCCGGCGGGGCGAACTGGAACCGCTCTTGCATTACCCGCCGCTGTATCCCGCCGTGCTCGCGCTGGGCAGCTACCTTGGCCTCGACACTTTCGGCTGGGCGCGGCTGGTGAATTCCTTCCTGTTCGGGCTCAACGTATTTCTGATCTCTATCCTGGCTTTTTACATTACCGGCCGCCGACGGTCGGCCCTGCTGGCGGGATGGCTGGCGCTCATATTCGTACAGATGGTGGAGATCCACGCGATCGCGCTTTCGGAGCCGTTATTTCTGGCCCTGACCCTGCTGGCGCTTGGGACATTGATGATATACGTCGAGAAAGGTAACCGGCGCTGGCTTATGCTTTCTGCCTTGCTGGCGGGGTTGTCCATGTTGACCCGTCACGGCGGGCTGGCGGTAGTGGTGGCCGGTGTGCTGGCCCTCGGCACAGTTTCCCGCCGGAATTCCCGGGGCCGGATCCTGGAGCTGGCCGGATTCCTCGCGTCGGCTTTGGCGCTGCCACTTCTGTGGGCCTGGCGCAACGTGACGCTTTCCGGCAGGGCTACCGATCTTCATTTCGGATTCTTCCCGGCGGCCGTAACCGGTTTCTGGCGGGGGATCGATACAATTTCCGTATTTCTTCTGCCGGCCAGTCTGCCGGCGACCGTGCGCTGGGTGGCCCTGGGGTTATTTCTGTGGGCGCTGACAGCTTCGGTGCTGGACCTGGTCCGCGACCTTAAGGGGGAAGAGGGCCAGTCGCGTCTCAGGACCGCCGTTACGGTGATCGGTTCTTTTCTGGCGGTCTACCTGGTCGGGTCCTTGCTCACTGCACTGCTGGTATCCGACGGAGGTATCCCGCTGGACCGGCGCATCCTTTTGCCCCTGCCAGCCGCCTTGATTGTGCTGGTACCGGCGCTGTTACGCAGGAAATATTTCGAGGGCATCAGCCGCAAGATCATCAACCTGCGCGTCCTTCTGCTTTTGCTCTTTCTCGGTGTGATGTTTTTGCGGACCGTACAGCTGGCCAAGTCGCTTTACCAGCGCGGCTACGGCTATTCTTCCCGGGCCTGGACCGAGACCTCGCTGGTCAAAACTGTGCGGACTCTGGCTGAAGAGGTACCGGTTTATTCCAACGACCCGCAGGCGTTCTATTTCTACGCCGGCCGGCCGGCGATCCTGATCCCGCAGGATAAGGCTGACGTGGCCTATTTTCCGGAGGCGGACCAGGTGCGCAAGC
>JAAXVU010000153.1 GCA_013335325.1 Candidatus Omnitrophota bacterium | reverse complement strand
ACGAATATTCCGGAGTCGGCAAAAAGGTTCGGGCAGAACGTTACTTCCTTGCCGCCGGCCAAATAACGGGCCTTCTCCACCTTAACCTGCTTGGCAGCGCAGAAGTCACGGAAGTCCTTAAGGCTGAGAAAGCGCAGGTTCGGAGTGTTGTACCACTTGAAAGGTAAATTCTTGGTGACCGGCACCTGCCCCCGGAAGAATATCTGCAACCGGCTTGACCAGTGACAGAAGTTGGGAATACCGACGATAACGCGGCTGCCGATACGCAAGGCCTCATCCAGCACCTTGTCGATGTTAAGGACCTGCTGCAAACTTTCGTTCAGGATCACGTAATCAAAACGCCGGTCTGCGTAGACGTCCAGGTCGCGGTCGATGTCTCCGTGCGCTACCGACACACCCTGCTCCATGGCCCGGATGACCTCCTGGTCGTTTATCTCAATGCCGGTGCCGCGGCAGTTCTTCTTCTCTTTGATGAGGGCCAATAGCTCGCCGCTGCCGCAGCCCAGGTCCAGGACCCGGGAACCAGGCTCGATAATATCAGCGATAATGGTGTAATCCAGTCGGATCATAAGTTCACGCCTGTGTCTTTAACACCCTTTCCTTCTCCACCCGGGTCAGATAATTCCTGATCACCCTAGACTGGTCTTCAAACTCCACCAGGAACGCGTCGTGGCCGTAGTCGGACTTAAGCTCGACGTAGGAAACATCGATATCGTTGGCCTTGAGCGCCCGCACCATATCCTGCGACTGGCTGGAAGGATACAGCCAGTCCGACGTAAAACTGATGACCAGGAAGTCCGACTTGACGTCCCGGAAGACCTCGGAAAGTTTCTTCTTGCCCTCGGTCAGGTCGAAATAATCCATGGCCTTGGTAAGATACAGATAACTGTTGGCATCGAAACGGTCGACGAAACTCTGGCCGCGGTATTCCAGGTAACCTTCCACCTCAAAGTCCTTGGCAAAAGTGTACCCCAGCTCTTCCTTGCCGACGAGCTTGCGCCCGAACTTGCTCTCCATGGAGGCTTCGCTCATGTAGGTTATGTGCCCTATCATGCGCGCCACTGCCAGTCCGCGTTTGGGCACAGCCTTGCCGTAATAGTCGCCGCCCTGCCAGTCGGGGTCGGACATGACCGCCTGCCGTCCGACCTCGTGGAAGGCGATCTGCTGGGCCGTATGCCGGTAGCTGGCTGCAATCACGATGGACGAATGCGTCAGCTCCGGGAAATACACCGGCCAGGCCACGGCCTGCATGCCGCCCATGGAGCCTCCCGCCACGCTCAAAAGCCGGCGGATGCCCAGATGCTCCAAAAGGAGCTTCTCCACGGCGATGATGTCCTGAATTGTGACGACGGGAAAGCTTAACCCCAACGGCTGGCCGGTGGCCGGGTTAACTGACATGGGACCGGAAGTCCCTTTGCAGCTGCCCAGCACGTTGGAACAGATAAGGAAATATTTGTCGGTATCAAACGCCTTGCCCGGACCGATCATGCCTTCCCACCAACCCGGCCCATCGCCGGCGTGACGGGCCGCCGCGTGGGCATCTCCCGTGAAGGCGTGACAGATCAGGATCGCGTTGGACTTGTCGGGATTAAGCGTCCCGTAGGTCTCGTAAGCCACCTCGACGGGACCGAAACGAACCCCGCTTCTCAGCGTGATCGCCTCGATCCGGAACTTCTGGCTGTCAGAAAAATTCTGTTCGGCGGACATACATTCCTCTACTCGCAGACCTGCGGCGGAGCGCAGGGCTCGGCGTACTTGAACATCGCCTCCAGCGACTTCAGAGCCCGCAGGCGCACCGGCTCGGCGATCTCGACCACCTGCCCGGGCTTGGGCGACTGCAAGGCCTGACGGATATCTTCCAGGGTATTGGACTTCATGTATTTGCACAGAGTACAGCTGCCCACCAGCTCCTTGTCGGGGAACTCGGACTGCAGGCGCGATGACAGCCCGCATTCGGTCAGCATCAGGAACCTTTTGGCGTCGGCCTTGCGCATATAATCGAGCATCTGCTCGGTGCCGCCGACAAAGTCGGAATTCCTGACCACTTCGGCGTTGCATTCCGGATGGGAGACGATCTTGACGTCCGGATACTCGGTGCGGATCTTGAATATCTGTTCGGCCCCGTATTCCTCGTGCACGTAGCAGGTGCCGTTCCAGAACTTGATATCCTTCTTCACTCCGCGTTTCTTCATCTCGTTGACCAGGTTCTGGCCCATGAACTTGTCGGGCAGGAAATAGATCTTGTCGCCCGGCAAGCGCTCGACGATCGTGTAGACATTGGCGGAGGTAACACAGACGTCGCACTCGGCCTTGACGTCCACGGAAGTATTCACGTAGCAGATAAAAGTGTACCCGGGATACTGCCGGCGCAATTCGCGGACCTGGGCGCCGGTTATCGAGTCGGCCAAAGTGCAGCCCGGCTCGCGGGCCGGCACGATCACCGTCTTGCCCGGGTTCAGGATCTTGGCGGTCTCGCCCATAAAACGGACCGCTACAAAGATTATTATCTTGGCTGTGGACTGGACCGCTTCGCGGCTGAGCTTGTAGGAATCGCCTATTGAATCGGCCACGCTGTAGACGATCTCCGGCCCCACGTAGGAATGCACCAGGATGACGGCGTTCATCTCCTGCTTCAGGCGCAGGATCTCGTTAATTACCGGCAGGAATTCCTCGCACTTCTTAAGCGAGTACTGGCAGACTTGCCCCCCGACCTTGATATTCTTCAGCCTTTCATAAAGCTCCTGGGCTGTAATTTGCGTTTTGGATGACATGGAAAACACTCCCGTTAAGAATTGGGCTTACTATATATCAATTAGTCGGGGAATTCAATCAGACTTTCTATGGAAAACACCGCCTGCGGCACGCCAGGCTGTTGGGTTACAAACTGCGCTTCTGCACTCTCAGGAGCCCGGCTTTTCCCAGGAAAGGGTTAAAAGGCGTCTCGTACCACAGCTCCAGGGGCCGTTCACCTACTGGCTCAAGTGAGTAAACCGTCTGCATCATTGAGGCAAAGTCCTGATAATAGTCGTATATATGCAAGTCGACTGTCGTTATATAGACCGGCACACCGCTGTCCAGCGCCTGGTCCAACTGCTGGCGGAAGGCCTGCAGTTCGGCTGACGTAAAGCGTCGGGCCCCCAAAGGCCGCCCGATCACCGGTCTTTTGGCGTAATATTGGATAAAGATCGAATCATCCTGCCCGATCACCCTGGCGTCCGGTGGGGTCACTTCTCCGATCCAGCTATAGAATTCGGCTATCAATGACACCTGATGCCTTCTGAGAAACGTCCCCTGCACCGACCCTAAAGGCTGAAAGGCAACTACTACAAAGACGACTCCGGCGGTGATCTTCCAGACCAGTCTCTGTTGCCGGGCCATGCGGCCCAGAAGCACGCTCAAAGGGAGGATAAAACCCGGCAGCATCACCGCAAAGAACCGGGGCGCGGTAGTGACCAGATTGCCGTAAAAGAATAACGGCGCTACCCACCATAAAAGCGTGACCCAGAATAAACGCGGGTTGACCCGGGCCAGGATAAGCGCGCCCGCCAGCCAGCCGGCAGCCCCGACCCAGGAAAAGGCCAGCAGGAAATATCGCACGCTGGCCTTCAGCGAATGCGACAGCGCCCCCTTGAAGTTCTCGGTCATACCGGAACGGATGAACTCCAGAAGCTGACCGTGGTATCCGCCGGAACCATTTAATAAATATGGCAAATGGAACAACCCCGCTACCGCTGCGACTACAAGCGCCAGCCCGCCCAAGAGCCGCAGACGTTTACCGATACCGACGAGCGGAGCCTCCTTCCAGCCGTTCAGCACCACCGCCAGGATGACCGGCGACGTCAACACCAGATCCTGCAGCCGCGTGGCCGCCATCAGCCCCAGGCAAAGTCCGCTCACAAAAAACATACGCCTGTCAGCACCATCCCGCGACCTTACCAGGCAGAACAGGCCGGACAGCAAAAAGAATAATGCAGGCGCATGGTTGATGCCGTAGGTGGAGACATCCAGGAAGATGGGATTAAAAAGCAGCAGGAACGCCGCCGCCAGGGCCGTCAGCGTATCCGTCGCGTAAGCGACCAGAATATAGAACATGACGACCGCCAGCGAGCTAAAAACTACCGCGATCAAATTGACAGCATAGACCGGGTCCTGCAGTCCAAAGATCAGGCCGACCGCCTGGAACAGGCTGCCCAGTATCAGCAAAGCGGGATACCCGGTGCCGAAGAGGAACGGGAACCGACCGGTCTCCATAAGCTCGCGGGATTTCAGGGCCAGGTCCAGGCAATCGATCGTCACCGGCCCTTGGCTGATCAAAGAAAGGTGCACTACAAGGCTGATAAGGAAAATAATGTGCGGCAGGAAGCAAGAAAACTTGCTCTGGCGGGCCATCAGAGAATCATTCATGGCTTATCTTACCCATTGAGGTCTTTAAAGTCTATAAAGTCGGTAACGTCTTGCTAGATTTCTATCTGACTACAGACCTTATAGACCTAACCGACCTGTATTTATTCCCCGCTGTCCAATTTACGTCTGCGCCAGATCGCCTTTAAGCTGATGCGGCGTCGCCCGGATGATCCTGACGGGCAGGAATTGTCCGGGACGGGCATTGCCCGACGTGATCGTCACTATCTTGTTGGCATCGTTACGGCCGTAGGTCGTCCGCCCCTTAGAAACGTTTGCGCCGGTGCCCGCTTCATCCGGGTTCTCGTGCCCGGACGATCCGCCGCTCACCTCGACCAGCACCTCATGCAACTGGCCGACCAGCGCCTTATTCTTCTTTAAGGATATATCGGTCTGCAGCATGTTGAGCTCAACGATACGGCGGGTCTTTTCCGCATCGGGGACGTCGTCTTTAAGTTCGCGGGCCGC
>JAAXVU010000017.1 GCA_013335325.1 Candidatus Omnitrophota bacterium | reverse complement strand
GTCGACACGTTGTTAATGACCATCTTGAGCGTCGAGACGAACTCCGGGGTTATGTTCTGGAATGCGCCGCTTATCTCGGACTCGGCGACCGCCATGTCTTTGGGCGTCATGCGGGCCTTGTCGAAACGACGCGTGTATTTTAGCACAGCAGCATCGCCGTTCATCCGGACATCCTCAATGATGCGCTGTACCTTGTCAATGGTGCTCTTCCGGCGGTAATACATGTTGCGGTTAAAAAGCGTGTCGATGTTCTTACTGTGCAGTTTTAGCATTTTCATATGCGGATACTTTCCTTGACCAACCCCTTGATATTCTCGAACGCCCCCGACAGCTTTTCCGGCGACTTACAGCCGGCCTGAGCCAGGTTGGGACGACCGCCGCCGGAACCTTCGAAAAGCGGCGTCACTTTCTTGACGATATCGCCGGCCTTGAGCCCTTTGGCCACCAGGTCATCGGAGATGGCAATGATGAGCGCGCCGTCTTGGGCGGTAGTCGCCGCCAAAAGCGCCACTACCGTCGGACATTTCTGTTTGATGAGGTCCGCAACCCGGCGCAAGGTCTCTATATCCGAGTCCCGGAACAGCTGCGCCACAAAATGGACTCCGGAAACATTGTCGTAGCGCTCAAGCAATTCATCTATCGAGTTCTTGATAACCTCGAAGTTCAAGTCACCCACGGTTTTCTCCAGCTCCTTTACCCGCCGGGCCTGGGCCTCGACGCGTGTCACCAGCTCCTCCACGGGAGACTTTACGGCGGCCGCGGCCTTCTCTAACTGCTTCTCCTTGGCCCGCACGAATACCAAAGCGCCGGTGCCGGTCACCGCCTCGATACGGCGGATGCCCTGGGCCACCGCGCCTTCGGAGACTATCTTGAAAAGACCTATCTGTCCGGCAGAATTGAGATGCGTACCGCCGCAGAATTCCCGCGAATAATCGCCTACCGAAACCACCCGCACGGTCTCGCCGTATTTCTCGGCGAAGAACGCCAGCGCGCCGCTTTGCTTGGCCTCTTCGATGGTCATCTCCTTCTTCTCCACCTTGTCGCAGCGGCGGATGAAGGAATTGACCGCATCCTCAATCCTTTCGAGCTCGTCCTTGCTGACGGCCTTCGGTTGAGTGAAATCGAAACGCAAACGCTCCTGGTCCACCGCCGAACCCTGCTGCTTGACGTGCTCGCCTAAAACCTGGCGCAGCGCGGCCTGCAAGAGGTGGGTCGCGGTGTGATTACGCATAACCGCCATGCGGCGTTCGCCGTCGATCGAAGCCTTGACCATCTCGCCGGCCTTAAGCACGCCCGTGACTACGCCGCGGTGGATGTAGACATCGCTCTGCTTCTGCGTGTCCTTGACCTCCACCGTACCGCCCTTGGCCTGCAGAAATCCGATATCAGCACACTGACCGCCCTGCTCGGCGTAGAACGGCGTCTGGTCCAAAATGACCGCGACGTTGTCACCGTCTTTTGCCTCGGCGACCTTCTGGCCGTTCACGAATAGTGCCTTGACCGTAACGTCCGCCGACGGTTGATCGTATCCCAAAAAGATCGTCTTGGGCAGATCCTTGACGTCGACATCGCCGGACAGGAACACATCGCCCTGCATCTTGCTGCCGGCGCGGGAACGCTCTCTTTGCTCGGCCATAAGCTTGTCAGCCTCAACCCTTGCGCTGTCTAACACAACCTTACCAAACCTTGCTTCAACTTTCTCACAAATCAAATCTAAAGATAACCCATATGTATCGCGATATTTGAAGATAATATTTCCAAGCACATCCGGGGCTTTTCCATGAACGATGCCACCAATTGAAGCAAGAAAAGTTTCAGCCTTGGTTTTGTCATACCCAGTTAAACTAATATTTTGCAACTCCTCATCCAATGCTGGGACCTTCTCGGCATTGACCTTAATTACAGCTTCTTCTACACGCTTAAGCAAATCGACTATACCTTTTTCCTTGCCCACCAGCTCCGTATACGGCCCCTGCATCACGCCTACCACCGCGGATACAAAGGTATGCACCAAGGGTTTCTTCACCCCGGCCTGGATCAGGATATTCGTCATGTCCACGATCAGCCGGCGCATGACATAACCGCGGCCTTCGTTCGACGGCACCACACCGTCGGCCAGACCAAAGGTCACCGCCCGGATGTGGTCAGCGATGACGCGTTTCTCTCTAAGCGTAACGGTCGCGCCTTCCGCCGCCAACGCCTGGTCGATCGCCGAGAGTATCGGCTGAAAAAGATCGGACTCGAAATTGTTGCGTTTGCCCTGCATGACCGCGGTCAGGCGCTCCAGCCCCATGCCGGTGTCGATGTTCTTGGCCGGCAAAGGCTCCAGGACGCCGCCATCCTTGCGGTTAAATTGCGTGAAGACCAGGTTCCATACCTCGCAAAAACGTCCGCAACTGCAGTCCGGGTTGCAGTCGGGGTTATTGCAGTCATTCTTGCCCCAGTCGAAGAATATCTCCGAGCACGGACCGCATGGGCCGTTAGGGCCGTTCAGCCGCGCGTTCGACGGCCAGAAGTTGGATTTGTCTCCCAGCTTGACGATGCGCTGTGCCGGTACTTTTATCTCGTTAAGCCATATTTGGTAAGCCTCGTCGTCGTCTTTATTGACCGACACCCACAGTTTGTCCGGCGCAATACCCATGACCTGCGTCAGAAATTCCCAGGCCCAGGTTATAGCCTCGCGCTTGAAATAATCGCCGAAGGAAAAGTTCCCCAGCATCTCGAACATGGTATGGTGGAAATCGGTGACGCCCACTTCCGGCAGGTCGTCGGTACGCAGGCACTTCTGCGAGGACGCCGCGCGGGTGAAGCCGGTCAGGTGCCCCATGAACTGCGGTTTGAACTGCTGCATGCCGGCGGTGGTGAAAAGCACTGTCGGGTCGTCTTTGGGCACGAGCGAGTCACTCGCCGCCACCTTGTGTCCTTTTGACTTGAAGAACTCCAGAAACTTGGTCCGTATCTCGTGTCCGGTCATAGCTCCCTTAACACCTTGTTAATTATCCCCATGTCGAAACCCCGCCGGGCAAGATAATCCATGATCCGCTTCTTGCGTTTCAGGATCGGTACGTCCCGACAAAGCTGTACTCTTTTCTCCGCCAGCACACGCACCACCGGCTCTTCCTCGTAACCTTCCCTTACCTGGCCCCACGCCGTTTTGGCCATTTCGCCGTCGATGCCTTTGGCGTCCAGTTCGCGCGCCAGCCGACGATAACCGTACTTCCGGCAACGGCCCTGTATCCAAGCCCGGGCAAAGGCAGCATCATCGATAAAGCCTTTGGCCTTAAGCTCCGCAGTAAGGCGCTCCACCAGTTCTGGCGGATAGCCCTTCTTGCGCAGCTTGTCGGACAACTCACAGGCGCTCTGCGGCCTTAATTTGAAAAGGCGAAGGGCGTAACCCTTCGCCTTGGTATATTGCTCAGCATTTATTTCCATCGGTAACCAACCGACCGGCCGAGAATACCGCCGGAGAACTTATCGACCGCCAGCTCTTCGGCCACTATATAGCCCGCTTGGCGGAGAGGCTATTCCGGCTTCTTCTCCACCTTGGGCGCCTTGACCTCAGCTGGCTTGGGCTTCAGCTTGTCCATCAGGGCCTTTTCCAGCTTCTGCGCCAGCTTGGAATTCTCCTCGAGTAACTTCTTAACGTTCTCGCGTCCCTGCCCCAACCGCTCACCTTCGAAAGAGAACCAGGCGCCAGACTTCTCGATCACGTTATGCTTGGTCGCCAGGTCGATCAGGTCGGTCAGGAACGAAATGCCTTCGTTAAAATGTATCTCAAACTCGGCCTCCTTGAACGGCGGCGCGACCTTGTTCTTGACGACCTTGGCGCGTACCCGGTTGCCGTAGGCCTCGTCACCCTTCTTCAAGGTCTCGATACGACGCAGGTCTATTCTCACCGACGAGTAGAACTTAAGCGCATTACCGCCGGTCGTTGTCTCGGGGTTGCCGAACATGACGCCGATCTTCATGCGGATCTGGTTGATAAAGATAAGCGAAGTCTTGGACTTGCTCGTTACCGCGGTAAGTTTACGCAAGGCCTGAGACATAAGGCGCGCCTGCAGCCCCATGTGACTGTCACCCATATCGCCTTCGATCTCCGCCTTGGGCGTCAGGGCCGCCACCGAGTCGATGACCACAAGGTCGACGGCGCTGGAACGCACCAAAGTCTCGGCGATCTCGAGCGCCTGTTCGCCCGTGTCCGGCTGGGAAATAAGAAGATCATCCAGCTTGACGCCCAGCTTGGCAGCGTAGGTTGCATCGAACGCGTGTTCTGCATCTATAAAGGCCGCCACTCCGCCCTTTTTCTGTATCTGGCTTATGATACTCAACGTCAACGTGGTCTTGCCGGAGGATTCCGGGCCGAATATCTCAATGACCCTGCCGCGAGGAATACCGCCAATGCCCAGCGCCAAATCCAGTGAGATCGACCCCGTAGGTATCGATTCCACGTCGGAGCGGACCGAGCCGTCCAGCTTCATGATTGACCCCTTGCCGAATTGCTTTTCAATCTGCATGAGCGCCAGATCTAAAGCTTTCCTCTTGTTGTCGAGCTCAACGGCTGTGGGCTTTTTCGGATCGTTCATAATAAAACCTCCCAAACTATATTATTAATACTTAGGGGGAGTTAGATTATACATAAGGGGGGATGAAGTGTCAAAAAGAAGCTCAAATCATTCGGAAAAGCCTGGACGGAAGCCAAGCTATGGATAGGGCAACACTAAACCGGCTGCCGACCAAGTATGCTGAACACTCCAACAGCCAGAGATGCTGCGGTGTCCACCCTAAGCACGTTATTACCCAGGCTAACCGGTATCGCGCCTTTCGACATAGCCCTGGCTACCTCATCCGCTGAGAAATCGCCTTCCGGACCGATCAGAATGAGTATTTGTTTCTTTCCCGGAACAAGCCCCAGTACATCTTTCAGGCCCCTTCTGTCACCCTCCAGCCATGGGATGACCGCCAGCGTCTCTGACGAGATACGCTGCACGACTTCGTAGAACTCGTAAGGCCTGGAAACGACCGGCATCCATAGACGCCTGGATTGCTTAAGTGCCGCCACGGCGACCTTCTCAAAACGCGCAAACTTTGCCGCCGTATCCCTACCACGCAAGAGCACCTCGGTCCGCTCCGTCTGCATCGGTATGATTTCGTCCACACCCAATTGAGTGCACTTGTCTATAATGTCCTCAAACTTTACCCTTTTGGGAACAGCACAGGCCAAAATGATCCGCGGCGCACACGGCGAGACTTCAGAATGGCGCTGCAATACCCGCACCTGAACACGATGACCAGACGAAGAAACTATCTCCGCCGTCAACAACACTCCCTGTCCGTTGATCAACTCCACTTGAGCACCTGGTTTTAACCTGAGCACACGAGTCATATGATGCAGCTCCTCGGAAGCTTCCAGAAGCAACATCGGCGAATCAGCGAGTTGGGGGATAAAAAAACGGTCCATGACCTATAAACTGTGGGATTCTGAATAGATATCCTGCTCAATAACTATCTGTGGATTATCATCGGTGCCATTAGGCCAATTGGCAGTATCCGCACCTACAGCAGGGTCCGCACGTCCTATCAACTGCAGATTAATGATGCCAGTGGCCAAATCAAAAGATGGGACTGTAATAGGAGGGTTATTGGTGAACACATTACTGACCAGCTTACCGACAAAACGACCTGCTGTCGTACACGCTCCAGCACCAGCAGCGGCGGCCCGCTGGCAGGCCCAGACATTCACCCCGAGCGCGGCTCCGCTGTCGTTCAGACGCGTAAAACACTGCCAGGTATCGTCGCTATAGTCCGCCGGTGTAGGAACTCCGGGCGGCTGAACATCCTGACGAAAGCAAATATAATTGGCAACGGTGCCGGTATTGTTTATCAACACCCCCGGATCATTCCTATCTCCGGTAGCCGATTCCGCGGCCTTACGGAAATTTTCAGCCAAGGAGAGCATTTGTATGGAAAGTGCTGCACTCCGGTGGGAGTCCTTATCCATCCGGTGTACAGCAAAATTCGTGGATCCAATACCAACGACCATGATGCTCACTATCAAGGTGGCAATTAGCAATTCGCTTAAAGTAATACCCCGGCAAAACAAACGCATAAACCCCTACCATGAAAGAGTGAGATCCACTTTCTTACCGCCCGACGCATCTGTAGTGACCGTATAGGCGGCGTTAAAATCCGCACTGGAGACATCGTGAACCCCATCGGTCCAGTCTGGCCCTGTCCAAGTGTTGGCAGACACCCCAGCACGCAAGCGAGCCAACACCTGCTTGCCATAGACCGCCGCCTGTACTCGGCGGTCTGAATCCGCAACCGGACTGCGGGATCGACTTACTGCAATCAAAACGCCAGCCGCTCCAATGCTAAAGACCACAGCCGCTACCAGAACTTCAACCATGGAAAATGCGCCCTTTGAAGGTGTCTTCATATCAGAGTACTAGCCAAGCTATCTGTTTGGCAGATCACGGACAAATCTTGGCTGTGCCGTCGTTAGCGCAAGAAGGATTCGTGTCGGATATCGGTGAATTTAAATTAACAGTGGCAGTAAAGGATCCGTTCACAACGCCGGTACAATCAGCTCCATTGCAGGCATAAGTGACGCCTCCAGCAACAATATTCAGGGAATCGGTGCCATTCATATCGTTAATGGCCGTAATATTGGCACAAGGACAATTGGATCCGCCGTGACGCGCTTGGTACAGTAAATTGGCTGCATGTATCATTACTAGATTATTTAATGCGTTTCGGGCCCGAGCACGAGCGATAGTACGCCCGTATTGTGGCAATCCCCAAGCCGCCATTAACGCAATAACTATCATGACAAGCATGATCTCAGTCAGAGTAAATGCCTTATGTTTCATTAGAACCTTTATTTATAAAGATATGCATTACCAAGCTATAAAAACAACGACACTGCAATAACTACATACACCGATAATTAAAATAGGGCGGGGAAATATATTCCCCGCCCTATTCAACATATAAACTTATTGCAATGCTGTAGCAAGGGCAGTGGCATTAGCACAACCATCTGCAGCTATGCCCACTGAAGAATTTGCACGATTAACAATCGACGCAAATGGACTGGTAGCAGGCGTTACGCCATAAGCCACGCTGGTCACGCTACCAGCTCCATCACCTGTTACAACCATACATATCGCATTGGCAACACCACCGACAGTTCTGGTGGCCTTGAACTGAATTTGGTTAGCCGCTGGGCTATCCGCCGCGGCAGAATACGAGAATGAAGCGCCCTGGCCGGTAGTAGGCATAGAAACACCCAATTGCCCCATCGTGACGCAGGAAGCCGCAGTTCCATTGGCCATAGCAAGACAGTCGGTAGCTGCGCGCCTAAGCGTGCCAAAAAACTGCATTGCCTCACTGCCACGCGTCGCTTCCATCTGACCGGTAATCTTGGGCACAGCCAAAGATGCCAATACACCCAGAATAACTATCACTATAATAATTTCAATTAGCGTAAAACCTTTTTTATTCATAGCTCCTCCACATTAATTAATGAGATAAAGAATAATAACGGCGATCCCTACTAAACCCCACCTCCTTTATTCGCCAAATTGTCTATACAATGCATCTTGATTGCAAAGCATTTGGCAGCTGTTTTATGAAAACAAATAAACCAACCACCCTTCTAAGAATAACATATTCTTAAAATATTATACAAACGCCTATAAAGAGCACAATAAGATAATAACAAATCCACACCGAAACTTTCCATCAACCGCCAGTACTTAAACTTAATAATGGCACAAACATGGAAATAACAATCGCCCCTACGATCCCACCCATAAAAACCAGCATAACAGGCTCAATCAAAGTACCAATTCGCCTCATAAACTCTTCCACTACCGATTTGTAATAATTGGCCACATGGTTCAACATCTTGCCCAGCTCTCCCGTCTCTTCTCCGACACGGATCATTTGCACGGTCATGGGAGGAAAGAATCCACTTTTCTCCATAGGTTCGGCCAACAGCTGTCCTTCCCTTACAGCATCGCGCACTCCGGATATGACCTCGCCACATACTAGATTATCTACCAACTTCTCCGAAATCTCCAAAGCATATAGAATCGGAACGCCGCTATCGATAAGTATCGCCATCTGGGAAGTGAATTTTTCAATTACAACCAACTTGGCAATAGGTCCTACTATAGGAAGAGCAAATATCAAAGTCTCAAACTGCCTGCGCCCAACCGGAGTCTTGACATAATTCTTAAATACAAAAACAGCTACAACTATCAAGATAATGATTAAATATAATTTCGTTCTCAATATAGAAAATATAGTTAGCATGACCACCGTAATGCCAGGCAAAGGTATATTCATATCCTTGAAGATCTTTTCAAAAGTAGGACCAATAAACAGGGCAAAAGCCATGACCGCCATGCAAGCAACAGTCAACAATATGCCCGGATAGATCATAGCGCCTATGATCTGTGCTCTGAACTTGGCAGCTTCTTCCATATATTCAGTCAATTTCTTAAGCACCTGCGGCATTGTTCCGGCAGCCTCGCCTACCTCCACTAAACTTACCCAAAACTGACCGAAATATTTTGGATGTCTAGCAAGACTTTTACTGAACGACTGCCCCGATTCCACGTCCGCCCGGACCTTGTCCAGAATTGACGAGAAGTCCCGGCTCTCCACCTGCTCAGCGATAACCGTGATACTTCGCAATAAAGGCACCCCGGCTTCCAACATGGTAGCCAACTGCTTGGAAAAGACACTAATATCTTCCAGCGAAACACCATTATGAGTAAAACGCCTCACACGGTTGGCAGTGTCTGCGTGAGATACAGGCTTGACAGCATCTGACTCTGTAAGAGAAAAAAGTAATACGCCCTGGCGCTGAATATTGACAACAGCCGCGTTACGGTTTTCAGCCTCCACGAATATCGTCTTGGCCGTACCGCTATTATCTCTAATATTTGCTACAAATTTGGGCATTGTCTTTTATTATCCTATCCCGCTGTTGCTCCAAGAACCTCATCAAAACTCGTAATGCCATCTTCCACCTTCTTCAAGCCAGTCTCAAATAAAGTATTCATTCCGTTCTTGCGGGCAGCATCCCGTACTTCGGTATAACTTGCTCCTTTGGAAATCAGCCGGCGCATATCGTCGTCTATAAACAGAACCTCAGCGATGACCACCCGCCCCTTGTATCCAGTATGCGCGCAATTGTCACACCCCTTGGCCCTATATATCAGATCCACATTTAACTTTACCCCTCCTAACTCATCCGGCTTAGGCTCATAGGGCTCCTTACAATTCGGACAAAGCTTGCGCCCCAGACGCTGGGCCACAATCATGGTTAGAGAAGGTGTCAGCAAGTAGGTAGGGATGCCAATATCCAACAAACGGGTAACGGCCGACGGCGCGTCATTGGTATGTAATGTCGAAAGCACAAAATGCCCAGTCAATGCGGCACGCGCACATATCTGCGCAGTCTCCAGGTCGCGCACTTCACCCACCATGATGATATCCGGATCTTGGCGCAAGAAAGAACGCAGGGCCTCGGCAAAAGTAAAGCCGATATCCGGACGTACGTGCACCTGATTTATACCGTCGATGCGGAACTCTACCGGGTCCTCGGCGGTCATAATGTTCTTGGCTGGGTCCATAACCTCGCTCAAACACGAATAAAGAGTCGTAGACTTACCACTACCAGTCGGCCCGGTCACGAAGAACAGCCCGTAAGGAACCTTCAGCGCCTTGCGAATTAGATCCAGCTGTTTGGGCTCAAACCCCAACAAGGACAGATCCAATTTTATCGCATCACGGTCAAGAATACGCATAACCACCTTCTCGCCCCAGACCGTGGGCAGCGTGGATACGCGTAAATCTACCGTACGCTTCTCCAGCTTGGCAGAAATACGGCCATCCTGCGGCAACCGCTTCTCGGCTATGTCCAGCTTGGCCATGATCTTGATGCGCGAAACTATCGGCAGATGCAACTGCTTTGCCGGTGGAGGAATCTGGTAGAGCTCCCCATCGATACGATACCTAACCTCTAGCTTGTCCTTAAACGGTTCGATATGAATATCGCTAGCACGTTCATCAATTGCCTGTCGAATGATCAGGTCGACAAGTTTTATAACAGGCGCTTCCTCGGCCTTAGCTATAAGCTTGTCAAGGCTCAGCTCGGCGTCAGACCTGTCTTCACTACTATAGGTCTTATCCCCATCACTGGGCATAGACTTTTCTATGGCCCGATCCCAAATCGCAGTGCGGGTGCTGCTGTCGGAGGCGGTATAGTATTCTTGTATAGCTTCAGATACGTCTGTCTTGGTCGCTATAAGAAGATTGATATCGCATCCTGTCATCTTCTTAAC
Organism: Candidatus Omnitrophota bacterium; assembly: GCA_013335325.1. Taxonomy (GTDB): domain Bacteria; phylum Omnitrophota; class Gorgyraeia; order Zapsychrales; family Fredricksoniimonadaceae; genus JAAXVU01. The sequence goes on along the minus strand of JAAXVU010000017.1, from coordinate 11,650 downwards.
GTTATCTATGACAATAAGGTCGAAAGGGTTGACTATTGCCAAGGTCAACGAATTCATGTTGCGGCTTAGGGGAAGCACCTGGTGCTCCTTGGCATACTCGTAAGGGACAAGCTTCTCCAGCTCCTGATCTTTCTGTGGGGTAAGCAGCCCAGATGATTTTGAGGCATACGGAATAAGCAACTGTGTTCCCAAGGCGGCAGCGAGCTCCTCCTCCTTGATAGCTCCTCGACGCACTAATATTTCACCCAGATGGCCCTTATCAAGTTTCTGGGCCTCGGTGGCTTCCCTTAGCTGGGCCTCGGTAATTAGCCCCTGCTTGATCAAGATCTCGCCAAGCCTTAATCGCACCATATAGGCACCCTTATTCTCCTGCCGAAGAAGAAACCCGGTTTAATTCATCACTTATTGCCGCTTCTCTGGCACTAGAGAAAGACTGCTCACGTTTGAAACCAGCACTGCCATCCACAGAATGGAACTGCCCCTGAGGAATATCGTTCACACCAAGAATATGCGGAGTTAAAACAATTAACAGATCCCGAGTCAGAACTTCTTCACGCTTGTGCCGAAAAGCCAACCCCAAGAGGGGCACATCGCCCAGAATTGGCAACTTAGAGATGGTCAAATCTTTCTGCTGCCTCAATAGACCACCTATAATCACCGTCTGCCCGTCCTTAACCTTGATCAATGCGTTAACACTTCTCTCCTCAGGATTCTTATAATTACCCAGCACCGATGTCAGACCTGAATCAATAACCTTGGGAACGATCGCAAGCGTAATTTCTCCTGATAATAAATTAGCCTGCGGAGTAACTGTAAAGATAACTCCAGTCTCTAGGCGCTCGGCCTCATCTGTCGTATTTTCGCCGGTCGTACCGGTGACGTTATGCTTAATACCAATAACCTCGTCGGTAGCGATCTTAATCTGAGCTCTCTGATTATCGAGAGTCAAAAGACGTGGACGAGCCAATGTCTTGGTAGTGCCGTCACTCCTAACCAGCGATAAGACCGCCTGCATGGCCGAAGTTACAGAACCCTTACGAAAGAAACCTTCCAGATGCGCATAACGAGATAACTTACTGCTGGAAAAATCCAGATTAGAAGAATCGACAGTCAGAACATTATCTGCGGTAAACTTAAGCCCAAGAGAATCCAGTGTGTTCTTGGAGACATCCAACATCTCCACTTCAATAAGTATTTGCGGAACCGGAACATCCAGGCGGGCTATCGTCTTTTCGACGATTGCGAACTGTTTGGGCATGTCGGTCACAATCAGGCTGTTTGTCCTGGCATCTTGCTCCACCTTGCCCTTGCTAGTCAAGACTGTCTTTAACGCTTCCAATATTCCTGTCGTATTGGCACTTCCCGATCCACCGGAAGAAGATGAACTCGACGACGAACTGCCGGAGGAAGAACCTGACGAGGAGGAACTCGAGCCGCCTATTGCCGAAGATGCCGCAGCCAAATCTAGAGTCGAATTCAATGGCGAAGAATTAACAGTCGCATGCTGTAACTGGTAAATACGAGTCTCCAGCATATCCTCATCTTTGGGCTTCGGGGTCACAATGATGGTATTAACATTATCGTCAAAACGATAGGCCAAGTTTTGTGTTGTGATGATCATATCCAAGGCCTCCTCAACAGGGACCTTTTCTAAATAAACAGTAATGTTCTTTTTGGGCACACCATCAGCTATGAGGAAATTGACACCTATTTGCGCAGACAAAGCCTTCAATACGTCCTTGAGATCGGCATCCTTGAAATCCAGCGAAACCTGACGTGAGTACTGCGGAAGAATGAAGGCACTTGGCCCGCCATCATTTATGGCAAAAGCCGGCATTGCCATACACATGACACAGGCACCCATCCCACCTATGACCATTGCCCTAAGATACCCGCCGCTATTCATGTCTTTTCTCCACCTGAAATACTTCTGTTATATATTGAACCAGGTTCTCTCACGCATCGCAGATTAATTCATGTTTAAATTAGAAATAAGATTGCCGCGACGAATCTCCACTGCACCTTTCCTGATATTGCTGATAACAACACCATCGATAGTGTCTCCGATCCCTACAATCTTGCCATTGATAATAGCCTTGGGCTTAGCTGTATCAAAGATGATCCCTGTCAACTCGAGATGGAACTCACCCTCACGGGGAGATGCCACACCCCCATCGGCCTTCCTGGCAATATTTCTAGAGCTTGGCGAGACTGGCGCGATATCCCCAGATGACGACATCCGGGTTTCTTTATTAATAATAGCAGGCGCAACTCCTGCATTAACCGCGACAGCACCGGCAGAGGTATCTGCCGGTGTAAATGATTTAGAAACAAACGGGTCTCGTAATGCCCCCAGAACCTCAATGCTGCAATCTACTCCAGCCACCAAAGAGTTCTCTCCAGCCATCGACAGCGGACAGCAAATAAACAATATGATAATACTCATAAAACCGTATAGCGGCGACTTATTGTTCATTTTTTTGCTGGCGATAGCGGGCCAGCCTCAATAGTTATTGCAGAAACAACCAAATCCATGACAAAAGTCCGCGCAGCGTTCTTGGAATTATCCGCTGCTCCCAAAAAGGCCTTATTTTGTTGAAGCCGCAATGACCAACTATTGACTTTTATGGCGTAAGAAGATTGCTCTAAGTCGCGTATAAACAAAATAATGTTCTGAAAAGCCTGTCCGGTAAAAGTTATCTTAGATGTTAACGACTTGTAATAAATTTCTGACTTCAAAACAGGTGGAGTAAAATCTGTAATTCGCACTTCCCTCCGAGTGGCCATATCCGTCAAGACCTTAATAAAGTTATCTTCACCCAAAGATTGTGGGAGAGAGCGCATGAAGTCTTCTTGCTTGGTCACCGCCTCTTTATATTTACTAATAGGACCGGTCTTTTCCTGCAATGCTGCCTTCTGCCCCTCCAAATCCTGCATAGAAGCCATTGTTATGCTAAACATAAATCCAACCACTACTATTGCAATAAATACAATCCCAACAGCCAACAATTCAAACTTCTTCTGCCGCATCCAATATTTTACGTCATTAAAACTCAAGCTCTTAAGCACATCCAGAGTCTGCGAAAGACCGGCATTAACATTTCCTAATTTAGACAATACCATTCACGCCACCCTTATTGACAAATGATGGAGAAGGCGGTTACTGTACGGCCCTCCACATTTTGCTCCCTCATGTTCAACAACTTGATGTCTTTAAAAAATTTCTGAAATATTCCGTCGGAACGTAAAGCAGACACAAAACGTCCCACCTCGTCAAATCCAGCATTCATATCGTTTAAGAACAAGAAGCCGGATATTTGAAGTGATAAATGCTGCCCTTTCTCGGACGGAATTGTTTCCGTGGAAGCGCCCGTCACGGCAGGACTCTTTGGCTTGGGCTTAGCCTTGCCTGTCGTCACTTCGGCGGCAGAGCCCTCGCCCAGACTGAAGGACTCCAGCCACATGCTTTCAGGCATTAAGCTGACAAGCCGAACCATAACGGGAGTATAGGAACTATGCAACTCAACATCCTTCACAGATGATAAAAACTTCTTAACTCGGGTATTCTTACTGTCAAGCTCCTCTACAGGAACGCTGCTGAACTCGCCCAAATTCTTTCTCAATAATGAGAGTTCGGTATTCTTTTTAGCTAGTTGCTGATTATTAAAGAACCAGACATATCCAATCATGGCAATAGCGATAACCAGGCTAAAGATTGGCCAAACATATGGCGCAAACTTGGATGGCGATGACCCCGTTTTTCGAACAGCTACCGCTCCATCTCCATCTAGAATATTAAAATCAATAACAGTAGGCACACTTCCGGTCAAGGTTGCGCCGAACGCCCCCACAGCACCTATATCTTCCGCCCCCCCCAACCCCAAAACCGTGTCGACATCCACGGCCAAGACAGGCATCCCCATCTCGGCCACGACGCCCTCGACCCATACCTTCTTATCCACCGACGCAATAACAACTACTTTAGACACGTCTTCGGAATGTTGACGGCTAAAGAAATCCAATGAGATCCTAACTTCGTTATAAAGCTTAGCCCGTGGAAAATCGGACTCGTTCTGAAAAGGCGTTGCGGCAAGAGGGGACAAACTAAAGTCACGAATAAATTTGACGAACCCGTTGGACGCTATACTTATTTCTCCGGCATTGTCGTAGATTTGCAATACGGCAACGTTCTGTACCGGATCAATTATCTTCCTAGCCACCAGAACACGCAGAAAACTCATCGCGGCAGGTTCGCAATAAACCACATTCAGGCCGGAACGAGAAAAAACATTTCTGTAGGAATTCAACATTTCCCTTCGTATCCCTACAAAAACTACCCCTATCTGCTTTATGCCCGACTGCACGAAAGGGGAAGGATAATAAGTATAAGTTAGTTCCTCCAAAGGAAAAGGAATGTATTTTCGGGCCTCGAACGACACTACGCCCTGAATTTCATGCGGACGTATCCAAGGTATGACAAACGATCGAATAATAATATCCTTGGATGGAATAGAGAAATAAATATCATCCACAGGCCAGGAATGATCTTGCACCAACCTTTTGATATGCTCAAAGAGACGCTCGTTCTGCCATAACGGCACTGAAGACGTTTCTCCAGGATTCACTATTAGGGACGAAAAAGGCAGGAAAGCCTTATGTTGGATGGCGCCTCTGGAGATTTCAATAAAACTAATCCCCTCGTTGCCCCAATATAAACCTAATTTACTCTGACTAGCCATATCCCCCCTAAATCTAAATACAATGCATGACCCGAGATACCCAAGCAATAGAAAAAACTATTTTGTAATTAATACCCGACTGAAACACTGATAGCATTGGTTCCGCCAGGCCCTGCACCTGCCACAATAGTATAACCCACAGTATAGGTACGTCCGTCTACCACCTCGGAATAACCTGTTCCATTAGTAATAATTCCACCAGTTATCATGTTTTGATAAGCTCGCCAATACGCTCCCCGGGCGACCTCTTCGGCCTCGATCCGCCTTAATTGCTCTTCAGAAGACAAAACCGCCGAGAAATTCCGCCCTAATAAACCCACCATAACCACAGACATAACGATCACCATCATGGTGACCAACACCATAATAAGACCGGATTCATTATTAAGACGCACGACCATCCGCCGACACCTCGAAGTAACTTTTGCACAAAGGACATACCATTAGTGCCATTTTTCTATAATCAATGAAGACATCCCCACAATAAGGGCATTGTCGAACGTATTCTGTTGCCTTAAATCGGTTGCTTCCCACACAACTTTTTCGAACCGCTAACCACCAACCAACCATCATGACTGTAATCACAAGGAACAAATATATAGCCAAAGAGTCTGGCAATCCCACATGAACCATCATTTAGGATACCTCAACCTAATCTTTGGCAAAGAAGGGAACCCTACCTGAGCCCCTTCCGGAACATGACCGTTTTTCTCATCCATATTCACAGTCACACGAGGTCCGCTAAACTTTAGGGGCTCCTGAGCACCAGTCAGTTCCCTAGGCCTAGTAACATCCTCCTTATCAACCGCCACTTTCTTTCCCCAAAGCAAATAATAAGCACTATCCGAATTTGGTAAAGCCACCGCAGAACCATCGAAAAAATGCCATGAACGCGACTGAGCTGGCGCTAACTCCTCCTTGCGCACAATCCCCCCCCAAAACAAAAATTCCGGACGGTAACTACGACGCGGCAAAGCGCTGAATGAAATGGTCACAAAAGAAAATACCGCAACATGCGCAAATAAGGCCAGCATCAGGGCGCTCTTAAGTGCCATAAGTCATTACACCTTACCCATCCCTAATCAGTCGCCACATCAATACTCTTTATGCCTAAAGCCCGTCCCAGATCCCACACATCAACTATCCTACCCACCGATGCGCGTCGATCAGCCTTGATGAATACAGAACATCTGTCCCTGTCCGTCTGAGACAACAGTTCGCGCAATTCACGTAAAGTAGTAACTTTGTTATTGTAATAAATAATATTTTCGCTAGTTATCATAATAGTAAGTTTGTCCTGAACCACATCACTAGTAACCGCCCCGGGCAGCTTCACGCTAATAGGGAAAGGGCGTGTAAAATAATTCGACAACATATAGAAAATACTAACCAGCAAAAGCACATTCAATAGCGGCACAACATCCACTGTAAAAGAAGCCGGCAACTTACAAGACTTCTGAAAATTCAACACCACAGCTACTCCCCGGCCGCACTACTACGCCAATAATCGGAGGCATGGAGCAATTCTGTAGCCAGCCTTTCCATTTCAATCACATAAGAATCACGCCTGTCTATAAAATAACGATACGCAAGCAATGTAGGAGTCGCCACCGTCATGCCGGCAATAGTAGCTATCAATGCCTGCCACATTCCACCAGCGACGTCTGCCATAGTCAGCGGATTCATGGCCGCGGCACGCGAATTTATAGTATAGAAAGAGACCGCCATACCCGATACCGTCCCCAAGAATCCCAACAGAGGAGCGACCTGACCAATAGTCGTCAACATAGATAGCCGCGCTTCTAACTGAAATACAGCAAACCTGGCGACGCTCTCCATATCAGCAGACATATCTTCCCGGGAAACGTTAAGCTTAAGCAGCCCAGCCCTCAGAACATCCGCGACCGGGGACCTCTGTTGATCGCAAATTTCCATCGCTCCTTTAATATCACTACGCTTTACTGCTTCAAATATAGCGTCCCCAAATTTATTAATATCTAGCGATATCCGCGAAAAATATAGAAACTTATGAGTAACTATGGCCATGGAAACCAGAGAACATATTAATATTGGCCACATCATTGGGCCCCCTGATAGGAACAACTGCCACAACGTAACCTCAGACGCTAGACGATGCATAGATCTACCTTTCCACAACCGGGGCAGACTTGCTAATGGCTTCCCTGACCTTAGCCATCCGCTCTTCTGCGAACTTCGACTCATCCACCTTCATGTCCAAAACCTTCTGATACACAGACAAAGCCTTGCTCCAATCCTCGCGGTTCTCAAAGATCTTGGCTATTCGTAAATATGCCTTGATCACCCATGTCTTATACTCTTCATACAAATACGGCACCTTAAAATAAGCTTCTACTGCACGATCCCGCTCTCCCATGACCTCATATGTATCGCCAATATAAAACTGTAACTGCGCATTGACGATCTCCCCATCGCCTTTGGGAGCCTGCAAGGCACTCTCATAAACCTTTAACTCATCTGCATATTGCCGGTTACGGCGGTAAATCTGCGCCATCTTAACATACGCGTCCCTGGCAAATTCGGGACTTGCCGAAATGATATTCTGATAAGTATCAATCGCCTTGGATGGATCAAGCTCGCGGGAGAATATATCCGCGATAGCCAGACGCGCCTTAGTAAATAGATCAACGTCAGACTGGGAGCCGACATGACGATAATTTTCCAGTGCCTTATCAAACTGCCCTAGTGCATGATAGGCCCTGCCAATCTCAAAATATATCAACTCCTTCTTGCCAATGTCACCGGGCGCACCCAGCGCTTGCGAATAGTACTCTATGGCCAGTTGATATATACCCAGTGACATCTCATGCCGACCCAGCCACAGAAAGGCCTCGAACGCAGCATCAGTATCGGGATACTTAAAAACTATCTCCTTAAATATCGCCACCGCTTCCTTGACAGCCCCCTGCTCATATTGCGCCTTGGCGGCACCCAACCTCGCCCCTTGGGCAATGTCCTCACGATTGGAAGCGCGCTTAATAACCTCTGTAAAGATGGTTGCCGCCTTGCCCAGCTGTTTCAAATTAAGGTATGAAAGTCCGAGAATATACCTGGCTTCGACCGCAAATTCTCCGTCCGTCGATGAGGACTTGATGAAAGCCTCCAGAACCTGTGCGGCCATGGCCCAATCTTTCTTCTTAAAATAAGCCATGCCAAGATAATAATTGGCATCGGACAGGTATTTACTCTTGGGGTAGTTAGCCTCCAAAGATTGAAAAGCCATGACTGCGGCATCCAGCTTGCCGGACTTAAGCAAGGCTACGCCAAGCCGGTATTGTACATAATCATTGTATGGAGTATCCGCCATCTCTTTAAGAATGCGATCATAATACTCTATCGCATTATCTAGTTGCCCAGCCTCCTGATAGGCATCGCCCATCTGTATCAGGGTACTTACCTTAAGAGTCTTGTTATCTGTGGCGTTAAATATGGTCTGAAAAGTCGCTATAGAATCTTTTAGATCCCCTGATTTAAGATATGTCCACGCCAAACCCAACTGAGCTTTCTCAAGTATCTTTTGGTATTGCTGGTTGGAGGAAAAAAGCTCCACAACCTTTCCGTAGTCTGCTATAGCTCTTGTATAATCATTCAAGGAATAATATGTATTAGCCCTGCCCAAGTAACTCTCGGCCAAATGAGAACTGGCGGGGAAACGCTGTATTAAATCCGAATAACTTGCCAAAGCGTCCTGGTACTTCTCCTGGGTATTAAACAAACTAGCCTTACCTACCAAGGCCTCATCTTCAGTTAGGTTATTGGTCCCGGCGAACGACTGCGCGTCATTGAAGGATTTTATAGCCTCGTCAAACTTTGTCAGCTTTACTAGAGACCAACCCTGGCCGATCATTGCCCCCAGCACATTGCGGGCACTCTTGGTAGATTCCTGCGCTTTCTTGTAATAATCCAAAGCCTTGTCGTACTGATCCAAATAATAATATGACTCGGCGATATTAAAATTCACTTCAAAAACCCGAGCATTACTTGGAAAGTCTTTTAAATATTTGCCAAAACGAAAAATAGCGCCCTCGTATTGTCCGGCATTATATTCACATTCGCCGATCTTAAAAGCAGCGTCCTCGGCCAGATTATTGGAAGGAAATTTTTCTACCAAGTCCTGAAACGCTGACTTAGCCTCCTCATACCCCCCTTTTTCGAAGTAGCTCCAAGCCAGAGAATAGTACGCTTGGGGGGCATAAATAGAACTGGGGAATTCAGCCGTCACCCGTCGATATTGCTCACGAGCCCTATCATAGTCACCACCTTTCAAATAAGTCTCCCCCAACCAAAAAAGACTGGCATCCCGGTAAGAATCCTTTTCGACCAATTCCTTAAAGACATTAAAGGCCCGCAAGTACTCTTTCTTAAAGAAATAACATTGGCCTTCCAGCAACCTGGTCTCAACGTAGCGTTCAGGATGAGGGAACTCCTGCAAAAGCTGGGCAACATACCTAAGCGAGACGTCATAAAAACCGTCCTCAAAAGCACGCTGAGCCACTACAAAAAGCTCTTTTTCGTTGGAGACAGCACCGACGGGAAAAGTAAGTGCAAGACAAAGGACTAGCAAATTAATTAAAATCAGCCTGTTACGTCTTTTCATATATCTAATACTATCAAACTTATCAGTAAAGGAGAGGATAAAATGAAAAAAATTAAGGCTTCAGGAAAGGCAACAGATACCGTGCAGTGTGTGACGCCGAATGCGCAGATAATTCTTCTGGAGATCCGGCAAAGACTAGCTGTCCGCCTCCTGTCCCCCCGTCCGGACCTAAATCAATAATATAATCGGCACATTTTATAACCTCCAAATTATGCTCGATCACCAATACCGAATTACCTTTATCTACCAGCCTTTGTAGAACCTGCAATAGTTTCTCCACATCGGCAAAGTGCAGCCCGGTTGTCGGCTCATCCAACATATAAAAAGTCCGCCCCGTAGATGGCTTGCATAATTCAGTAGCAAGCTTGACTCGCTGCGCCTCGCCACCCGACAAGGTTGAAGCCGACTGCCCAAGCTTGATATAGCCCAGCCCGACGTCATGAAGGGTTTCCAGAATACGTTTTACCCGTGGCAGGTTGTCAAAAAGTTCCAGGGCCTCTGCCACAGAACAATCCAGTACCTGGCTTATGTTCTTTCCCTTATATTCTACCTGAAGCGTCTGCTCGTTAAACCTCTTGCCATGGCAAGCCTCGCATTCAACATGCACATCGGGCAAGAAATGCATTTCGATCTCCTTGACGCCGTCCCCCTGGCAAGCTTCACAACGCCCGCCTTTGACATTGAAACTGAAGCGTCCCGGGCCATATCCACGCAATCTGGCCTCCGGCAGCTTTGCAAACAAGGATCTTATATCGTAGAACACTCCAGTGTATGTGGCCGGATTCGAACGCGGAGTACGCCCGATAGGCGACTGATCCACTACTATGGCCTTGTCCACATGCTCCAGTCCAGCAATCTTCTTACAGGCTCCGATCTTTTCTCGTGAGCCGTGCAACTTCTTGGCCAAGGCCCTGTACAAAATATCATCCACCAGGGTCGACTTGCCTGAGCCAGAAACACCAGTAACGCAGACAAACACACCCAGCGGTATATCGACATCAATATTCTTGAGATTATGCTCGGAAGCGCCCCTGATGCCAAGAACACGATTTAACCTGATCTCACGTCTACTGGTCGGCAACTGAATCCTGAAATCGCCACGCAGGTATTTACCGGTCAAGGAACTCTCCGAATTAACAATACCATCAGCAGGTCCGGCATACATGATCTCTCCGCCGTATTTTCCGGCTCCCGGGCCAAGATCAACTATCCAGTCTGACTTACGAATCGTATCCTCATCGTGCTCGACAACTATTAGAGTATTACCGAGGTCGCGTAGCGCATGTAAACTGGAAAGTAAGCGCTCGTTGTCTTTTTGATGCAATCCTATCGAAGGCTCGTCCAACACATAAATCACCCCTACCAACCCCGAACCGACTTGAGTCGCCAGACGTATACGTTCCGCCTCACCTCCCGAGAGAGTCGAGCTACGACGATCCAGCGTCAGATACTCCAAGCCAACGTTGACACAAAAGTCCAACCGTCGGTTGACCTCTTTCAATATCGGTTCCGCTATAGTGCGCTGACTATTGTCCAACTCCAAAGTAGCAAAGAAATTCCGGGCTTCGCTAATGGAGAACCTAGACACTTCGGCAATATTCTTGCCGCCAACCAACACCATCAAAGTCTCTTTCTTCAGCCGATCGCCGCGGCATGCCGGACACGGCGCCTCGGACATAAAACCAGCGATCTCCTCCTTCAACCACTCGCTGTCGGTCTCCCGAAAAAGACGTTCCAGATAACCGCAAACGCCCTCGAATGGACGCCCCCAAATTATATCCTCTCCTCCGTAAAGAACCCTGCGCTTGAACTCCTTGGGCAATTTCTCAAAAGGCATTGTTACGTCTATTCGGTATAGACGCGCCAGCTCGCGCATTACTGCGCGATAATACATCATGTAACCACGCTGCCCCTTACGCCAGGGGACGATAGCCGACACCCAAGGACGAGAAGGATCCGCGACCAAGGCCTCTGGATCTATCTCCATCTTGGTTCCCAGACCATTACATTCGGGACAGGCACCATAAGGCGAATTAAAAGAAAACGTTCGCGGCTCCAGCTCTGGCAGGTCGATATCCTCTCCAGGGACAGAATAACTTTCACTCAATACAATGTCGGGAGAACCATCCGTGAAGGCCACTACTAGCACCCCCTTGCCGACACGTAAGGCCGTTTCCACTGAATCAGTCAGACGCGACTTGATATCCTGCTTGACTGATAACCGATCTACCATAATTTCAATATTGTGAACTTTGTAACGGTCGAGGACAATCTT
>JAAXVU010000227.1 GCA_013335325.1 Candidatus Omnitrophota bacterium | reverse complement strand
CGTCTGGGTTCGAACCGCGGTCTGGCCGTCTCCAACGGTATCAATCCGCGCTTCGGCAAGCTCGACCCTTACTGGATGGCGGCCTCCTGTATCGACGAGGCTATCCGCCAGATCGTGGCTGTCGGCGGAGACCTGCGGGAGATCGCCATATTGGACAATTTCTGCTGGGGCAACCCGGACAAGCCGGACCGCCTGGGCGGACTGGTGCGGGCGGCCCAGGGCTGTCACGATTTCGCGGTGGCGTTCGGCACGCCATTCATTTCGGGCAAGGACAGTTTTTACAACGAATATACCGACAAGGGGCGCTCCATCGCCATTCCGGGGACGCTGCTTATATCCGCCCTGGGTGTGGTGGAGGACGTGACCCGCTCTGTCAGCATGGATCTGAAGAAGCCCGGCAACTTGATCTACGTTATCGGCACGACTCACGACGAGTGGGGCGGTTCGGTCTATCTTGCCAGCCACGGGCTTTTAGGCAATTCGGTGCCCAAGGTGCACGCACGGGAAGCGCTTAAGGCTTACCAGGCGCTGGCCAAGGCGGTCAAGCGCGGTTTGGTCGCGTCGGCCCACGATTGTTCCGAGGGCGGATTACTGACGGCTTTGATAGAAATGGCATTCGCCGGCGGGCTGGGCGCCACGGCAGTGCTCAAGGCCGTTCCTTTTTCCGGCAAATTGCGGCGGGACGACATGGTCGCTTTCTCCGAGTCCAACTCGCGCATCATTGTCGAGGTGTCGCCGGCAAATAAGCTCGCGTTCGAGCGCGTGCTTAAGGGCGTGCCTTGCGGGATGTTCGGCCGCGTGCAGGAAACGCCGGAGGTCTTTGCCTACGGCCTCAAGGAAGACTTGCTCCTCAAGGCCGGTATTTATGATCTGAAGGAAGTCTGGAAGAAGCCATTGCAGTTCTAAGAAAAGAGGTCTTATGGTCAAGAAAGGGATGGCAGCGACGGAAGATTTTTACGAAATGGACCAGTGGCGGATCTTCCGCATCATGGCCGAGTTCGTGGAAGGTTTCGACCGCCTGCACCATGTGGACAACGCGGTGACCATCTTCGGTTCAGCGCGCCTCCATCCGGACCATAAGATGTACCAGCTTTGCGAACAGACAGCGGAGCTCCTGGTCAAGGCCGGCTATTCGGTCATCACCGGCGGCGGCCCCGGCATCATGGAGGCCGGAAACCGCGGCGCCTACATGGCCAAGGGCTCGTCGATCGGGCTGAACATCGAGCTGCCGTTCGAGCAGAAGCCCAACCCGTTCATCCGCACGCTTATCAATTTTCATTATTTCTTCTGCCGCAAGGTCATGTTCGTGAAGTATGCCCGCGCGGTCATAATTTTCCCGGGCGGCTACGGCACGCTCGACGAGCTTTTCGAGAGCCTCACGCTGGTGCAGACCGGCCGCATGCCGAAAGTCCCGATCATCCTGTTTGGCAGCTACTACTGGAAGGGCCTGGAGCAATGGCTGCGGGATAGCATCCTGGCCGAGAAGTGCATCGACGAGAACGACCTTTATATTTATAACGTCGTGGACAAACCGCAGGATGCGGTGAAGATCATCCAGGATTTTTATCATCCCCGCAAGAGTGTCAGGAAAA
>JAAXVU010000152.1 GCA_013335325.1 Candidatus Omnitrophota bacterium | reverse complement strand
GCACTTTGTACTTTCGCCTGTCCGTCCAAGGTGGACGTGTCCGGGGTCATCCGACAGGGGCTGGAACTGATCGAGAAGGAAGGTTAGCGAGATGGAGCCGCTCAGAAGCTTGATGGACAAGATGGGACGTCACTTCCGCCCGGGTGGCAAGCTGGAGAAGCTTTACCCGCTTTTCGAGGCCACGGACGCTTTTCTATTTACGCCCGGCACGCGCACAGCCAGGGCGCCCTTTGTGCGCGACGCCGTCGACCTTAAGCGTGTGATGGCGCTGGTGGTCGTCGCGCTTGTGCCGGCGACGCTCTTCGGGGTCTTCAACATCGGCTACCAGGCCCAGACCGCGCTGGGGCTGGCGCACCATTGGCTGGATGCAGCCACGCGGGGCCTGCAGATATTCCTGCCGATCCTCTTGGTAAGTTACCTGGTGGGCGGGTTCTGGGAAGTGCTTTTCGCCTGTGTGCGCAAGCACGAGGTAAACGAAGGCCTCCTTGTCACCGGGATACTTTATGCGCTCACACTGCCGCCGACGATACCGCTGTGGCAGGCCGCACTGGGTATTTCCTTCGGGGTAGTGTTCGCCAAAGAGATATTCGGCGGTACCGGCTTCAACTTTGTCAACCCGGCCCTGGCAGGACGGGCGTTTTTATTCTTCTCCTATCCCGGACAGATGAGCGGCGACGCTGCCTGGGTAGCGGTTGACGGGGTGGCGCATGCCACGCCTTTGGCGGTCATGCGTACGGCCGCCGCTGGCGCTTCAGCCACGGACCACCTGGCGGCCGCTGGTTACAACTGGTCCAACATGTTCCTGGGATTGATACCGGGCTCTATCGGTGAGACGTCCAAGCTGGCCTGTCTCTTGGGGCTGGTCTTTTTGCTTATTGTCGGTGTGGCCAGCTGGCGGATCATCGTCGGCTGCTTCGCCGGAATGGCATTCATGTCCGCGCTCATTATGTGCTGGGCTGGTCCGTCGGCGCCGGCGTATTTCACCCTGCCGCCGCATTGGCATATGGTGATGGGCGGATTTGCCTTCGGAGCTATCTTCATGGCGACCGACCCGGTGTCGGCCGCGGCCACCAATCTCGGCCGCTGGATCTATGGCTTAATGATCGGAGCGCTGGTGGTGGTAGTCAGGGTCTTCAACCCGGCCTACGCCGAGGCAACCATGCTCGTTATCTTGCTTATGAACGTGCTGGCCCCGCTTATCGATTATTGCATGGTGGAAGCGCATGTGGCCTGGCGGACGAAAAGGCTGGCAGCGGTTAAGGCCGGACAACGGCGGGATGGTGCCACATGATCGACAAGAACAGCCGGGCCTATGTTTTTATTTTCGCCTTCCTGGTCTGCGCGGTGTCCAGCTTCACGCTGTCTTTGGTCTCAGAAGCGCTGCGCCCTCGCCAGGAATTCAATGCCGACATCGACGTCAAAAAGAATATCCTGAAGGCGGCCCGGCTCCAGGAGCCGCTGCCCGCAGGCGCTGACGGAGCGGCGGTGGCCCGCGTTTTTGCAGACAAGATGGAAGGTGTAGTTCTCGACTTGCAAGGTAACGTTGTTACCGGACGCCGGCCGGAAAGTCTGAAGGCAACGGAAGCGCTTTTACCGCTCTACATCTATAAAGATGGCGGTGCGCCAGTCGCCTACGTCTTCCCGGTGGAGGGCAAGGGGCTTTGGTCAACTGTTTACGGCTATCTGGCTATCGGCGCAGATGCGATAACGGTGCGCGGTATCAGTTTCTACCGTCACGGCGAGACCCCGGGGCTGGGTGCCGAGGTGGAGCAGGAATGGTTCCGTAAAGGTTTCGAAGGGAAAAAGATATTCGACGTTGACCTGCGTCGTCTGCGTCCCGTGGAGATCGTCAAGGGCCGGGTAGTAGACAGCGTGCCTGTGGCGGATCGCGACTATTACGTCGACGGAATAAGCGGGGCGACTATGACCGGCCGGGGCGTTAACGCTTTCCTGAAAGAACGGCTGGGGGCCTACGAACCGTTCCTGGCCCGGATACGGAGGATGTGACCGATGTCTTTATTCGGACGACGAGAGCGCGATATCATAATGGAAGGTATCTGGCACAAGAACCCGATCACCTATTTGGTAATGGGGATATGTTCCGCCCTGGCGGTCACCGTCAAGGTAGAGACTGCTTTTATTATGGCGCTGGGGGTCATGTTCGTCATGGCCTTCGCCAGCATGACAGTGTCGGCGCTGCGCCACCAAATGCCCGTCAGCATCCGCATAATCGTGCAGATACTGATCATTTCGATCCTGGTTATCATCGCCGACCAGTTCCTGCGGGCCTTTGCCTACGATATCAGCAAGCAGATGAGCATTTTCGTGGGGCTCATCATTACCAATACGCTGGTGCTGGGCCGTACGGAAGGTTTCGCACTGGGCAACCCGCCGTGGCGGTCTTTTCTCGACGGATTTGCCAACGGGACCGGCTATGGATTAGTGCTCGTGGCTGTGGCGGCGGTGCGTGAGCTTCTGGGGAACGGCAAGCTGGCCGGGCTGCAGATCATTCCGGAGAGCCTCTACGGAGCCGGCTACGCCAACAACGGCATAATGATCCTGGCACCGGGTGCATTCTTTCTTTTGGGCATAATCATTTGGATACAGCGCGCCATTTCCGGATACCGGGAAGAGCGCTAGATTTATTACATTAAGGTTTCTTGTTCTTTGGAGTATTGAATGGGGACATCAGATCGACCCTTACGGGCTTGTGATATCTGAAGCAGGTCAGAAGTTAACAGGTAAAAGTCATAAGTCCGTCGATCCGCCGTGGACCTTTTTGCCGGT
The DNA here is from genome assembly GCA_013335325.1 of Candidatus Omnitrophota bacterium. GTDB lineage: Bacteria > Omnitrophota > Gorgyraeia > Zapsychrales > Fredricksoniimonadaceae > JAAXVU01. Next base: position 2,088 of record JAAXVU010000152.1, on the reverse strand, counting down.
TGTCTTTCTGGCCCGCTGCTGTTTTCCATTCTTTATTTCAAGTCGCCACCTTCGGAGAAATGTGATGGAGCATTACATCAACCTTTTTATTCGCAACGTTTTCGTCGACAATATTCTGCTCACGTATTTCCTGGGCATGTGTTCCTTCCTGGCTTGCTCCAGGCAAATGCAGACGTCCATCGGTCTGGGTATAGCGGTGATATTTATAACCGCGGTGACCACTCCTCTCAACTGGCTTATCAAGCATTACGTGCTGGGGAAAGGTGCCCTGGCCTGGGCCGGTCTGCCGGGAGTGGACCTGTCGTTTCTTATTTTTATCGTCTTTATCGCCGCCATAGCGGCGGTGACGCAGATGATCGAGATGGTGATCGACCGCTATAGTCCGGCGCTGTACGCTGCTCTGGGGATATTTCTGCCGCTTATCGTAGCCAACTGCGCGGTGCTGGGCTCGTCGTTCTTCATGGACCAGCGCGGATATACCTTTGCAGAGTCGCTGGTATTTGGTTGTGCTTCGGGGACCGGCTGGGCGGTAGCGATCGTGCTGCTCTCGGCCATTCGCAAGAAGCTTTGGTATTCCAACGTGCCCGGTCCCTTGCGCGGGCTGGGCATCGCCATGATCGCTACCGGATTTATGGCCATGGCGTTCATGGTCTTTGCCGGGTTGAGGTTCTAGTCCTATGGGTCTACTGCCGTTTGTGCTGATAAGTACCGTGGCGTTTACCGGCGTCATTCTGCTTTTGGTCCTGCTTCTTACCGCGGTGGGGGCCGTGGTGGCCCGCCAGGGGAGTTGCCGGGTCAAGATAAACGATGACGGCGTGCTGGATATTCCTGTCGGTAAGACGGTGTTGACCGCGTTGACCGAGCATGGCATATTCCTGCCTTCAGCCTGCGGCGGGCGAGGTGAATGCGGGGTGTGCACCTGCCGTATACCCAAAGGCGGCGGCGAGATACTGGCCACCGAGACCGCCCAGATCCCCTGGAAGCTGCAGAAAGAGCATGTCCGACTGGCCTGCCAGGTCAAGATCCGCGAAGACATGGAGATAATCATACCGCCGGAGGTTTTCAAGGCGAAGAAGTTCGAATGCGAAGTTATATCCAACGCGAATGTCGCTACCTTTATAAAAGAGCTCGTACTTAAGCTCCCGCCGGGACAGGCCTTTGATTTCCGCGCCGGAGGGTATGTCCAGATATATATCCCGAAGTACCGACTGACCTATCGTGTCTTCGACATACCGGAACGCTTCCAGGCCGAGTGGGACCGTTACGACTTGCGCAGCCTGCAGTCGCATAACGAGGAGGAGATCTTCCGGGCCTATTCCATGGCCAATTATCCCGGCGAGCCGGGCATAATAAAGCTTAACGTGCGTATCGCTACGCCTCCGCCCGGTAAGAAATCCTGGCCGCCCGGCAAGGCGTCTTCCTATATCTTCGGACTAAAATCTGGCGACCGGGTGACGGTCAGCGGTCCGTACGGAGAGTTTTTCATTCGCGATACCGGGCGGGAGATGATCTACATCGGCGGAGGCGCCGGCATGGCGCCTTTAAGGAGTCATCTATTCGAGTTGTTCCGCAACCGCCGTACTGATCGCAAGGTCAGTTTCTGGTACGGGGCCCGTTCCTTAAGCGAGATGTTTTATGACGAGGACTTCCGGGCCTTACAAAGGGATTTTCCGAATTTCAGCTACCACGTTGCGCTCTCGGCGCCTTTGCCGGAAGACGGCTGGGAAGGTCCACGGGGTTTTATCCATCAGGTTGTTTTGGAACAGTATCTGAAGTCGCATCCCGACCCGGAAGGCTGTGAGTATTATCTGTGCGGGCCAGGTCCGATGCTTAAGGCCGTGACCGGAATGCTGGATTCTCTTGGCGTGCCGCCGGAGATGATCGCTTACGACGATTTCGGTTGATCCTCCCGTTTGTCTATGGACATTCCGGCAGCAGCCTTTTTCTCACAGTCACCTTCTGGTTCGTCGCAGGAACAATCCTTTTTGGGGTCGAGGTAACAGCGTCTTTGCAGCGGCTTTTTGGCCAGGAGCAGTCCTATGCCCAGCCCGAGCATGCAGATAAGCAAAATTAGAAAGGTAGCCAGAT
>JAAXVU010000016.1 GCA_013335325.1 Candidatus Omnitrophota bacterium | reverse complement strand
CTGGTGTGCAGGGAGAATGTCACTGTTCCGGCAGGCTCCGGGATCCGGTCGGTCAATGTGGTGGAAGCACTGGCCCGGGACACGGCACTGGTGGAGAACAGTTTGGCTTTTGAGGAAGGAGTCCAGCATGCTTAACGGCAAGAGTATTTTAATCACCGGCGGGACGGGTTCGTTCGGCAAGAAGATGCTGCAGATCGTCCTGGCGGGTTACAAGCCCAAGCGGGTGATCGTATTCAGCCGCGACGAGTTAAAGCAGTTCGAGATGGCCCAGAAGTGGAGCCCGCACAAGTATCCGTGCATCCATTACGTATTGGGGGACGTGCGCGACCGGGAACGCCTGGAGCGGGTTTTCAAGGACGTGGACTACGTCGTCCACGCGGCGGCGCTCAAGCAGGTCCCGGCGGCCGAGCGCAACCCCGAGGAGTACATCAAGACCAATGTCCTGGGAGCTATGAACATCATCGCGGCCGCACAGGCCAACAAGGTGCGTAAGGTCATCGCCCTTTCGACGGACAAGGCCTGCAATCCTATAAATCTTTACGGCGCCACCAAACTTTGTTCCGACAAGCTTTTTACAGCCGCCGGCCTGTCCTCCAGTGACGGCGACACGCGTTTTGCCGTGGTCCGTTACGGCAACGTGCTGGGCAGCCGCGGTTCGGTAGTGCCGTTCTTCAAGGAGCGTCTCCGTACCGGCGTTTTGCCGATAACCGACGAGCGGATGACCCGTTTCTGGATCACGCTCGACCAGGCGGTGCATTTCGTGCTGGAGTCGATCAAGCGCGCCAAGGGCGGCGAGATATTCGTGCCGCGGATCCCTTCGATGAAGATAACCGACCTGGCCGCGGCCATCGGCCCGGATTGCCGGCAGGAAGTGGTGGGCATCCGTCCGGGAGAAAAGATCCACGAGACGCTGATAAGCGAGGACGAAGCGCGCAATTCCGTCATGTTCCGGGACTGTTTTGTGGTGCAGGCCGACCCGGAGCTGCGCGGAGAGCTGGTAAAGGGCAAGGGGCGTATCTGTCCGGAAGGTTTCGGTTACAATTCCGGCGACAACGACGCCTGGCTCAAGGTTTCGGAGCTTAAGAAACTGGTCGACCAGGTGGCCGACGACTACGCTATCGAAGAGTCGCGCTGGTCCATGGACGATTTGCCGGAATGATCTGAATGGCCAAGCAACGATTACTCATAACTGGCGTCAGCGGGCTCTTGGGAGGAAATCTGGCAGGTTTCTTCCGGGATAAGTACGACGTTTTGGGCGTTTATAATACACATACGTTCAAACCTGCCTGGGTAGTTACTGAGCAGGTGGATCTGACGTCGGAAGAAAGTTGCGCACGGGTGGTGGCGGCCTTCAGGCCGGATGTCTGTATCCATTGTGCGGCGCTGGCAGATGTGGATCGCTGCGAAGTGGACCGCGCGGCGGCCTATCGCATAAATGTGGAGGCTACGCGTTTTCTGGTCAAGGCGCTATCCGGCCGGGCCTGTCAGCTGGTTTTTATCTCGACCGATTCGGTCTACGACGGTACCGGCGGAAAGCTTAGCGAAAGCTCACCGGTCCGTCCGCAGAACTATTATGCCGAGACCAAGCTATTGGCGGAGAGTGAAGTGGCCAGGCATCCGGACAGCCTGATCGTCAGGACCAGTTTTTTGGGCTGGAACCTGGGTGAGGGCAAGCTTTCCATTGCGCAGTGGGCCGTGGAAGAGCTCTCAAACGGGCGTCGTATCAAGGGGTTTACGGACGTCCGGACATCCAGCATTTATACCATGGCCTTCGCTCGTATCCTGGAAGCCGCCTTGCAAAAGCAGCTCAAGGGAGTTTATAACATTGCAGCGTCGGACAGCCTGTCGAAGTGCGAATTGCTGTTCCAGATCGCGCGTCTTTTCAAGCTGGACGAAGGATTGATAGATCCGGTAGCTATTTCCAGTTTTCCGCTGAAGGCGAAACGTCCACTGGATCTCAGTCTGGTGTCGGACAAGGTCGCCGGGGCTTTGGGGATCACGCTGCCGAGCATGGCCGAAGGGGTGGAAGAATTTTATCGCGATCGCGAAAAGTTTTGGGGTAAGAACAAGGGGCAGGGCCGGTGTTGATCGATTACTTAATAAAATTTCATTGGCGCGCGCTGGCGTTGATAGCCTTGACCGGGATCCTGGTGGCTATCTTCGAGGGGATAGGGCTTTCGATGTTCCTTCCGCTCTTTCAGGAGGCATCGATCAATATGTCGGCCAACATGCCTGGCTTTATAAAAGCTTATTTGGCGTTCTTTGCCGAGTTTGATATGTATGCCAAGATCAGGATAGTGGCAGGGCTGCTTTTCGTAGTGATGTTATTGAAATTCCTCTCGACGTATGCCAACCAGCTGGTAACGCTGCGCCTGAAGGCGTCAGTTATCCGTTATTACAGGATAGAATGTCTGAAGGTGGTTATTAATTCAGACCTTTGGTTCTTCAACCGGAAGAAGATATCCGACCTTAATTTGATGATCGATACCTTTACGGAGTCGCACATCGGGGCTGTGGTGGACCTGTTCGGTAGCGCCACGCCTTCTTTCTTTACTTTGCTGGTCCTCCTGGCGGCCTTGTTGTTCTTCTCCTGGAAGATAACGATCGCGGCGGCGCTGATCGTGGCAGGAGGAGCCTGGGTCCTGTCTTTCATGGCAGCAGTCATACGCAAAAAGAGCGTGGTCTTGTACGAGACTAAGACCGCGTTCAGTCGGACGCTGTTTGATATTCTGAACGGGTTTAAGGTGATACGTATTTTCAACCGTGAAGCCGCGATGCTTGATGGTTTTGAGAATAAGGTCGTTTCGCTGAATAATATTCAGACAGCGACGACAATGTGGACGGTGATGGTAGGTCCTGTCTTTGAGTTGATAGGAGTTTGTATTGTGGTGGTCATATTGCTGGTCGGGGCTTTTCTGGTCAGCAAGGGTGCGGTGGCTTTAGGGGTGGTCATTGCTTTTCTAGTGGTCCTGGTGCGCATGATCACGCCGTTCAAGGCCTTAAACCATGCCCGGGCCTCTTTTATCGCCCGGATCTCGGTCATGGAAGAAGTGGAAGCTTTTCTGCAGGCCAAGCACCGGGACATCGTCGATGGTGAGGCGTTATTCAAAGGGCTTAAGAGCGGCATCGAGGTGAGCGGGGTCGATTTCGGGTATAAAGACAGCAAAGAACTGGTCTTGAAGAACGTTTCGTTTACGGTAAAGTCGGGTTCGCACATTGGCATTGTGGGCGCTTCCGGGGCGGGCAAGACCACCATGTTCGAATTGTTGTTACGGTTTTATGAACCCGGACGAGGAAAGATCTTGGTGGATGGCGTCGACCTGCGTAGTTTTACCCGCGCATCCTGGCGTTCCCGGATCGGGGTGGTCTCCCAGGATACGTACTTATTTAATGATACTGTCCGGGCCAACATCGCTTTGGCCAAACCGGAGGCGAGCCAGGAAGAGATAGAGATGGCCGCCCGGCGGGCCTATGCGCACGACTTCATCCTCAACCTGCCGCAAGGCTATGACACCAAGGTGGGCGAGCGGGGAGCGCTGCTTTCCGGCGGTCAGCGTCAGCGCATTGCTATAGCCCGGGCCATCCTGCTCGAGCCGGACATCCTGCTTTTCGATGAAGCGACATCGGCGCTGGATGCCGAGTCAGAGGCTTTTGTCCAGCGTGCGATCCAGGACATTGCGCGAAACCGCACAATGATCACGATCGCGCACCGGCTTTCAACGCTGATCGATTCCGACTCTATCATTGTGCTGGATCAGGGCGCGGTCGTTCAGCAGGGACGGCATCAGGAATTGATGCAATGCAATGGTTTGTACCGTCGTTACGTGGAAACTCAGGCGATCTGACAGGCGCAGTATGACAGACAGGCAAAATTTTGAGCAGGCAGTGATCTTTGCAGGTGGACGCGGCGAGAGGCTGCGTCCCTTGACCGATACGCTGCCGAAGCCAATGGCGCCGGTTCACGGCAGGCCCTTTTCTGACTACCTGATCCGGGCGCTGGCAGCGGCCGGTATCCGACGGGTTCTTATCCTGGTAGGCTACAAGGCAGAAAAGTTCATGGATTACTACGCTGACGGGGCAGAGTTTGGTATAAATATTGATTATTCGCTAGGGCAGGAAGATGACCAGACCGGGCGGCGGTTGCTTAATGCCTTCAGCAAGCTGGAAGACAGGTTTCTGCTTCTTTACGGAGATAATTATTGGCCAGTTCCTTTAACGGGTATGGCGGCTAATTATGCCAGGCTGGGGCGGCCGGTGACCACCACGGTATTCAGCAACAGACACGGAACTGGTGAATACGGCTACGAGAACAATGTGGTGGTGTCACCCGACTGGACGGTCAAGGCCTATGACAAGAGCCGGAAAGCGCCCGGACTGAACGGTGTTGATATTGGTTTCTTTCTGGTTGATAAGCGAGTGCTGGATCCGCGTGAGACCGGCAATATTTCTTTCGAGGAAAGTATTCTTTCGCAGCTGGCCGCGCAGGGTCGGCTGGGTGCTTTCCTGACGGAAGAGCAGTATTACTATATTACATCCCTGGAGAGTTTATCGAGGTTTGAACAGGTCGTAGTGCAAAAGGGCTTCAGCCCTATGGAGAGGAAGACTCAGCATGGATCTTAAAGACCAGTTAAAGAAGATGGTAGATGCCGTGACGGCCGTTGATCTGGCGGCTCTGGACAAGGCTGCCGCGATGCTGCGGGCAGTGCCTGGACAAAGCGGCAAAGTCATTATCATCGGCAATGGAGCTAGCGCGGCCATCGCCAGCCATGTATCGGTCGACCTGACCAAGACCGGCGGTGTTAGGGCGGTCAATTTCAATGAAGCGGATCTGATCACCTGCTTTGCCAATGATTATGGTTATGAACAATGGGCGGCCGAAGCGCTTAAGTCCTATGCGGATCCAGGCGATCTGGTGATCCTTATAAGCAGCAGCGGCATGTCCAAGAACATCCTGAATGCCGCCGTGCAGGCGAAGAAGATGGGGTTGTCGCTTATTACACTTTCCGGCTTCAGCCGGGATAATCGCCTGCGCCAGCTCGGAGAGGTGAATTTATGGGTCGACAGCCTGGAGTATAATGTCGTCGAGACCGCGCACCAGACCTGGCTCCTGGCGCTGGTCGATAAGCTCGCGGAAGAATCTAAATCCTAGGAAGGTAAAAATGAAAGTATTGGTCACGGGTAATCAGGGTTATATCGGCAGCGTCCTGGTGGACATGCTGCTTGAAAGCGGCTACGAAGTCCAGGGATATGATATCGGGTATTACGCGAAATGTCTGTTGGAGCCGTATAAGCCGGCTATCCGACAGATCGTCAAAGATATCCGGGACATTGCCGTTGAGGACGTCGAGGGTTGCGATGCGGTCATTCATCTGGCGGCCCTTTCGAACGATCCCTTGGGTGAACTGGCCCCTGGCCTCACGGAGGAAATTAATCTGGGCGGTACGATCAAGGCGGCCGAGGCCGCCAAGAAGGCGGGTGTGAAGCGGTTCATTTATTCTTCCTCGCAGAGCATGTACGGTGTCTCTACCGTCGACGCCGAGCTGGAGGAGGACAATAGCGAAAAGCATCCGTTGACAGCGTACGCCCGGACCAAATGGGATGCCGAGTGCGCGCTTAAGCAAATGGCGACTAAAGACTTTCATGTGGTGTGTTTCCGTCCTTCGACGGTGTTCGGAGTCAGCCCGCGCCTGCGTTGCGATATCGTCTATAACAACCTGGTCGGCTGTGCTTTCACGACCGGCAAGATCGAGATCAAGAGTGACGGCACGCCGTGGCGTCCGGTAGTCCATGTCCGGGATGTGTCGAAAGCCTACATCGCCGGATTGGAAGCGCCTTTGGAGCTGGTGTCAGGCGAGTCGTTCAATGTAGGCATACCCAACGGGAATTTTACGGTGCGCGACCTGGCCGAGGCGGCCCAGCGTTCTGTGCCCGGGAGCACTTTGGTTTTTACCGGTGAGCACGGGAATGATTCCCGGACTTACCGTGTTAGTTTCAACAAGATACTGACGGTCCTTAAGGACTATTTTAAGCCTGAATGGGACCTGGACCGCGGCGGTCGGGAGCTGGTAGAACTCTTCAAGGATACGGGGTTCTCCGAGGAGGATTTTCGCGGCCGGGTGTGCACGCGGCTTAAACAGATCAAATATCTACAGGACAATCAAAAGATCGGCGGAGACCTCCGCGTATTGGGCAGGTAACTTATGGAAGATAAGATGTTTGAAACAATTTCAGAGTGCCGTTCTTGCGGACATAAAGGGCTGATCGATATCCTGCACTTGGGTGATCAGCCGTTGGCGAATTCCCTGCTGGCAGGTTCTGATGCGACGGTCAGAAAATTCCCTTTGTCTACGGCGTTTTGTCCGGAATGTTCGCTCTTTCAGTTGAAGGAGACGGTCAAGAAGGAGATCCTGTTCGATCATTATGTATGGGTGACCGGCACATCCAAAGGCGCGCGGGATTATGCCGGCCTTTTTGCACAAAGAGTGATCGAAAAGGCGGGCTTAAGGCCAGGGGAGTTGGTTTTTGAGATAGCCTCGAACGATGGCACCGTGCTTAATCAATTCATTGGTAAGAAGATGGCTGTTTTGGGTATCGAGCCGGCCCGGAATATTGCCGATATCGCCAATAAGAACGGCATCAGAACGGAATGCTGTTACTGGAGCCGGTCCTCGGCGGATAATTGCGTTAAGCAGTTCGGCCGTCCGCGAGTGGTGATGGCGCGTAACGTGATCCCGCATGTGAGCGATCTGCATGGCGTCATTGATGGGATGGCTTGCGCTCTGTCGCAGGACGGTACCGGGGTCATCGAATTCCACAGTGGCCAGACCATCGCGGATGAGCTGCATTATGATTCCATTTATCATGAGCATCTTTGTTATTTTACTTTGTATTCGCTGGAACATCTACTTAAGCGGTATGGTCTGTATCCTTTTGCCGTCGATAAGAGTCCGATAAGCGGCGGCTCCATAGTCATTTATTTTTCCAAGAGCAAGCGCCCCTTGCAGTCAGCTTATCTTGATCTGCTCAAGGCCGAGAAAGAGGCCGGAGCAAACGAGTTGGCTACCTGGGAGCACTTCGCCAAGCGGGCAGTCAAGCATCGTGCCGACACTATCAAACTGCTCGAAAGCTTGAAAGGCAAGACTATAGTCGGCTTCGGCGCTTCTGCGCGGAGTGCTACCTTCATGCAATTTTGTGGTATCGGCAGTAATTTCCTCAAGGCTATCATCGATAACAATCAATTCAAGCAGGGACGCTGGACACCGGCCGGGGATGTGCCGATCGTTTCTTTCGTCAAGGGCATGGAATGCAAGCCGGATGTGATCTTTATTCTGGCCTGGAATTTTGCAGCCGAGATCATGGATGAGTGTGCAGGGCGGGGCTTTCACGGGCAGTATTTTCTGCCGTTCCCCAAAGAACCCAGTCTGGTCAAAAGATAAAAGCAGGCGTCATGGAGTTTATACCTTTAAAGATATCTGGAGCCTACCGGGTGAAGCTGGCGCCGCACCATGATCACCGGGGCTTTCTGGTCCGGACTTACGATAAAGGACCTTTTGTCCAGCGTGGGCTGGTGAGCGACTGGGTACAGGACATCCATTCTTTTTCTGCCAAGAAAGGCACTGTCCGCGGTCTGCATCTTCAGTTGCCGCCACATGCGGAGACCAAGCTGGTGCGTGCGGGGCAGGGGCGTATTTTTATGGCTTTACTGGACCTTAGGGCCGGTTCGCCGACGCTGGGTAGTTGGGACAGTGTCGTTCTGTCTGTTGATGAACCGGAGCTCTTGTATGCGCCAAAGGGTTTGGCCATGGGGATGTGTACGCTGACGGATAATTGTTCGCTGCTTTATAAGATGGATGAGGAGTTCCATCCTGAGAGCGCCCGGACTATTCGTTGGGATGATCCGGAAGCGGGGATCCGGTGGCCGCTTAACGACAAGCCTATCCTTTCCGATAAAGATATGGCGGCGCCCACGTTGAAAGAATTCCTCGCCAGTGAAGGCGAGCTGGTGTGTTGAGCAGACGGTGAATTGCATGAAGATTCTGGTCACAGGTGCCACGGGATTTATTGGGCAAAAGCTCGTGCCGAAACTGGCTGCGGGCCATGAGCTAACTGTCGTCTGCCGTCCCGGTAGCGGCTCGGTGGTAACGCCCCATCGAGTTCTTGAGGCGGATCTTAATGCTCCGGCGGTGTTCTTTGATGAATTGAAGAAGATAAGTCCGGATGTCTGTATTCATCTGGCCTGGGAAGGCATCCCGGATTATGGGTTCAATATTTCTCGGAACAACCTGATGCAGGCCGCGCAGCTTTGGCAGCATCTGGTTCTGGAATGCGGATGCCGTAAGATCGTTACAACCGGCAGTTGCTGGGAGTATGGCAAGGCCTTTGGTGCCTGCCGGGAGGATGAGCCTCTGGCGGTAAGTGATTCGTACTTTGTCTGGGCCAAGCGGGCCTTGTGCGAACTGGGCATGACACTGGCAGCCAAACAAGGCATCAGTTTTATCTGGTCACGTTTATTTTATGTGTACGGCGATGGACAGCGGAGCGGCGCCTTAATCCCGACGCTGACGGATGTGTTAAGTAAAGGCGGGCGGCCGCTTATCAAGACGCCGCACAATGCCAATGACTTCGTTCATGTCGAGGATGTGGCGGAAGGGTTGGCCTTGGCGGCTCATAAAGAATTGCCTTCCGGTATTTATAACTTTGGCAGTGGCCACTCGACACCTGTATGGAAGGTTTGCGAGATCTTGGAGCGAGCGATGGGGAGCCAGGCACGGTATGCCGCGGAATTAAGCGCATCCAGCGTGCCGGCCAGCGCGGACTTCCGGGCGGACACAGCCAAAACGAAGGACGTACTGGGCTGGAGTGCCCGGACAGGCCTGGAGGAAGGTATACACCAATATCTTAAAGGGCAGGGGATTCAAGCATGATTATTTCAAGAACGCCTTTTCGGGTGAGCTTTGTCGGCGGCGGAACGGACCTTCGTGACTATTATTCCCTGGAAGACGGGCGGGTCTTGTCGGCGGGGATTGACAAGTATGTTTATGTGACGGTTAAGCGTCAGATCGGCATTGTGGATTACAAATACAGGATCGGCTGGAGCCGGGTGGAGTTTAAGGACCGTATCGATGATATAGAGCATCCAATTGTTCGGGAGGCGTTCAGGTTGATGGAAATTGACTTCCCGGTTGAAGTCACGACCATCGCCGACGTGCCGGCCAGTACCGGCCTGGGTTCTTCCAGTTCCTTTGCGGTGGGCCTGCTGCACGCCCTTTTTGCACTCAAGGGACAGATGGTGACCAAGAGTACGCTGGCTTCCATGGCCGCACATATCGAAGTCGATATCCTGGGCCGCAGTATTGGCAAACAGGATCATTTCGCCGCGGCTTATGGCAACCTGAATTTATTTACGTTTCATCCGAACGAGACAGTGACCGTGGAGCCGGTCTTTTATGCCCCGGAATTCCGGGAAAAGATCGAGCAGAACATGATGCTCTTTTATACGCGGCTTAAGCGCGATGCCCATGAAGTGCTTAAGAACCAGAAAGCGAAGACGCAGGACAAACGGGAAACGTTGCGTAAGATGCGCGACCTGGCTGTGCCGCTGGCAGAGACGTTCTCCAATGGCTGCGATCTGCGCAGGGTCGGTGAGATATTGCACGAGGGCTGGCTGCTTAAGAAGAGTATTACCGAGGAAATATCTTCCGGCGTCATTGACGGGTACTATGAGAGGGCTTTGAAGGCTGGTGCGCTTGGCGGGAAACTGCTGGGTGCGGGCGGCGGTGGCTTCTTGCTATTTATCGTCGAGCCTTCTAAGCAGCAGGCGGTCGCCAAGGCTTTGTCCGATCTTTATCAGATGCATTTCAAGTTTGATACGGGAGGGACTCGTATCACATATTATGACCAAACAGTCTTCTGAGAAAAGTATATGAAGAAAGTATTAGTTACAGGTTCCATGGGTTATCTGGGCAGTCGTCTGGCCGGTTATTTGCGCGAGCGCGATTACGATGTGCTGGGTTTCGATACAGGCTTCTTCGAGGATGGCGTGCTTTTCCCGGTCAGTGACCCTCCGACGGTCAAAGGAGATATGCGGGATTTCGATCCGGCGCTGTTAAAAGGGGTGACGGCGGTTGTGCATTTGGCGGCCATGTCCAATGATCCTTTCGGCAATCTGGATGTTTCGCGGATCTATGACCCCACGCGGGTCTATGCCAGAAATATGGCCAGGTTATGCAAGGAACGCGGGATCAAGTTTATTTTTCCGTCGAGTTGTTCGATCTACGGAGCGGGCATGGGGGATCGCCTGCTGGATGAAAGCGGGCCGTTCTCGCCGCAAACTCCGTACTCATCCAACAAGATGCAGGTGGAGGAGGATGTTTCGGCCCTGGCAGATCCCAATTTTCGTCCGATACTGCTAAGACTGGCGACCGTTTACGGGATCTCCCCCAGGCTGCGTTTCGATCTGGTCATCAATATGCTGGCCGGCATGGCTTTCTTGGACAGGAAGATAATTCTGAATTCCGACGGTAAGGCCTGGCGTCCGAATGTTCATATCGATGACGTTTGTGAAGCTTTTGTGCGCGCGATCGAGCACGAGCCATCCGCCGGCAAAGGGCCGATCATTGTGAATGTGGGAGATACGTCGCAGAACTTTCAAATCATTGATCTGGCGCGGACCGTGCAGGCCCAGTTCGATGGTTGCGAGATCGTTTTTTTGAAGAACTTGTCGGCCGAATCCAAGAAGGATGTAGAGTTGATACGGGACAGGAAAGTACAGGATGGCGTCGACACGCGGACGTATAAAGTTTCATTTGAGAAGATCAAAGAAACCTTTCCGGGTTTTCGTTGCCGCTATACCGTGGCAAGCGGGGCTAAGCAATTGGCTGAACATTTCGCTGCCTTGCCGCTTAGAAGCGAGCAGTTCAAGAGTTATCGTTATTATCGGCTGCAGAAGATCGAGCACTTGCATAAGACTGGCATCATTACCGACGACTTGAGGTTTAGATCATGAGCCGGACCAGGTTTTTCATCAAGACAAAACGTCTGGAGTTGCGGGAGTTGACTTGTTCGGAGGTGTCGCAAGCTTATATAGATGGCTTGAACGATCCAGCAGTTAACGGTTTGACCGAGGCGCGTCATGTGCGCTGGACTCGCAAGAAAGTGCTGGATTACGTTAAAGGTGCCCGGAGCGGCGGATATTATTTGATCGGGATCTTTCTTAAAGAAGGTGACAGGCACATCGGGAACATCCGTCTTTTGAATATCGATGCTGTTCACAAGCGTGCCGAACTGGGCATTATGATCTTTGACCGCAGCACCTGGGGACAGGGTTACGGGACAGAGGCCATCCTGGGCGTGGTCCAGTTCGCGTTCTCCAGTCTGGGACTCCATCGTATCCAGGCGGATTATTATTCGGTCAATAAGGCATCGGCCCGGCTGTTTAAGAATGCCGGATTTACGGTAGAAGGGATCTTTCGGGATCATTTCAGTTTTGGCTCTGGCTATGTCGACTCCGTGCGGGTAGCGCGAATTAAAGGCTAGGAAATGAATAAACCATTAAAGAATATTCCGTCTATTGGACCATCGATCACCCGGGCCGAGGTCGCGCTGATAACCGAGGCGGCGCGAGAGGGCTGGTACGGCAATATGAATCGCCACCTCGACCTTTTTAATGACGCTATGCGTCAATATGTGAATAAGAAATACTGCCTGCCGGTCTCGCATGGCACCGCTGCTATCCATTTGAGCCTTTTGGGCCTGGGCATTGGTCCGGGTGATGAAGTCATTGTGCCTGACATTACTTGGGTGGCCTCAGCCGCTCCCGTCGGCTATGTGGGGGCCAGGCCTGTCTTCGCGGATATGGATGCCAAGACCTGGTGTCTGTGTCCTGGATCTTTTGAGCGGTGTATTACTAAACGGACCAAGGCCGTGGTGGTGGTCGATCTCTTCGGCAATATGCCTGATATGAAAGAGATACTCCGCATAGCCCGGAAGAACCGGATCGCTGTGATCGAGGATGCCGCAGAGGCGACGGGTGCTGAATATGCGGGGCGGCCAGCGGGTTCTCTGTGTGATATCGGTATCTTCAGTTTTAACGCCACCAAGCTGGTGATCGCCGGACAAGGCGGCATGCTGGTGACGGATAACAAGAAGGTCTTTGAGCGTTCCAGGCTTTATTCACACCACGGCATCGTCAAGAAACCCAATGCCCGTTATTATTGGTCCACGGTGCTGGGGTATAACTATAATTGGACCAATATACAGGCGGCTTTTGCCTTGGCCCAATTGCGGCGGCTGCCGGAACTGGTTGCTCATCGCCGGAAGGTCTTTGGCTGGTATCAGGACCGGCTGGGCAAGATCGAAGGTCTGTCATTAAATGAAACAGCGCTCAATTCGCGGGGTTCCTGCTGGATAACAGCCGCGATCGTGGACCGTTCCTACAGGCTCAAGAAAGAAAAGATCCAGTTGGAATTCAAACGCTACGGGATCGATGCGCGGCCATTCTTTTATCCTATAAGTTCCATGCCGCCATATCGTCCTTATTGCCAGGGCCGTAGCATGAGCAAGGAGAATCCTGTTTCGTACGAACTTTCGCCATACGGTATTTGTTTGCCGTCGGGAGCCATGTTGAAGCGGTCGGATGTGGACCGGGTATGCCAGGCTTTCGTATCGATATTGTCCGCGGCTCGGAAAAAGAGGGGATAAGATGCCAATTGTGATAGATGAGAAGACGCAGGAAGTGGTAGTAGACGGCGGCGACCGGTTCCCGCTTTATTCGAAAGAGGGTTTTCGTCTTTTGAGTGACTTGTGGCTCAAGGTGGGTTGGGACCAAAAGCATCTCTATACCTTCACCTGGCTGGGGCGGCCGATCATTCAGAACCCTGAGGATATGATCCGTATGCAGGAGGTTATCTATACGCTCAAGCCGGATGTGATCATTGAGACGGGTATCGCACACGGCGGGTCGCTGATCTTTTATGCGTCGCTTTGTAAGGCCATGGAAAAGGGGCGGGTGATCGGTGTAGATATTGAGATCCGTCCGCATAACAGAAAAGCGATCGAGGCACATGAATTGTTCTCTTATCTGACACTGATCGAGGGCAGTTCCGTTTCTGCCAAGACAATAGAAACGGTCCGCTCGCATATTAAAGCCGGCGAAAAGATCCTCGTGATCCTGGATTCTTGCCATGACTATGCGCATGTACTGAAGGAGCTGGAGCTTTATAGTTTGCTGGTGACGGCGGGTTCGTATATCGTCGCCACAGATGGCTCCCAGGAGTATTTGAATGTAACTCCGCGGGCCCAGGTGCAGTACCCGCAATGTGCGACATGGGGCCAAAACAATCCCAAGCGTGCCGCCGAAGATTTTGTTAAGGGTAATGCTGACTTTGTGATCGAGGAGCCGAAGTTTCTGTTCTCCGAGAGCGTGGTCGATTTCCGGATCACGCATTGGCCATCAGCTTTTATCAAAAGGGTTAAGTGAGAATGGCGGGCCAGTCGGAAAAGATCACAATAGTGATCCCTACTTTTAATCGCACGCCGTACTTAAGGCGATTGCTTTTGTTCTTTGGCGCCTGTGGGCTCCAGTCTCCGATCATTATTCTGGACTCGGGGTCTTCCGCAGATACTGCAGTCATGGTTAAAGAGTTTGCGCACAGGTTGCGGATCTCTTATCAGGCGTTTCCCGGCGATGTCTTTATCGTTCGGAAGATAGCCGAGGGTTTGCAGATGGTGCAAACGGAGTATGCGGTGCTGTGTGCGGATGATGATTTCCTGATCCCGGACGGCATGGAGCGTGCGGTCGACTTTCTGGAAAAGCATCCGGATTATGTGATGGCGCAGGGTTTCTTCTTTTTACATTACGTCAGGGAGCAGGCGGGGCGGCGAGATGTATCGTTTGCGCCACTTTATATTGGGCAGCGCTCAATTGAGCAACAGAACGTAGAAGATCGTCTGGAATTCTTTCTTTCCGGGCGTAATGTAGGCGCGTTGTTCTTCGCCGTGAGCAGAACCAAGATATTAAGGGAGGCCTGGCAAGAGGCTGCGCAGAATGTTAAGGATTGGGGACTGTCCGAGACCATCCCCAGTGCCTTGTGCCTGATCTATGGAAAGATGAAAGTGCTGCCGGACTTTTTCTGTACCCGGGAGCCCAATACGTATCAATGGTATGACAAAGAATATCTGATGAAGATGTATGCGCCGGAAAAATGTGATCTGGCGGAACGGACATTACGGCAGGCATGGGATAAGGTGGCGGGAGTCGCTTCTCCGGAGCGCAATAAAATTTTGAGCAAGCTGTGGGCGGACCATGTTGTGCGGCAGTTGAATAAGCCGCAGAAGAAACAAGGATATGGAGCGCACATTCTGCGCCAAAAGATGTTTGCTGTGATTTACCGGCTGCGGGCCTTGTTATTCTCCCGGCGGGCACTAATGCGACTGAAACAGATCTTAATTAATGAGCCTTTAGATGCCGAGCTTATTCGCGCGACCCGCATGACCTATCAGAGAAAGGACGCTTGATTAAGCGGGCACTTACTATGCCGTCAAACATTGGACAGTTTTATATGGTGGTCGACGATAGAGAAAAGAATCTGGGCGCTGACAGGTAGCGGCGGGTTTTTTGTGCGCTATTGATATCGGCGCAGTAATTTTTTCTTTAGTTATTATGCAAGCGGAGGAGAGGATGAAAAAGATATTGATCACCGGAGCCGGCGGTTTTATCGGTTCCCATCTGGCGGAACAATGCGTGGCGCGGGGGCTCAAAGTCCGGGCCTTTGTCCGCTACAATGGCCGCAACAACTGGGGTTGGCTCGAGACCTCGCCGGTGCTGGGGAAGCTCGAGGTCGTGGCTGGGGATATTCGCGATCATGACTCGGTGTTTTCGGCCATGCAGGGTTGTGACACCGTGTTCCATTTAGCGGCCCTGATCGGCATTCCTTATTCCTATGTGTCCCCGCTGGCGTATATCAAGACCAACGTGGAAGGGACGTACAATGTCCTGGAAGCGGCCAGGCAGCGCGGCCTCAAGCAGGTTGTGGTTACCTCGACGAGTGAGACCTACGGCAGCGCGCAATATGCCCCTATTGACGAGAAGCACCCGGTGTCTTCGCAGTCGCCTTATGCGGCGTCCAAGGCGGCGGCCGACCAGCTGGCGGCCAGCTATTACCGTTCTTTCGGATTGCCGGTCAAGATACTTAGGCCGTTTAACACCTACGGACCACGGCAGTCGGCTCGTGCCGTGATACCGACGATCATCTCGCAGATGGCCGACGGAGCCCGGGAGATCCGGCTGGGTAATCTGGCGCCGACCAGGGATTTTATGTTCGTCCGGGACACGGCGGCGGCTTTCCTGGAGCTGGCCAAGGTCAATGGACTCTACGGTGAGCCGGTCAACGTAGGTACCGGCAGCGAGATCTCGATCGGGGACCTGGCTCGGCGCATCGCCACAATTATGCGCGTAAAGGTTAAGGTGGTGCAGGAAAAGATGCGCGTCCGTTGCCAGGGTAGCGAGGTCGAGCGGCTCTTGTGCGATAACCGCAAGATGCTGGCGGCGACACCCTGGCGTCCGCAGTATGCGCTTGATCAGGGCCTGCAAGAGACGATCGCCTGGCTTAAGGCCAACCGGAAATCGTATAAAGCGGGAATTTATAATGTCTAGGAAAGTGCTTTTGGTAGGTTGTGGACAATTGGGCAGCCGGCATTTACAGGCGCTGGTCTGTGTTGATACTGTCACGCAGATAGTGGTGGTTGACCCGTATCCGGCGTCGCTCGAGCTGGGCCGGCGCCGGGTGGAAGAGGTGCCTTCGCGCCGTCGGGATATGCAGATATCTTGGGTTAATACTGTGGGCACGGAAGCCAAGGGAGCCGATCTGTGCGTGCTGGCCACCCAGGCACGCGGCCGCGGCGCATTGTTGCAGGAGGTCGCGCAGAAGACCGGTTGCCGGAATTTTCTGATCGAGAAGGTCGTGGCGCAGTCAGTCGCGGAATATGAGGATATGCTGGCATTTGTCCGGCGGCATGACCTGCGGGTCTGGGTGAACTGCAAGACACGCGCCTATCGCATCCACCGCTACATCAAGTCCAGGTTGAACCCGGCCGAGGCCATGACGTTTACGGCCATCGGAGGCAATCATGGCCTGGGCAACAATGGCGTACACGAAGCGGATATATTTGTTTTTCATGACGGATGTTCCGAGCTGAGTCTGCAGGGCCAAAAGCTAAGCGAGCGGCTTTCCCCGTCTAAACGGGGCCCCGAGGTTATGGACCTGGGGGGCATTCTGTTCGGAGTATCGGATAAAGGCAGCGAGTTTATTGTGTCTTTTTCTGACGCTCATAATAGCCCGGATATGATAACTATCACTACGCCCAGCGCCCGTTTTGTGGTCGACCACCTGGCCAGGTTTGCCATGGAAAGTTATCCGGCCGATAATTGGGTTTGGAAACCGGTTGTGCTGGATGAGAATTGGGCGGTTAGCCACATGACCAAGGATTTTGCCGAACAGATCATGGAGAAAGGTGTTTGTCTATTGCCGACGCTGGAAGAATGTTTTCCAGCACACAAATTCATTCTGGGATCACTCTATCCACAGTTCAGCCGTTTGGCGGGCTGTCGGGATGGGGTTTGTCCGATTACTTAGGAGGGGATCGTGCAGGCAGTGCGTTTGGGATTGATTGGTGCAGGATGGATAGCGCGGCAGCATCTGGAGGCGCTGCGTGGCTTCGCAGACATAAAGGCCGTGGCGATAGTCTCGCGCACCAGGAGCAAGGCAGAAGCACTGGCGGCAGAGTATGGCATCCCTGCGGTCTATGATGACCTGGACGCGCTCGTGGCAAAGGAAAAGCCGGACGCGCTGATGGTGCTGGTAAGCGAGGAGAATATGTTCTCTGTCGCCAGCCAGGCGATACAGTATGGTTTGCCTCTCTTTATTGAGAAGCCGGCCGGTCTGTCGCCGGAGGATAACCTGGCCCTGGCCGAGATGGCCGAGCAGAGGCGGATCCCAACCATGGCGGGTTACAATCGTCGGTATTACTCTATATTTCACAAAGGCATTGAGATCATCAGGCAGCATGGGGAGCTGTTGGGCGTTAGCGTGGAAGGTCACGAGCGCATGTGGCGTGTGCGGGAAGGGAAAAAGTTCTCCGAGCGCGTTATGTTGGACTGGATATTCGCCAACAGCACGCACACTATCGACCTGCTGCGTTTCTTCGGGGGAGAAGTGAGGAGCTTGAAGAGTATCGCGCACCGGCGTTTCGGCGAATCGCGAGGAGACCAGTTTGCTGCGGTAATGGAACTGTCTTGCGGCGCCGTAGCTCAGTATACTGCGCATTGGTACTCTCCGGGCGGCTGGCGCGTCGTCCTGTACGGCGACGGCGTGACCGTCGAGTTCAAGCCTCTGGAAAGCGGCCGCTGGACTAACCGGAAATTCGAGACCGTTGAGATCGAGCCGGAGGAATACGACAAGAAATACAAGGCCGGTTTCTGGGGACAGATGCGGGCCTTCGGAGAACTGGTGCGTACCGGACGGAAAGACGCGTTCATGCTGGATCTGCGCGGGGCGTATGAGACCATGCGTCTGGCGCAGCAGATCAGTCTGGATGCAGAATGCGTGGTGCAGAAATGAAGACCAGGAGCAGCGTGCCCAGAAAGATCTGTGTCGTGACTGGCTCTCGGGCAGAGTACGGTCTATTGTGGAGATTGATGGCCGCGATCAAGTCGGACCGTGCGCTTGCACTGCAAGTGGTGGTCACCGGGACGCATCTCGAGAAGCGTTTCGGCTCCACATACCGCCAGATCCTGGCCGACGGATTCAAGATCTCCGCCAAGGTTCCGATGGGGCTTGATGCGGACACTGACCTGGCGGTCACCTGTTCGGCCGGTGAGGCAGTGGCTGGCTTGGGAAGGGAGTTCGCCAGGCTGCGTCCTGACATTATCGTTTTGCTGGGCGACCGTTTTGAAATACTGGCAGCAGCGGTGGCGGCTACCTTGATGCGGCTGCCGGTTGCCCATATCCACGGCGGAGAAGTGACTGAGGGAGCCTACGACGATACCATGCGTCATGCCGTGACCAAGATGGCCCATCTGCATTTCGTCACCCATCCCGAGCACGCCCGGCGTGTCGTGCAGATGGGGGAGGATCCCCGAAGGGTGTTTGTTGTCGGGGCTCCTGGGCTGGATAATATCCGCGAGCTCTCACTTTTGGACAAGAAAGCGCTGGAAAAGGAACTTAAGTTCGCGCTGGGTCCGGATACGGCGATGGTGACCTTCCATCCGGTCACTCTCCAGAAAGGCGAGGCCGGCAGGCATATACGTTGCGTCCTCGACGCTTTGGGCCGTTCCGGGTTGCGTTGTATCTTTACGATGCCCAACGCCGACCCGGAGAACACGATCATCCGCCGGGCTATATTGGATTTCGTGCGCAAGAAAGGTGCTGATGCAAAGGCGGTGGCGTCATTGGGCTCCTTGCGCTATCTGTCACTTATGCAGCACGTGGCGGTCATGGTGGGGAATTCCTCCAGCGGTCTTATCGAGGCGCCATCATTCATGCTGCCGGTCGTGAACATAGGTGACCGGCAGAAAGGACGTTTGCGCGCACAGAACGTGCTGGACGCGGCGGATAATGCGGATGCCATATTGGCGGCCATCCACAAGGCGGTGTCGCCACGGTTCGTGGCTTCCTTGCGCGGCCTTAGTAACCCTTACGGCGACGGACGGGCCGCACCAAGGATCAAGAATGTCCTGAAGAAGACGGCGCTTAAGTCTTTATTATTAAAACAATTCCGGGATGCGGAGGATTAGTAGATGCCACGGGTCCTGTTCATGGCTAAGACAACTCATTGGTGCGACCAGGCCGGAGATTTATTGTGCCGCATCTTCCCCGGAGAGGTTTTACGGGTGCAAGGCGGGCTGGGTGATCCCTTACCGGAATCGGTTAGGGCGTGGTCCGGCGAGATATTGATCTCTTTCTTAAGTCCATGGATCGTGCCGCCAGAGCTATTGCAGGTGGCTTCCAGGTATGCGTTGAACTTTCATCCCGGTCCGCCGGAGTATCCCGGGATCGGCTGTTATAATTTTGCCTTGTATGACGGCGTGACCGAGTACGGAGTGACCGCGCATCATATGGCGGCCAAGGTGGATACCGGGAATATAGTTGCGGTCAGCTATTTCGCAGTCGATCCGGCAGAAACCGTCTGGACCCTTAAAGAGAAGTCGATGCGACACATGCTGGATCTCCTGGGCAAGGTGGCGGTCGATATATCGGCAGGTAATATAGATAACTCACCGGCCCTGGCTTGGAAGCGCAAACCGTATACTCGTCGGGAACTTAACGACCTTTGCCGTATCGATCTGTCGATGGACAGAGACGAGGTGGCCCGCCGCGTAAGGGCTACGACTTTTCCGGGCGCGCAGGGCGCTTGGCTGGAATTTCAAGGATACCGGTTTGAATATGTATCAGAAAGCCAAAAATAAAAAGATTTTCATTATTGCAGAAGCCGGTGTGAACCATAATGGTGACATCCGGATGGCCCGGCGCATGGTCGATGCCGCCCGGGACGCCGGCGCCGATGCGGTGAAGTTCCAGACTTTTGTCGCTAAGGCCTTGGTGACGTCCAAGGCGCCGCAGGCGGCCTATCAGCGGAAGAATGCGCAGGACGTATCCCAGCAGTCCATGCTTAAGAAGCTGGAACTGCCATTCCCGGCATTTCGTGAGCTGGCAGCGTATTGTCGCAAACGTCGGATAATGTTTCTCTCGACCCCTTTTGATAGCACAAGCGCCCGGTTTCTTTTTGAGCTGGCAGTTCCATTCTTCAAGATCAGTTCTGGCGACCTGAACAATGTGCCTTTCTTGACGGAGATTGCCCGCTACCGTCGGCCGATTATTTTGTCTACGGGCATGTCCACGCTGAAGGAAGTGGGGACGTCGGTGCGGGCTATTCTGAAGGCCGGCAACCGGAGGCTCACTCTGTTGCAATGTACTACGGACTATCCATCTGATTATAGCGATGTGAATTTGCGTGCTATGGCCACGTTGTCGCAAGCCTTTGGCTTACCGGTGGGCTTGTCGGACCACACGCCCGGCATCGAGATCGCCGTTGCGGCGGCGGCCTTGGGGGCGGTTGTAATCGAGAAACATTTCACCCTCGATAAATCTTTGCCGGGGCCGGATCATTTAGCCTCGTTGGATCCTGTGGAACTGTCGGCTCTGGTCAATTCCGTACGGCATGTGGAAGCGGCGATGGGCGACGGCAAGAAGTCGCCGTGTCGCGCTGAGCTGGGCGTCATGGCGGTGGCCCGTAAGAGCCTGGTCGCAGCGCGGGATATTCCGGTGGGAACTCTGTTAGGGCCTGAAGATGTTGTGATAAAACGACCCGGGACAGGCATAGCTCCGGGGTTGCTGGATAGCGTGGTGGGGCATCGGGCAAGGCGGGCCATTGCCGCCGATACGCTTATTTCGTGGAAGGATATTGCACAAAGGGAGCGCAGGCGATGAACAAGGAACCCCAGACTTTTCTTATAGACCGCAACCGTAGCGTCAAACAGGCCATGCGGCAGATGAAGGAGATCGGGCAGAAGGAACTGTTCGTTACGGATAGTGAGGGCCGTCTCTTCGGCGCTTTGTCTGACGGAGATATACGGATGTGGATCCTCCGGGAGGGCGGACTGGATGAGCCGGTGGCGAGTATTTGTAACAGGAACCCGCGGGTGGTGGCTCCGGGGTACGAGCTGGAGACCGTAAAGCAGATGCTTTTGGACTACAAGATCGAGGCGATCCCGGTGGTAGACCATGACCGTATTGTGGCTGACGTTCTGGTTTGGGACGAGGTCTTCCGTGAGAACGCGCCTCGTCTGCGTGAGCCGGTGAACCTGCCGGTCGTGGTTATGGCCGGCGGCAAGGGTACGCGGCTGGATCCTCTGACCAAGGTTCTACCCAAGCCGCTTATACCGATCGGAGAGAAACCTATCATAGAAATTATCATCGACCGTTTTGTGGCTGCCGGGGTCATGGATTTCTATCTGTCTATTAACCATAAAGCCAAGATGATCAAGTCGTATTTCGAGGAGGCCGAGCGCAGTTACCGCGTACAGTATATCGAGGAGACTATGCCGTTGGGCACGGCCGGCGGACTGCGTCTGGTCAAAGGCCAAATAGGCAGCCCGTTCTTTGTGACCAACTGCGACATCGTCATCGATAGTGACTATGGAGAGATCGCCCGGTTCCACCGTGACCATCAGAACGATCTGACGATAGTAGTCTCTTGCAAACGATATATCATACCGTACGGGGTTTGCACTATCGAAAGCGGCGGTATCCTGAAATCCATCAAGGAAAAGCCGGAGCACGATCTTCTGGTGAATACCGGCATGTATGTGCTGAATGCTGAACTGCTGGAGTTGATACCGGAGGGGCGGCTTTATAATTTCAACGAGCTTATTATGGCGGCACAGGGTAAAGGTTTTCGGGTAGGGGTCTTTCCGATAAGTGAGAAGAGCTGGATCGACGTCGGGCAGTGGGAAGAATACCACAAGGCCGTGAAGAATTTTCATATCGGATGAACATGGACGACCATAAAGTACGGATCATTCCTCGGCTGGACATAAAGAACAATACCATCGTCAAGGGTATACACCTGGAAGGTTTGCGGGTGGTGGGCGTCCCGGCTGATGCGTCCCGCAAGTATTATGCAGAGGGCGCCGATGAAATATTGTATATGGATGCGGTAGCCAGCCTTTACGAACGCAACAGTCTTAACGACATCGTCAGGAGGGTGACTGACGAGGTCTTCGTGCCGCTCACGGTGGGTGGCGGTATACGGTCGATAGCCGATATCCGTGAAGTGCTTCGTTCAGGCGCCGACAAGGTGGCGATCAATACGGCCGCTGTGCGCCGGCCGGAATTCATCAGAGAAGCGGCCCAGACCTTCGGTTCGCAGTGTATCGTCGCCTCCATCGAGGCCAAGAAGAAGCCGGACGGAAGCTGGGAGGCTTATATCGACACCGGGCGCGAGGCCACCGGCATCGACGTCCTGGACTGGGCCAGGCGGCTGGTGGAACTGGGCGCCGGTGAGTTGCTTGTCACATCTATCGACCATGAGGGCATGAAGAACGGCTTTGAGGTGGATCTGGTCAAGGCGGTCGCTCATCTGGTACCAATACCTGTAATTGCCTCGGGCGGTTGCGGACGACCGGAGCATATCGCGCAGCTCTTGCATAAGGCGCCGGCGAGCGCTGTGGCGTGTGCTTCCATCTTTCACTACGGCTTGTACGACGTGGCAGGTGTCAAAAGGCACCTGGC
>JAAXVU010000151.1 GCA_013335325.1 Candidatus Omnitrophota bacterium | reverse complement strand
AAGCGTTTCAAATGCGGTATCGTGGTCGGTAACGACGTCAACCTGGGAGTTTTGGGCGAACGCTGGCTGGGTGCTGGCCGCAAGGCGGAGAATATCGTCGGAGTTTTTCCCGGCACCGGCATCGGCGGCGGCATTATTGTCAAGAACGCGTTTGTGACCGGCGCGCAGGGCGCGGCCGCGGAGCTGGGGCACATGATCGTCGACCCTAAAGGTCCGCAATGTACCTGCGGCAATATCGGCTGCCTGGAAGCGCATGCCGGCCGTTGGGCCATCGAGCGGGATTTGCGTAGCGCGCTCAAGCGCGGGGAAAAGTCGATTATCACCAAGCTGGCGGGTAAGGATCTGGCGCAGGTCAAAAGCAGTGTCTTGGCCAAGTCGCTAAAATCCAAAGACCGCCTGGTCACCCGGGTGATGGAGCAGGCGGCAGATGCCCTGGGCCAGGCCTGTGTGTCCTTAAATCATATTTTTAATCCCGACCTGTTTATTTTTGGCGGCGGAGTGGTGGAGGCGTGCGGGGATTTTATTCTGCCGCGCGTGGAGAAGGCCCTCAAGACCGACCCGTTCTTCAAGAAGCTGGATACACCAGGCGTGGTGGTAGCAAAGCTTGGTGACGATGCGGTGATGTTGGGTGCGGTGGCGATGGCGTTACAGGCGGCCGGATTGCCGGCGTCGGATGCGGCGGGGTATTACCCGGCGGTACGTTTGTCATCGGCCGGCAAACTGACCATCAAGGGGAAGGTGGTAGAGCGTACCTGCTTTATTCGGGCGGACGGCAAGGTCAAGGAACCGGAGGCGTTTCTCCCAGCTACACTCGGGCCGGATGACTTGGCGGATATAGTGAAAAAAGGTCCGGATATTTTGATCGTAGCTACTACGCGTGGATGCCGGGTGGCGGTTACGCCCAAGGGCATCCGCTTTTTACGTAAAAAGAAGATCGCTTTAAGGGTCATGCCGCTTGAGCAGGGCATCCGGGCGTTTGTTGCAGCCAAGGAACGCAAGGCGATCCTTTTTTATATGTAGCCTTGGCGCTTTGGGCTGCTGATATCGTTCGCGGTATCCTTTCAGAATGTTTCGTCAGGGCATAAAAGCTTTGTCAATACTGAGCTTACAGGGGACACATCAGGCTGCAGCCTTCGTAGTTTTCTGGCATAACTGGGTGCAAAAGATCAGTTTTTATGCGGTATCCTGCCATTGCTTTCAGAAAATGAGAAAATTTTCTCGTAGTTGATTTTTTTCTTCTATTAGTTTAAACTTATTTATAGATGATGAGCCCCCCTCCATCAAAATATTAAAAAGGTGTGACCTATGAGCAACCGCAAGCATACCATCTACAAAGTATTTTCCTGGATATTGCTGTCGATATTCTCAGTATCTAATCTAACGTCTTTTTCACCTGTTTATGCCCAATCTGTATTGAACTTGCCGTTACCCGGCACCATGGTTATGCAGAGCGATGCCTTTGCCCCGGTGATGTTGCGGGCGGTAAAGATCCATCCTGACCAGCCACTGGTATTCGATTTTATCGTTGATACCGGGAATACACAGTCTTCTCGCGAGGATATCCGTCGCGAAAGCGAGAAAATTGCCAAATATTTCCTGGCTTCCCTAACCATTCCGGAAAAAGATTTGTGGGTTAACCTTTCCCCGTACGAAAACAACCGTATTATCCCTGAAGCTTTAGGCCAGACCGAAATGGGCCGCGATCTTTTGGCGCAGGATTATATCTTGAAACAGCTGTCGGCTTCGCTGGTGCACCCGGACAAGGACTTGGGCAAGGCTTTTTGGTCTCGCGTCTACGAACGGGCCCAGGCCGAACTGGGAACTACGGATATCCCGGCCAGTACCTTCAACAAGATCTGGATCGTTCCAGATAAAGCGGTGGTATACGAGAATAAGGACACCGCCTTGGTAGGTGAATCGCATTTCAAGATAATGTTGGAGCAGGATTATCTGGCGATGAAGAAGAATTTGGATAACGCCAGCATCGGCACCGATAAGGTGGCGGATGAGACCGTCGGGAAGGTTAGCAAGCTGTCGTCGGATGTGGTGCGCGACATAGTTATTCCTGAGATAGAAAAAGAAGTCAACACCGGCAAGAACTTCGCGCTGCTTAGGCAGATCCAGAACGCGCTTATCCTGGCGACCTGGTATAAGGAGAACCTGAAGGAAAGCCTGCTGGCGCAGGTCTATGCCGATCAGCGCAAGGTGGCTGGTGTGGATTTGGCTGACAAGACCGTAAAGGACCAGATCTACGAGCAGTACATCGCAGCCTACCGCGAGGGCGTGTTCAGCCTGATCCGGGAAGACCAGGACCCGACGACCAAGGAGCTCCTGCCGCGGAAGTATTTCTCGGGGGGATATGTGGGGGAGGCCACGGCAGAGTTGGTTCGCGAGCAGAGACAGCCAATCAATAGAGCTCCGGCAGCTTCCAGAACGGCGACGCCGGGCGGCGACCTGGCCCAGGTGACGGTGGGAGCGGACGGTGCCCTGCCTATGGCCAAGCGTACTGTATATGAAGCTCAGGCCGGAGTGGTCAGTGATGCGCTGGATGAACAGAACTTGCAAGTATTGGCCAAGCGTGTAGCGGATGCTTATGGTAAGACATTAAAATACGAAAACAAAGAGATTGCTAACGGCGTATCTTTCTCCAAGGAAGGCTCTAATATTGTCATCAATTTTGAAGATGGTAGTGATGTAGCATTAGAGTTTGGGCCGGATAAATTGGTAGTTATAACTCAGCATGACAGCGTTCCAGCTAGAAATATATTAGTAGAAATGTTGACCAAAGATCAGCGTTTTGCGAGCACAGGGTATAGCGCCCAGGTTACTTTGGAATCTATAAAAGCCGGGTTGGCGGGTAAGCTTGAAGTGCCTGCACCAGAATATTCGGAGGAGATGGCGGCGGCTGTGCGGGCAACAGGAGTCTCAGTCAGGCCAGAAGTTATAGTCGTTGATACTGGTGCGCAGGAGAGTTTTGGAAGTGTTTATTTAAATGGAAAAATGTATGTTGAGCGAGCTTTCTTGACCAGAGTCAAGCAATTAGGGAATCCGGCGGGCATGTTGACCAGGTCGTTCATTTTTAATTTGTCAACTGGAACGTGGGTAGAGAAGAAACAAAAAGAATTTACATGGATGCAAAAGAACTTTGCACGTATCTTTACAGAATCCGCAGACGTGTCTGATCTAATGTATATGCGGGAAGTCTTATTGGATGAAGTTAACAAGGCTTTATTAAAGAGTGACGCTTTTAACGCAGCGACCCGTGAGAGGATGGGGCAGGTATTCGCTGATATTGATAAAAGAATTGAGAGTGCGGTTGCGGTCATGGGGGTACAGCTAGTTAATAAAGAGATCAATAACAATGGGCATGTATTCTTTCCTTTGGCCGCAGATCCTTTGCATTTTGGGCAAATTGACACTATGTTGCGGGCGATGTTCTCGACCAATTCACTCTATGAGCATCCTTGGCGTTTACAAGGGGCAGATTTTCGTAAAATATTGACCTTGTTCACTGAAGTGCATAGAAAGTCAATGATGCAAAAGTTTCTGGGGCGGCCAGAGCTACAAAGGTTTTTTAATATGCCAATGGAGCTGATTACGTCATTAGATGGTGAAACTCAGATATTGGAATATTTGATCAATAATGTGGATGCGCCAGACGGGTTCATTGCTTTCTATTTGGTCGGTACGGATCATATGCATCTGGATGCTCCCGATAAGAAGCTGGATGTGAACGGTCTACCTCTTCCCAAAAAGATGGCTGATGGAAGTAATCAGCCGGATACTATTAGAAAATTGTTGAAAGAGACTTTAGTGGATAAGTTGTCGAAAATGAAGCTGGATGCGTCCAATAAGGATGCGCGTAGGACGGAAAACATCCAGCGGGTCATGGACCGGCTTACGGCAGGAAGCATGAAAGTGGTTCCTGCATTCAATGAGCGCTCGCCGTTGGATTCTATACCTACATCCGGGGAACAGGAAAAAGTTCAGGCGATACTCAATCAAGGCACCATAACACGGGTATTGGGGCTCAATATACCGGCCGCGTCCTCCACTGCTATTCGCAATGCTTTGGCGGGTATCGGGGATGCGTGGGCGCTGGCTTTATTACCTAAGAATATATTGGATGATATCATGTCCAACGATCAATACAGGGGCTGGGCTATCAAGTTGTCGGATACGATCAAAAAGGTAGCTGCTGGAGAAGGTTCTGATAACGATAAGTTGTTGATAAGTAATTGGATCAATAAGGCAAAAGATAACGGGGTTTTTAAGGATATTGATTTAAGTGATCAGGATGCATTGGCAGGGTTGGTAGCGAACATGTTTACATTGCCGCGTGAACAAATATCGCAAGATATACAAAGTGATCCGGAATTTCAAAAGGTATTTAA
Organism: Candidatus Omnitrophota bacterium; assembly: GCA_013335325.1. Lineage (GTDB taxonomy): Bacteria > Omnitrophota > Gorgyraeia > Zapsychrales > Fredricksoniimonadaceae > JAAXVU01. Next base: position 532 of record JAAXVU010000151.1, on the reverse strand, counting down.
GTGGGAAGATGTGACTTTGGAAAAAGCAGTTGTGGCAAAAGCTTTACAGGTAGTAGATGCAGCGCAGACTAGGATCAGCGATCTCGCCAGTAAGGTAAAGGAGCAAAATGATGTCGGTGGTATCGACCTTAACGCCAACCTGGGCAATATGAAGGTGGAGCGTACCGGCGACCGGGTCAAGGTCACGGTCGACCCGGCCATGCTGGAAAGGATCAGGACGCAGGGTGTGGCCGGATTCCGGCCGGTTATTATCAATATTATGCCGATCACGTCGATGTTCCCAGCGTTGGGATTGAATGAGCCTGACGGAGGGGATACTCCTTTGGCCAAGGCTTCGGGATAAGCGAAGCTTTAAGGATGCGAAGTTTGAAAGCCCCTTGGATATCCAAGGGGCTTTTTATTTTGCCGAGGATTCTCGGCAAAATATCCCGAGGCCGCCTGGCGAGCCAATAGCGAGCCGGGGCTGAGGGATTGATAAGAGGATTCTCGGCCCCTTTCCGCTGGGAAGCTCGTAGTGGGACTACGCGCTTCT
>JAAXVU010000015.1 GCA_013335325.1 Candidatus Omnitrophota bacterium | reverse complement strand
TTGGTCGGCGCTGACTTGGCCTGGCCATTCCGGGCCGGGCTCACCGCCGACGCCACCGCCATGAGGCGACCCTGGCTTTGCAATGCACCCATTCTGGCCGCCGCTTTATTTCGCGCTTCTTTATCATTACGCTCATCGGCGGAATCCAGCTGGGCAAAATCAAACCCGCCGGAAAAATATTTCTGTGGCGTCATATCATGCGTGACCGGATCTTCCTGCTCACGAATGTAGTTATAAACGCCTTGCTTGAAAGATTCCAGATATCGACCGTATACTTTCTCCCGCAGCTGCTTGTCATCCAGATCGATACCGCCTATCCTGCCCATGCCAATATATTGCTTCTGCCACAACGGGTCGCTTAAGTGCTTTCTGGCCCATAAAGCCAACAATAATGCATGGTATATCTGCCTTAAATGGGAAAATGCTTTACCCTCATTCACCTCTTTCTCCAGAACAGGTATCAATATTTCCCTGGCAGCTGATTCCGCCGCCAATGACTGCGGAGATGCTTTATCGCTGCCTCCCAAATCACCCGTCAAACCTGCCGCAGCATAATCGTTGGCTAACATTAGCTTCAATCTCGCCCCAGTAATAAAAGCAGTATTGCCATTTACATATACTTCCGCCTCACCGGGTACAACCCACACTTTGTTTAGGCTAGACATATCCACGTTAACACGGCCGAACTTGCCCACCAACTTCTGATAAACCTCTCCCCAGAAAACGCGGCCTAAACTTTCTTCAGGATAAGATATGGAGGCGGCCAACTGTTTCAAAATATAATCCGCGAACAGCATATCCCTGCCCATATCTGTTTCACTTAAAGCCCGGGGCATAATACGATCTTGTTCAGCTGGCGAAAGGTTAACCCACAAATCTTGACCTGGCACGGTAAGAACGGTCAGAAAATACTTAATCTGTCTTGCAGCTATATCTTCAGAGAGCCCCGCACCGCCGCCTTTATCAAAAATAAAGTCGAAATGGAATGGCGATCGTTCCGATAATTTGACCCCCATTAACAGTGACGGCTCATCTAGGCCACTTAATGCCATGCGCGTTCCTATTGGTGGAATGGCTAATGCTTCTTGTGCCTTTACAGGGGCTATAGAACTTAGAAGCATCACCAGGGCCATAAGCATTGAAAGGAGGCGGCTGGGAATGGATGAGACTGCAATAAAGGTTTTCATTTGCTTATAAATATAAAATATTTATAAGCTGCGCGCAAATAAACGTCATTGAAACACTATCAGACAGCCTTCGTTCATTTACGACTTTCTCTTGTAATAAAAAACTCCTGACCGCAAAACCTGTCAGGAGTTTTAATGGGGTACGGAATATTTAGATTCGACTCAATATGGGGCTGAGGTCGCCAAACCTATACATCGTCCTGCTAGACGATCTTGACCTTCAATATCTCCCCCAAAGACTCAAACGCCGCCAGCCAACGACCTGTGGCAGCATCCTTGTCGTTCAACGCCAGCCTCTTGCGATAGACTTCCTGTCCGATGGCGTAATAGATATTTTGCGCCTTCCAGATGTCGAGCTCCAGGCGAAGCGCGTTAAAAAGCCTGATCATCTCCACAATGTATTCCAGGAGCTCTACGTCGTCGGGATTCTTGCCTAGACGTACAATCAACCCTCCAACCTTCTCTGCACCCAGGAAATCCAGCTGTTCCTTGTCCCGCTTAAACTGCCAGCGGTTGATCTCTTTCACCAGCCGGCCCAACCGGTCCAGCGGCACCTCATCCAGAGAAAGCAGCTTGGTCAAATCCCGCAACAGCACGAACTCGACCACGTTGGCCAGCGCCTTGGGCAGCGGCAAATGGTTCTCGTTGATCATGCGGATAAGCGAGAAATGGTCGTCGTAGATCTGCCGGAAAGACAACTCCAACTCTTGCATGGTGGAGTCAAAGATCTGGTCCAGTATGGTCTGTTGCTCGTGCTTGAACAAATGCCGTAACGAATAATTCTTGGCCCCAAAATAGCGATTTATGGCCTGTATCGACAGCGGGATATCTCCCTGGGCGAAGGCTGCGGCCACATCCACATGCATTTTGTGGTAACCATCCTCATCGTGGAAGTAGTCCACGCCACAAATAAAATTCTGGTCGCCCAGGTGCAGAACCGCGAACTGGACCTGGAAGCTCGTCAGAGTTATCTCGGATACGATATCGGCCCGCCCCAAGACCAACTCCAACTTGCCTACCGCATGCTTATCGTACGCCTGGCGATGAACGGTAAAACAATAGAGGCGAGCATCCCGCGGATACTCATGGTATAGCGAACTCATGCCGTAATGGGCTCCAACACGCAGAATATCGACGATGGACGGCTCGACGTACGACTTGTAAATGCGCGCGCCATTATTGGCTACCGAGACATTGCTTTTGGCCTTGCCTAAGAGCTCCACGAACTGCTGTTCCAGGTCCTCGCCGGTCACGCGGCGTATTAGCTGTATTACACGGGCAGCATATTTGATGATCTGCACTGTCTCAATGCCGGAGATGTCGTCGAAGAACCATCCGCAGCTCGTATACATAAGAAGAGCGTTACGCTGGATCTCCAGACAACGCAAAACCTTGTTCTTGTCCAGCGGGGTCAAGACCTTCTGCATGCGCTGTGCCAGGAACCGGTCCAGATTGTACCGACTGCGATCGAGGATCACCTCGATATAGGCGTCGCGCAAAGCCCAGGGGTCGGCCGCGAAGCCTTCCATTTCTTTCTCAAAAATCTCCGCCGAACGATCGCGCAGCCAGTCCAGAGACTTACGCAGGGGACCGCGCCACGCCTGGTTCCAGCCCGGATTCATCCCGCTGTTGCAACCGCAATCATCACGCCAGCGCTCGATGCCGTGCGCGCAGCTCCAGGAGCTGTTCTCCACGATCTCGGCCTCGTATTCCGGCGGATTCCGTTCCAGATATTCTCCGTAAATGGTTACATTGGCCAAGCCGTTGCTCTCGATGTAATGCAGACAATAGGCCAGGGCCATATCGCCAAACTTGTGATGGTGACCGTACGACTCGCCGTCGGTGGCTATGTGCACCAGCTGGTTGTCGCCAGACTTAAGATCGAACGCCCCGACCAAACGCCGGGCCAGGCTCTCACCGCTGTGCAACAACCCCTCGAAAGCCACCGAGCGCGATACTGGACCGTCGTAAAAGAACAACGCTATCGTTCTTCCCGAGGGCAAGCGGCACAAATATGGCCGCTTGAGGTCGATGTGTTTAGCGTCGTCCGGGGTCCATTCGCGCTCCTCGGATATCCTTTTTACCCGCTTGGCCTGATGCGGAGCCAGGACAGTAAACTTAATGCCTTGTTCGGCCATGATGTCCAGGCTCTCAAGGTCAACCGCGGTCTCAGCCAACCACATCCCCTCTGGCCGGGCGCCAAAGCGATGTTCAAAATCCCGTATACCCCACAAGACCTGTGTCCGCTTGTCGCGAGCATTGGCCAGGGGCATGATCATATGATTGTAGACCTGGGCCAAGGCTGAACCATGCCCGGAAAACCGCTGGCGGCTGATGCGGTCAGCTTCTATAATCGACCGGTAGGCGTCCGGATCTTCCTTCTCCATCCAGGATAACAGTGTCGGCCCGACGTTAAAACTGATCCGGGAATAATTGTTAATGATCTCCACAATATATCCATGCTCGTTCAATATACGGGAGGCGCCGTTGCGGGCATAACACTCCGCCGTAATGCGGGCATTCCAGTCATGATACGGCAGCGCGGATTCCTGCAGCTCTACTTCCTCCAGCCAGGGATTCTCCCGAGGCGGCTGGTAAAAATGACCGTGTATGCAAAGATAACGATTCACAAAAAACCCTTTCTTATTAAGCTTAGCGGCCAACGCCGCGTAATAATATCAAAGACATCCTGAAAACTAAAAAAGGTAAGCTGGCAGAGACTGGCCTGCGCCCCTACGCTTACCTTTATCAATATGTCGTCGGATCACAATCCTTCAACAACCAGATCACGCGGGCATTCTACCACGTAGGACAGCCAAATCTCTTTCTTTTCCTTTGGCTGTAAAGATAGCGTCCACAGGTAGACCCCTTCACGATCCTTATATTTCTCCGAATCCGGCTTCTGGCTGGTCTGTACCCGGACCACCTTGATTCGATCGTCCTGGGACACCGGCACCTGATCAAACAAGTTGACCGTCACCGCACCGGGCTTATAATTTTCCACCGTCATTTTGTATTTATAAGATATCTTCCTTGTCGTGGAGGGGATGGAGCCGAGCAGCGTTTCATCGGCCTTTTCCTCGACCAGCTCGCGCTTTACCGTTATGCCTTCATCCACGCCCAGGTACAGATCCAAACTCTCTCCGGGCGCCACGGTCTTTTGCACGTCGGAAGCCCCGACATAGGTTCCGTCCAAGAAGGCATTGACCCGGCCGGCCAAAAGCTGATCCTGCGAACCGTTAGTAACGGCGGCCTTAAGATAGGCATACGGCGACAGGCGGGGTGTCGCGGCATACTCAAACGCAGCATCCAGAGTCTGGGAGAAAAGCGGCACGCGCACATCGCTGCCGTCGGACTTGACAGTAACCGGACGCGCAGCTTTGTAGACCAGGGATGCGCCGGAAGTAAGGGCCTGGGCATACGATGTTTCCGCCTTTTGCGGAACCGGCATGGCCGTCGGTGCAGCTTGCTCGTATAATTCCATAGCCTCCCCCGACGCGCCCTGCACTGCCTTGCTCATAACCGCCGAATCCATCGCGTTCAGCATCAGCCGACGTTCACGACGAGGCACGGCTGGCTTAATCCACCACGGTGCTAACTCCGGCATGCGGCCGCCGGCAGCTGGCCTGGCCGTCGACAGCGTCAACTGTGCCTCGGCCCAATCCTCTCCAGTAGACTGCCGTACCACCGCATAGGCGCTAAGCGCCACCTTGCCCTTGGGGAAATCCACGCGCGCATCGTAAAGCGGGTACCAAGACACTGCCGGTAAATTGTACGCTACCTCCAGGTCCAGGCTGCCCGGCTTCTCGCATTCCAAATCCACCGCCAAGACCCGCTCTTCCCTGGCTCCACCGGAACGCAACTGGTCCAGCTCGGCCTGCAGTGCCTGTCGCGCCCGAGCTGTCTCGCGCAACTTCACATTCAGGCCCTGACGCGCCTCCGTATAAAGCTTAAGCTCGCCTTCCAGGAAAGTCAGGGTTCCCTTGAGTTCTTCTGCCGACGGAACTCTGGTCACCAGGTCCTTAGGTATCTGGCCAGCCGAGAAAAGACGAACAGAGTCCAGGAAGGCCTTCTTGTCCGCCAGCGAACCGGCCTCACCCTGCAGGCTGCCGGCCTGATCGTCCAGTTCCTGTATCTTGAGTTCCAGTTCACGTACCCTCTGGTCAGGCGATGCGGTCAATTGTACGGTTCTGATCCCTGCTCCCAGTATCCTGACCTTGGCGTCACCCGCGCCGGAGACGGCCAGCGAATTCTCATCGAATAGCGGCTGCACGCCGCTAAACAACACGGTCTGGCCACCTTCTTGCAGCTTGAGACTGGTCGCCCGAGTGACTCGAGCAGAAGATGGATATACTACTGCCGATGAGATCTTCGAGACCGCCTCAACGGAAGCGGCAGATACCGGCGCAACTGACACAAGCATAAATGCTGCCGGCAGGATCAGATGTCGCACTTTCATATCAACGCCCCTATCTTTCCCATTTCATGAAAATAACGCCCATCGGCGGTAAGGTCAGACTCAGTGAATGCTGCCGGGCATTGGCCGGTTCGTCCGCGGTCCAGGCCTGACCGGCATTACCCTGACCGCTGCCGCCATATTCCTTGGCGTCGGAGTTCAGCAGTTCGCGCCAGCGTCCGGCATAAGGCACGCCGACCTTGTAACCCTCCCGTACAACCGGAGTAAAGTTGCAACAAACGAGTATCATATTGTCCGGATGCTTGCCGTGACGTATAAACGTCAACACGCTGCCTTCCCAGTCGCCGCAATCGATCCATTCGAAACCGTGATACGTGCAGTCGTCCTCATACAGCGCTGACTCGCTACGATACACACGATTCAAATCCTGCATCCACTTCTGCGCTCCCTGATGCGGCGCCCACTGCAGGAGATGCCAATCCAGGCTCTTCTGATAATCCCATTCATCCCACTGACCGAACTCACCTCCCATAAAATGCAGCTTCTTGCCCGGCATGCCGAACATGTAACCGAACAAAAGGCGCAGGTTGGCGAACTTCTGCCAGTCATCGCCCGGCATTTTCCGCAGCAACGAGCCCTTGCCGTGCACAACCTCGTCGTGTGATAAAGACAACATGAAATTCTCGGTGAACGCGTACAGCAAACCGAAAGTAAGCTGATTGTGATGATACTTGCGGTAGATCGGGTCCTTGGTGAAATATACCAGCGTGTCGTGCATCCAGCCCATATTCCACTTCAAGCCGAACCCCAGACCGCCGTCCCAAGTCGGCCGCGACACCTTGGTCCAGGCGGTCGATTCCTCGGCTATCATCTGGATATCGGGATGCGCTCCGTATACCGTCTCGTTCAGAGTCTTTATGAAATCGATCGCCTCCAGGTTCTCACGTCCGCCGAAGCAGTTCGGGATCCACTCGCCTTCCTTGCGGGAATAATCCAGATACAGCATCGACGCCACACCGTCCACACGCAGGCCGTCGGCGTGGTATTGTTCCAACCAGAAAAGCGCACTGGCGATAAGAAAACTTTTTACTTCGACCCGACCGTAATTGAATATCGAGCTCTTCCAGTCCGGATGAAAACCCTTGCGCATATCCTCGTGCTCGTACAGCGCCGTACCGTCGAACTGCCACAACCCGTGACCATCATTGGGGAAATGGGACGGCACCCAGTCCAAAATTACGCCAATATCGTTCTGGTGCATTTTGTCGACGAGATGTTTCAAATCCTGTGGGCTGCCAAAGAAAGACGCCGGCGCGAAATACCCAACCGTCTGATAGCCCCAAGAACCCTGAAAAGGATGCGCCATGACCGGCATCAATTCCACATGGGTATACCCCATCTTCTTGACATATTCCACCAGCTTCTCGGCCAGCTCAATATAGGTAAGAGCGCGATTGTCCTGATCAGGAGACCGCATCCATGAACCCAGATGCACTTCATATACTGACATCGGCTTATCCAGGGCATTGCGCTCCCGGCGCCGGGACATCCAATCCGCATCGTTCCAGCCGTAATTAATATCCCAAACAATAGAAGCCGATTTCGGGGGGACTTCCGAGTGGCGTCCCATCGGGTCGGCCTTCTCCAAACGATTTCCATGCCTGGTCACAATGGAGTACTTGTATGCCATGCCATGTCCAATATTGGGAACGAAGCCTTCCCATATACCGGAACCATCCCAGCGGGCCTTAAGCGGGGTTGCATTATGCTGCCAGCCGTTAAAATCTCCTATGACCGATACGCTATCCGCGTTGGGCGCCCAGACAGCAAACAAAACGCCCAGCACACCATGCTGCTCCACGATGTGCGAGCCGAGCTTGTCGTACATCTTAAAGAATTTACCTTGTCTTAAAAGATAGACATCATAATCGGTCAGATAGCGGGACACATCCTCCTCCTTTATCAACTGCCTGGCTTCCGCTATTACTTTGGCCTTCTGCCTGGGCGTTAACGGGCGACCTTTACCAGCGCCACGAGTATTGGGCGACACCACGATAGATTCCATATTTTTTTCCTCTGATCGACGTTGTCAGTACCAATCTATTGTAAAAGCCGGCATGGCCTTTGCGCAACGCCCCAATAGAGGAACCGTTGCGGGCTGGGCCGACGAAATAATATAAACGCCCCTGTCACATTACTAAGCATCAAACGCCGTCGTTACATCTATCCTGACCAATACGGAATGTGCCTTGCCGCCCCGGTCGTCAAAAAGAAAGTCCCCCGCCGAACAATCTCCAGCAGGATGCATTATCCAATCTGTCCGCAGCACAAAGCAGTACAACTGAACAGGATCAGCTACGACCCATTTCGGACCGCACAAGACGCTCGGCCTCGTACCAATCGTTCTGGTCGTCACCGTGGCAACCACCGCGCTTTACGTAAAGCTCGTAAGCCTTTTCCTGGATCCGGCGTGCCAGCTCGTCCTTGCTCACCGAGCTCTTTGACGCCGGCTTTTTAGCGGTTACGGGCTTGGCCTCGGCCATACCCACGATCTTTTTGACCGTATCGGTGATTTTCTTGGCTGATCTTGTCTTGGTCTTTTCCATGGTTCCCTCCTTAATCGGAACTTATGCTGCCGTTATACCTGCCAGATATCCCTGGCATATTCCTTAATCGTACGATCGCTGGAGAAAAATCCCGCGCGCGCGACATTGATGATCGACATCTGCGTCCAGCCATCCTGGTCTCTATACAATCGCGAAATAGTATCCTGCGTCTTCACGTAAGACTCGAAGTCGGCGCAAACCATGAAGAAATCTCCACGGTAAAGAGTATTAAGCAGCGGGTCAAATAAGCCAGGCTGCTCTGGAGAAAACACGTCGTTCTCCAGCATGCTGCAGATCTCTCTCAGCATCGGAGAAGCCTTAATGAAAGCTCGAGGATCATACCCTTTACTGCGCAGGTCGGCTACCTCGTTTGCGCGCAAGCCACAGATAAAGATATTATTACCTCCCAGCTGCTCGTACATCTCGATATTGGCGCCGTCATAGGTTCCAATAGTCAATGCCCCGTTGAGCATAAACTTCATATTACCGGTTCCCGACGCCTCCATGCCAGCGGTGGATATCTGTTCAGAAAGCTCTGCCGCCGGAATGATCTTCTCTGCCAATGAGACCCGGTAGTTCTCCAGGAACACAAGACGTATCTTGTCCCGGACGCTCTTGTCCTGCTGTATTATTTCGGCCACGCTGTTCAAGAACTGGATGATCAGCTTGGCCATGTAATATCCAGGCGCAGCCTTGCCGCCTATGATGAACGTCCGCGGCTGCACAAAAGCGTGCGGATTGTTTTTAATACTAAGATACTGGGAAAGTATGTAGAGCCCGAACAAAAACTGACGCTTGTACTCATGCATGCGCTTGACCTGAACGTCAAACATGGAATTGGGATCCACCGGAATGTCCATGGTCTTGACGATATGCTCGGCCAGAGCGACCTTGTTGGCCTGCTTGATAGCGCGCCAACGCCGGCAAAACTCCTTGCTGTTTTTGTACTGCGCCAGCGACTGAAGCTGATCCAGATCGGTCACCCACTTGTCACCGATAGTTTCGGTGATCAACTCCGAAAGCTTGGGGTTGGCCTTTAGCAGCCATCTGCGAGGGGTGATCCCGTTGGTCTTGTTGTTGATCCGACGCGGATACATCTCGTGAAAATCGTGAAACAGCTGCGCCTTCAACAAGTCGGTGTGCAGCGCGGAAACGCCATTGACCGAGAAGCTGCCGACGATTGCCAGGTGCGCCATCCGTACTCGCTTGGGGTCGCCTTCCTGGATTATGGACATACGACGGAGCCGTTCGGCGTCACCAGGGAACTTGCTCTCCACTTCTTGCAGAAAGCGATGGTTGATCTCATAAATAATCTCCAGGTGCCGCGGCAGAACAAACTGCATAAGCGGCACCGTCCAGCACTCCAGAGCCTCCGGCATGAGCGTATGGTTGGTGTAGGCGAAAGTCCTGGTTACAACATGCCAAGCTTCCTCCCACTGCAACCCTTCCTGGTCGATCAGCACGCGCATCAGCTCCACCACTGCCAGCGCAGGATGGGTATCATTAAGCTGAATGCAAACCTTCTCGTGCAACTTGCGAATATCGTTCTTGTCGGCCTGGTGCCGACGGATAATGTCAGCAATAGAGGCAGCCGTAAAGAAGTACTCCTGCTTAAGCCTGAGCTCCTTGCCCTGACTCACGTTGTCGTTAGGGTAAAGAACCTTTGAGATGCTCTCCGAGTGGATCTTTTTCTGCACAGCCTTCTCGTAGTCGCCATGGTTGAAATAGTCGAACTCGAACTCATCGGTCGATCGGGCAGACCACAACCGCAAAGTGTTGACCACATCATTCTTGTAACCTGGAATTGGAATATCGTACGGTATGGCCATAACCGCTTCCGCGTTGGTCCAGCGAGCGCCAAACTCGGCCGCGTTATCGATGCTGCCATAATAATGCACCTTGACCGCATACTCCGGCCGTGGGATCTCCCAAGGATTGCCGTTACGCATCCACTCATCTGGAAGCTCGACTTGACATCCGTCCTTGATCTTCTGGTTAAATATGCCGTAATCATACCGTATTCCATACCCTTGAGCCGGTATGCCCAAGGTGGCCATGGAATCTAGAAAGCAGGCTGCCAAGCGCCCCAGGCCGCCATTTCCCAGACCGGCATCCATCTCAACATTGCGGATCTCATCCAGGCTGATGTCCATCTCGCGCAAGGCCGCTTCAATATCTTTCTCCTTGCCCAGGTTGAACATATAGTTCCCGAGCAGGCGTCCAATCAGAAACTCCATGGACAAATAATAGACCCGACGGACATTCTTATCATGATATCGCGCCTGGGTCTTCATCCAGTGATCAACTATGCGGTAACGGACTGTTAAGGCGAGCGCTTGAAAATTATCTAAAGTTGTTGCAGTGACTTGGTTTTTGGCAAGATAGTGGGTTCTAATATCCTGCAAGGAAGCCTTGATGTCTTCCTTGCTCATATCTCCTGCTATCCCAAATTTGTCGACAGGTTTGGACATGTCCGCGCCCCTCCAGGGCAGTCAAGGAATTCTCGATAAGCTCTTGAATGAAAACAAGTTACATCTCGAACGTTTAGAATTATACGCTGGCATCTTTTCTAGTCAACAAATTTCTTTTACCTAGACCAAGCGGATAAATTGTCGACGTGCATGCGGCATGCATAACAACAAAATCAACGCAAGTTATTATTTAATAAGCATTAATAGATTATGAACCAACATGCGTAAGTGTGCGCTCGGAGGGAATGTAACAAGAAAGGCTACCCCGCGGCAAGGAGTGGCTGGCGCCACGGCCGACAGGCAGCCATTGCCGATAACGAAAATTCGTCAGACTCAAACCTTTTAAGCAGAATCACTTAAGATAATTCCCTAACAGAGAATAATCTAAGATCTCCGTCTGGAACGAGCCCGGCTAGCGCCAGAACAACGTCAACAAAACAATCTTATAAAAAGCTATATACTTGGCCAACCACACATCCCTACCAGTTCGGACAGATAGCTCTTATTGCAATACCGCACCTTGAGAAGCGGACGTGACCATCCTGGCATAGCGGGCCAGATATCCGCTCCGCTCCTTGCAGGGCATAAGCTTCATGGACTTCTTGCGCCGGGCGATCTCGACCTTGGTCAAGGCAACCTCCAGCTTTTTATTGACGATATCCACTGTGATCATATCGCCGTCTTTAAGATAGGCGATAAGACCACCAGCCGCCGCTTCGGGAGAAATATGCCCCACGCACGGACCGCGCGTACCGCCGGAAAATCTGCCATCCGTAATTAACGCAACGTGCTTGTGCAATCCCATGCCTACAATGGCCGCGGTCAAAGACAGCATCTCGCGCATTCCAGGTCCGCCGGCCGGGCCTTCATAACGCACCACCACCACCATCCCCTTGACGATCTTGCCGGCCAACAGGGCCTGCATGGCGTCTTCTTCAGAGTTGAAAACCTTGGCCTTGCCAGTAAAAACCATGCTGTCCGGGTCGACTGCCGACTGCTTGACCACGCAGCCGTCCTCGGCCAGGTTGCCGTGCAGGATGGCAATGCCGCCTTCCTTATGCTCGGGGTTATCCGCCGACTTGATAACGTCAGGATCGTAATATTTTACCGCCGACATTATCTTACGAGTGGACAGTCCGGACACCGTGGGCAGGTCGTGGATGTCCCGGGCGATCATGCGCATCACCGCCGGTATGCCGCCGGCGTAATGCAAATCCTCCATGTACCACTTGCCGGCTGGATTCATGCTGCACAAATGCGGCGTATCCTTGCTCAAGCGGTCGAAGTCCTTCAGCGTCAGACCGGCGCCGGCCTCGTGCGAAATCCCCATCAAATGCAGCACGGTATTTGAGGAACCACCCAGCGCCATATCGACGCGGACAGCGTTCTCCAGAGACTTCATGTTGACGATGTCGCGCGGCTTGCAATCTTTACGGACCAGCTCCACCACGCGCTGCCCGCTTTCGTAGGCGATGCGTAACTTGTTGGAAAGCACCGCCATCGTGGTCGCGCAATATGGCAAGGACAAACCCATGGCTTCAACCAGACAGGCCATGGTATTGGCCGTATACATACCCTGACAGGAACCGCAAGTCGGGCAGGCCTCTGTTTCCAGGATCTGGCGCTCCTCCTCGGTGATCAGCCCGGCTTTATACTGCCCGACGGCTTCGAAAGTATCGGTAATGAGGTTCAGCCGACGCTTCTTGTGGTGTCCGGTCATCATGGCCCCGGCAGTGACTATAATAGTTGGGACATTGACGCGCAGGGCCCCCATCAGCATGCCAGGCGTGATCTTGTCGCAGTTGGTCAACAGGATCAGGCCATCGAAAGCGTTGGCCTGGGCCACGCTCTCCACGATGTCGGCGATTAGCTCCCGCGAAGGCAGCGACTGACGCATGCCGGCATGCCCCATGGCGATCCCGTCGCAAATCCCCGGTACGCCGAAAATGAACGGCGTACCTCCGCCGTTCTCCACGCCGCGCTCGATATATCGCTCAAGTGAGCGCATGTTAATATGCCCGGGAATAATATCGGTAAACGACGAAGCTATACCGATAAAAGGACGGCTCATATGGGAACGATGAAGTCCCGTCGCATAAAGTAATGCCCGGTTTGGAGTACGCTCTAATCCTGCCTTGATCCTGTCGGAACGCATATAACACCTTTCGTTGAAGCAAGCCGGCCTGACACATCGACCGCCCTGTACAGTTTACTTACCCTTCGCCTTGCCTTTTTTGTGTTTGGTGTAAAGCTCCTGGAGCTTACCCATTCTCTCCGGTGAGAACAACACCTGATCCGCATAGAAATACCGATCCAAACGGTTGGTGGCCTGCTGGCGCACCATTGCAACCCATTCCTCCAGCAGTGATTTAGCCAATGCGCGATCCGTCTCCCTGGAGCCCACCAATGCCCGGTCCAACCTCTCACGCAGCAACCATTTCTCAGAGGCAAAATATTTCTCGCGACGCTCAAAGTCGGCCAGATACTTCTGTTCATCTTCCTGCAAGCCGATCATCTCCCGTTCCTGTCCGGAAAGCGTCTGTCGCATTACAGGCACCGACGGCGACCACTCGCAATGCCCGGCGTGCCGGTGAACTTTCACTCTGGCCTTGCGCAGATTCTCCTGCCCCAAAGCCGCCGCCATATCCAAAGCATGATCTATATCCAGCGCGTAAAGCTCGCGAATAATCCCGATAACACGTACCGCCAGATCATCCGCCCGCGAGCGATCCGGAGCAGCAACTGAGAGCATCATGACAAATTCCGCATTACCGTCTCGCAACGCCGCACGCAATTCCGACTCTCTGGCTTGAAACGCCGCTAGCTTTCCGGCCACCGCCGCCCTATCAGCCTCGGACAATGCCATCTTTGCAAGATCTGCTTCCTTTACATAAAACGCCGCTACCGGAGGCTCATAACCGGTAAGACACTCCGACGCCGACGCAATGTTTACAATACAACACAGAAACAACACCAAGAAGAATAAACGTCGCATGACACTCCTTTTATCGAAACAGTTGCGCGCACTCAACCGGATCAACACTGTCCGCTTTACGGTTCGATGCCAATTAATATAGCAGAGGGGACGCCTACGCGAAAGCACCTTCTCCGCTTCTCGGTCACAACGCTCTCGGCCCGCCATTGATTCCTAACGCATGTGGAATATTGAATCGAAACCTTGCGAGTCCACGCTCTTAGAAAAACCGTTCTTTAAAATAGAAAATTTGCTCTGCCGCGGAACGCCTTTTACGCGCACTGGACTAAAGCCAGAAATCGTAAAGCGCTTCCGATGGGTTAAGCGGTGCCGCGACAAAATTCGGGATAAAACAAAAGGGCAGGCGCGCTGCCTGCCCTTTATAACCAATGCTAAATTAGAAATTACTTCTTGTCCTTGTCGGCATTTCTTTGATGCATCCGCTTGCCAGGCCCTCTGTCCTTCATTCCCTTATCCGCCTGTCTCTTCTTCCGCAACTCCTTCAGTTTATTGTACTGCTCGGGCGTCAAAACTTCGCGTATCTTGAAAACCTGATCCACACGATTATCCAGCAACTTACCCTGCAATGACTTGATCTCTGACACTAACCCTGCCACTTTCCCCTTGTCCAATGCGCCTTCACCCTCGAGCATCTCTCTTAGAGCGTTCTTCTTGTCCCTCAACTCGCTTCCCATGGCGGACTGCTGCCCCTGAAACCCCTTGCGCAAAGCCTCCATCTTCTGATGCTGCTCCTGGCCTATGCCCAGCTCAGCCTCCATCTTCTGTTCCTCGGCAACCATCTTCTCTTCAGGTGCTGAAGCTCCCTCCTGTTGAGCCATGACCGACCAAGGCGCCAAGACCAAACCGGCGCACAGCGTAAAAGTATAAAACTTGTTTACCATTTTCCTTCTCCTCTCACATTTGTTTTACGTTATTGCTATGCCACTGTTTTAAACCGTCCGCCGGAGCTGCGAACCCTTGTTAGCAGCTGCCCGGACATCACCTTAGGTGCAAATACTGTTTTCCCAACAAAAACATCTTCTTTATATAATGCCGTTACATAAAATCGACAGGTCAATCATCATAATAAATATTCCAAGCCGTCGGCCCAAGTGTCATCATCATCTGCCAAAAAAGCTCCTGCGCTGGCCAACATCAACTCCGTTGTCACAACGTCCTTGTTCTTAGCAACAGGCCGATGCCACATACCGGGCAAAAATAAACCCGCTACAACCACGGCCATCGCCAATGTCACGGAAAATGCGACACGACGCGGCTCGCCAAAAAACAAAATCAACCAAGACTGCGCACGCTCCACTAACGAAGACCGGCCAACGGAGATTCTTTCCCGAACTGCCAACCAAACCCGTTCCGGCGGATTCGATACTGCTCCGCCAAACACAGCCTGACCCAAATCAACTGTCTGGCTAGCCAAGGCCTGGCAAGCCGGACAGCTATGCAAATGCTCTTCCAGCACCCTTAACAGCTCGCCTTTCAGCTCGCCGTCAACATAATCGGACAAGATCAGCTCTTCCGCCTTACGACAATCCATATTTCACCTCCGCTGCGCACGCGCCTTAAGCAAAACTTCCCGCGCCCGCCTCAACCTCGTGCGTACGGTATTGATATTAACATTTAAAGTCTGCGCGATCTCCTCATAGCTCAGCCCGGCTGACACTCTCAACGCCATACAAGCCCGCTGGTCAGGGCTCAATAGTTCTAGCAATTCGCTGACCCGAACCTCTCGTTCTTCCACCGCCAGCCTATCCTCGAACGTATTGCGACCATCCTCAAATTCGGCCCCCTCCGGCATCCGCAACTCGCTCTGGCGCGCTAAACGGCCTCGTCGTAGAATGTTCAAGGACATATTGACCGCAATCCGGTAGACCCATGTCTTAAAAGAGGATTTACCCTGAAAATGCCCTAAAGACCGGTGTACCGACACAAACACATCCTGCACAACTTCTTCAGCATCTTCGACACGGCCGACGATCCGTAAGGCCACGCCAAAAACCATGCCCGCATGCTCCCGATAAATCGCCTCGAATGCCCCCATGTCTCCGGCACGGGCCTTCTCGATCGTCTCCCGCTCCATCGCATCTCCGCCTCTCAACCGATTAGACACCGGCTAGCCCAAAAAAGTTCCGGATTGGCCCATCCGCCCCAACCCTACATATAACCCGACAATCTGGCTATCTAAGCTTCTCCAACTCGACCAAGGAATGATACATGTGGTCGCGTTCGTCCAGACTTATGCGCCGGATGAGATCGCCCAGTGATTTTTGACGGGGATAGTACGCGAAATAGTCAGATTCCACCGACTCGCTATCCCACATAGGGTTCTCCTGTGCCATCAGCATGTATTGATGCTCGGCGTGCGACTCGAAGGCTGCATTCATGGAGAACGACCAGGCCGGGTTGATCCAAAAGATCAGTCGCGAAAGGATGTTGTATATAAAAACCAGCACCGTCGGTATCAATACATGGTGGAACCAGTGCAATTTAATATTATTCTGGTGAACAATATCGGCCAGCAGCAATAGATGCCATTGTTCGTTATCCTGACTGGCGCGCCCCAGGTCTATCAAATGCAAAAGCTCCCGGGTCCTGTTCGGACACGGCCGTGTACATACTGCATAAAGACGGGACAACGCCTTGTACCCGCCGTCCTCCCAGGCCCAGTATGGATAGCGCGCCAGCATCTCCAGCACCATAAACTTAGGCAAAGTCCGTTTGGCGCCGTATACAATATCAAAGGTTGCAAACATCGCTCTCAGGATAAAATTGGCTGGCAGCGACGGCTGCGATAAGGTGGCTGCCTGTTCCTTCTTCAAATCCAGTTCTTTGCCAATGGTGAATTCGTACTTTGCCATGACGGCCTCCTTGTCAATTGACCCGATCCTGACGCACAACTATTTTATCGGCATTCTAGTCCCTGCCGTAAACCAGCCAGATCCTCCTCCATGATCCCCAAGAAAGTCGTGCCGTTCCGAAGCTGTTCCGCCGTCACAACCGCCGCGGATGACAACAGCTGTTGCCTGACACCCGTCTTTTCCGACACGCCCTCCATCAATTTTACATCCGCCGCATCGCTAAAGAAATATATCCCGACGCCCGACTCCTTTATCACGTTCACCAGCTCTTCCGCAGTCTTACAGTCCTTAAGAATAAGATGATGTTTGCGGGCTAACCCAGCAAAGACCGGTTGACCGTAGAAAACCATCGTCCGATTGCGACAATCCTGCAACGCCGCTTCATAGCGACGCTCGAGCGCGATCAGCCGCTCCTTATATTCCGAGGCCCGCGCCAGATAATAGTCCCGGCCAGACTCGTCCGCCGTCACCAAATCGTCGACAACATCGTCCACGATCGCCGGATCTCCGGATAGATTCAGCCAGACAGCTGCATCCGGCTGCAGATGCGTTGCCGCCCCGGCGCTGTTGGCCGCCGCCATTATCAACAAGTTCTGATTAGTGATGGATGGTAAGAGCGGCTCCACCCATGGTTCGGTGGCCTCGGAAGCATAAAGAAAGATATCTGCCGAATTGATCGTCTCCAAGTCTGAAGGCTGCGGCTGATACCCATAAGGATCGCTGCCCGGCGGCACCAGCATGACTGCTTCGACTCGCTCGCCGCCTACAATCCGCACAAAATCATACAGCGGAAACAACGTCGTGACGACCCGAACCTTGGCGCTCGGCTCCGGCGACTGCGCCATTACGGGAGCAACATATAACAACCAGCCAGCTGCGGCCAGTGCCACCATAAGCCACTGCCAGTGCGGCTTGCTCCACAACATGCGCATAATCTCCCCCAATAAAACAGCGCTGCCGGCCGTCACTGACCTCCCGCCGCCCCATCCCGCCAAAGACGAAGTAGGGCTGTCAAGGCGATCCCGCCCCATATCACTTCCAGCCAGAACGCGGGCCAGGCCTGTCGTGGGAAGACGCTAAAACCCACCGCCACTGCACCGCCCAGATTCAGCCACTGATACAGCGCCCCGTCGGGCTTAAGCTTGCCAACAGATACCAAATAATAAGCCACCACGAAAGCCGCAGTGCCTGACCAGCCTACCAGTTCCAGCCAAATTCCCATAAAGCCCTCGACTTTTGATATCCGGACCGCGGACGCAACTCAGCCTAGAACTGCCGGTGCACCAACCCGCCGCTCATTAGGAGTGCGAATACTTGAGTACGCGGACACGCTCCTGGGTCACCAGGCCATCTTTGACCGCATCTTGCAGAAAAGGCAGGATTTTCTTCAAGTTCTCTTCCGTGTCTACAATCTCAACTACCAGCGGAAGGTCGTCGGACAATTCCAGGATCTTCGCCGAATGGACTCGGCTGTCGGCCCCAAAACCCATTATGCCCCTTAGTACGGTAGCTCCGGCCAGCCCCAGCTCGCGCGCCTTGACCACAATGGTCTCATACAGTGCCTTGCCGTGATACTGGTCCGCCTCCGCTATAAAGATGCGTAAGAGCGACCCTTCCTCTCCCATTTGCATACATCCTCCTGTGCCTATCTAAATAATGCCCGGAAAATCATAAACCCTAGCACCGCCAGGCCGATACCCGCCACGTTGCTTACAAGGATATTGACCAGCGCAAAGCGCCATTCTCCAGCGCGCATCAGATTGAGCGTCTCCAGGCCGAATGACGAGAACGTCGTGAAGCCACCCAGTACGCCGACAAACATAAAATTTCTAAACGCCGGAGCCGCAGGTACGCGCTCTGTCAGCGCCCACAAACTGCCTATCACAAAACAGCCGAGCAGATTCACTGCCATGGTGCCTGCCGGAAAGACGCCTGAAGTGGCGCGCAACACAGTGCTGGAAAGCCAGAACCGCGCAACCGAACCTATGCCGCCTCCAAGAAAGATCCACAACGTGTTCATGCCCTGGCCTTGTGCTGTCTGTGTCCCCGCAGATAATCCCCGACGATATCCACCACTATCAGCAAGGCGGCAAAAACTATCCCCAGCCATGCCTGGGCTGTTAGAGTTTCTTTCTCTACGAGCACTACCCGCTTCACATAAAAAGCGACCACCGCGACCGTAAGCCAGATGGCTACCTTATGTTCCCGGCTTTCCCAGAGACGCTGCCAGCTAAAGGGCCATTTCTCTCCCTTGGCATACGGTGTCAACCGCGGCAAGAGGCACGGAACATGTCGCATATAATCCAGGAACGCCTCCCCGAACTTATCGGTCAGCATGCGCTGTTCGCTCAGAATAGTCCGATAGTAAGCCAGCACTGCGACGGCAAAGAAGATACCACCCCACAAATAGATCCAGAGCAACACCACAACTCCCAGCATAACCACCGCCGTGCCCAAATATAACGGATTGCGTACAAATGCATAGGGACCGGAAGTGGTAAGCCGGTCCATCTTGACGGCATAGCAATTGGCCCACAAGCGAATCAGCACCCCCAGAAAAATAAGAAAAAGCCCCGGTAACAAGCCCCGGTCATCAATATTGCAGAACCCGACGAGGTAGATCGCCGCCGGATACAAAACCGCGAAACGAAGCTTGAACAACCTGCGCAACCTGTCAGTAAATGTCTTCATCCTGCGCCTTTCGGTAATTGCCTACAAGTTTGACCCGGGATGGCAGCGCCGCTCAGTCCGGCGAGCCGACTTTCTTAAGCAGCCACGCCATATTCTGTCCGAGAACAGTCATGGTGCGCAGTCCCTCTTCGTCCTTCTCCACCTCACCGATCTCGCGTCCAAAGGCAAAATTCCAGTAACACGAGCCGACGACCACCATCTCCGAAATGGTGAAGAAATGATTAATGGTATCAAAGGCATGCACCGCTCCACCTCGCCGGACCGCGATGACCGCCGCCCCAACCTTGCGCCGCAGCGTGCCGCCATTGGCCCGGGTGACCAGGCAGGCCCGGTCCATCAGGGCCTTCATCTCCGACGATACATCCGCCACGTAGACCGGAGAGCCCAATATGATGCCGTCCGCCGCGATCATCTTCTGTATGCACTGGTTGGCCTGGTCGTCTATAACGCACCTGTTGTCCTTGTTGCGGTAACAGCCGTAACACGCTGTACAGCCGCGCACAGGCTTGCCGGCCAGTTGTATCAGCTCGGTCTCGATACCTTCCCGACGCAATTCGGCCAGCACCTTTTCGATCAGGATGGCCGTGTTGCCGTCCTTACGCGCGCTTCCGTTGATCGCCAGAACTTTCATTGCACACCTCCACCGTCTTTTCCGCCAAGTGCCGCCAGCGGAGCCACGGCCGCTTCGCTGACCTGATGCCGACGGAATTTGCGGGGTATGACCCGCAATCCTTCGGCCTCGATAAATTCGCCGCCCTTAAGCGGAACGACCGCGTGACGGGCGCACCAATCCGAAAGACGCTCCTGTGACGAAACTACCGGCAAGTCAACCCCTGTCGTACCGGCCACCACGGACATGTGGACTCCGCCGCCCATGATCCATCCGCCGGTAAAAGGATGTATATGATTCGGCATGCGGTCGAACTCATCTTCGATCTCACCGACCAATTCCTCAATGATATCTTCCAGTGTTACGATGCCCGCCACCGCGCCGCCCTTGCCGGTCACCAGGATAATATGGAGCTTTTCCGTGATCATGGCCTCCAGGGCCTGGGAGATGGAATGGCCGGCATCGACCGATTTGATCGGCCGGACGATCCCCTTCACCGACGGATCGGAAGGATTAAGGCGCAAGGCTGAAATAATGTCCTTGAAGTTTAAGTATCCGGCTATCGATTGCAGGTCGCCTTCCCGGGCGCATACCGGGAAACGCGTATGCATGTCCATGTGCGCCAATATCAACGCCTGGCTAAGAGACGACGACAGCGGTATGGTCGATACTTCTCCAATTGGGATGAGGATCTCCTTAACAGAGCGGGCGGACAACTGGGCCGCTGCCAGCACTATTTTCTCCTGGTGCGCACCGATCAGCCGGGAAGTCCGTGCCAATGCGGTCGCGGCCTGCAGCTCGTGCAGACCCAGATGGTCAGTTTCTACTGACGCTTTACCTTGCCCAATTAAAGGCATAAGCCCCTTAACCGCACGTTCGAAGATCCCGACCACCGGCGTCAACGCGTGGTACAAGCTTTTCATAAAAGGAGAAAGCTGCAGACAGATCCGTTCGCGGTTCCGCAGGGCAAACAACTTGGGGAGCAATTCTGAGAAGATTATCGTAACGCTGCTTAATGGTACTACCCAAAAAACCAACGCCATTACGTCGGCCATCACCGGGTGGAAATGGAAGCGCTGCACCAACCAAGGGGAAAGAATATCCGAAGCGCTCAGCCCACCGGTAGCAGCAGCGATGGCAGTCGAAACCGTGACGCCCAGCTGGGCAACTGCCAAGCTGGCTTCTATATTATCTTTCATAAACACGGCTTCTTCGGCACCGCGAATCTTACGCCCGGCCAAGACCATCAATCGGGCTTTCGAAGCTGACGCCAAGGCCATTTCGTATGCCGCAAAAATGCCGTTTAAAACCAGCATCACCAGAACTATCAGGATCTCGATAAAAATAGGCATGCACAACCCTTTCGAGTGTCTATTCTCCACAATTAGACGGACGTTTGCAACGGAAAGGTTGCTTCTTTAGGCAACAGGCGCAAGGCAGGCTTGATACTGTAGAATGTAAAACACCCCCTCAGCAAGCTAGGGAGCAATGACCCTCCCCGGCCTCACGGACGGGGTATCACATAATTGGCTATAATGTGAGCTTTGCTCGTCCGGCCTTCGCGCCGAAGCGCTCTGGGCCGGAATCACTCCATCCCCGGCCTTACGGCAGGGGTTTTTTCGTGATAATAAAAAGCCCGTATCAAAACGATACGGGCTTAAATGAGATCACGAACCATTTCTAATGAAACTAATTAGCGCTTTGGGCCTGGTTGAACAATGGCATGTCGCTACCAGGCTGGATGTCCAGTATGACCGGCACCAGTCCGTCCATCTGGAGATCCTCCAGGTTCTGCTGGCTGATCGGCAGCGGCACCCCGGCGCCATCGCGCTTAATGTGCATGTCGAGGTTGGACTGGTTTAAATCGATACCGCCCAGCTTATCCGCTTTGTCCAAGCTGGCGATGTTGGCCCCGCCTATCTGAATCTTCAACTTACCTGAGGCAGTATCAAAAGTCTTCTTTTCCACCCTAAGAGCCACCGGCTCCAACCCTGCCTCTTTGGCCACCAACTTCAACGCCTCCAGCTCATTCGTTTCGATACCGGGCAGGTTGGCCTTTTTCATGTCAATCTGTACAGAAAGCGTTCCGGGCTTAGCTGGTTCGAAAGTCACTCCCGCATCGGTCAGCCTCGTCAATGATGTTTCCGGTATAGCAAAGTCGGGCTTGTTTATAGCGGCCACAGTGCTTACCCTGCTCATTAACTTTTCCATATTTTGGACTGACGTTTTCGGCACCCGCAAGACCGTAGCCTGACCACTCTCACTGCTGGAAACCACGCCCCACGCATCCGGCACGACCGCCTTGACAAATGCCGCCTCGACAGGCTCAAGCCGAATTTCTCTGGCGGCATCGGCCGGTCCTTGCTTGATCTGCCGCACGACCTCAACCGCCACACTTTCTACTTTCTGCGGTGACAAGCGAGTCGGGCTGCCCGAAGTTTCACCCAATTCAAATACAGGCTGTTCCTGTCGGGCAACAGCAAAACCGGCGGAGATCTCCGGCATGGTTGACGGATTTTCTGCGGTAACCTTTTCCCAGTCAGAGACCCAGCTGCTAAACGCCCCCGCTCTGGCTTCCGGCACACTAAACACAATCTCTTGTCTACCGGTTGAGCCCGGAGCTTTTTCTAGCTCAGTAATACCAAAACTGGCCGGTGCTGACCGCATAATCAACGGCGCTACGCCAGTAGCAGGCACCGTCACTGTGACCGCCTGACCTGCCGATCTTTCTTGCAGCTGAACGCCGACAGACCTTACAAAGCTTTGTAACTCCGGACGTTCCAGAACAACAGCTTGCGCAACCGGCACATTCACCGAACCAAGCTTAACGCCTGAACCATCCTGAACAGACAAGACCGCCACATTGCTTGTAACCCGCTTGACCGTCTCCCGACGTTCGGTGGCGACATTAAAACTCTTCAATTCTCCACGGGATGATAAGGCCAGCAACTTGCCTGTTGTCGGTGAAAAAGCCACAGCATCTATCCCCTCCGGCTGCCGCACCTCTACCTGGCTCTTTCCTCTATCCATATCCTGTACACGAAAACCA
>JAAXVU010000150.1 GCA_013335325.1 Candidatus Omnitrophota bacterium | reverse complement strand
TATGCAGTATTAAGCATCCGCACCCGAAAGTCATATGTCATATGTCATAGGTCATAAGCGGCTTCTCGATTTTCTATGACCTTTAACTTGATGACTTATGACCTTCCTGCTTATCAACCATATCACTTCTGCGCCGCGGACTTGCTGCCGTTAACCTTGGACCGGGGCGATCTGCCCGCCGGAGAAACGATGATCGAGCGGCCGTCAGTCGTAATGTCCAACGAAGTTTCCGCCGTAATGTTCAATAACTTCAGCACCGGCTTTTCGATCACCAGGGCCAGGCTGTTTCCGTGTGGTGTCAGTCTTTTCAGCATACTCACATTCCTGTCTTTACTTCCGGGCCGATCCAGTCCGGCCCTCAATTCCATTATGCGGCTGGTCCCTCTGGACCCCAGGACCAGCCAGGCGACCTCAGGCTGGTACGCGGCCGTGATCGTCGTCGATACGTTCTATGTCATCTTCGCCAGTGTAATTACCGCACTGCACTTCCACTATCCGCAAACGACGCTTCTTCTCCGGATTCTCCAGGCGATGAATGGTCATCTTGGGAATATACGTACTCTCGTTCTCATCCAGAAAGAGAATGTTGCGGCCGTTGGTGATCTTGGCGGTGCCGTTCACCACCACCCAGTGTTCGCTGCGGTGGGCGTGACGCTGCAAGCTCAACCGCTTGCCGGGCAGGACTTCCACCAGCTTCACCTTGAACCCGGTACCGGTATTGATGGTGGTGTAATAACCCCAAGGCCGGGACACCTTCTTGTGTTTCATAGCTGACAGCCTTTCTTAGAGCAGATAGTTAATATTTTAAACAAGGTCAATAAGTCAATTGACGTTGATCGATCAGCTAAATCCTGCCTCTTTGGACTTTTTAACCTGTCGACCTGTTGACCTATCCTGTGTCTTGTGTCTTTAAGAACTCCCCCCAAAGAACTCCTGCAGGCCTTCCTTCCAATCCGGAAGCGTGACCCCTAAGGCGCGGGATAATGCCGCGTTGGACAGGACCGAGTACCCCGGCCTCCGGGCTTTCGCCGGGAAACTGGCCATCGGTACCGGCAGGACCGTCTTGTCCTTTAGGCCGATCAAATCCAAATAAAACCGCGTCAGTTCGTAACGCGAAGCTTGTCCGGAACTGGCCAGATGGTACAGCCCGCTCAACCCTTCCTGCCAGGCCTGACGGCTGACCCGGGCAATGGTGTCGGCGGAAGTCGGGACCGAGACTTCGTCGTCAGCGATGCGTAAGGTGTCGGTCTTGGCCGCCCACTGACTGACCTTGTACAAAAAGTTCTGCTTGCCATCTCCCACTACCCAGCTGACGCGGAAGAGCAAATAGTCGCCGCCCGCCGCCTTGGTATATTCTTCTCCGGCCAGCTTGCTTTTGGCATAGACCGATAAAGGGTTAGGCATATCGCTCTCGACATAAGGCTGGCGTTTACAGCCGTCGAATACGAAATCAGTGCTGTAATGCACAAACTTTATCTGCCTTTGGGCAGCCGCCGCAGCCACAGTCTTGACCGCTTCGGCGTTGACAGCAAAGGCCAGCTCCGGGTTATCCTCGGCGTCGTCGACCAGGTTATAAGCGGTGCAATTGACCGCAACAGTAGGCCGGTGCAGATCCAGGAGCCGCTCCACCTCGGTCGGCCGGGTGATATCGCAGGCGGCCCGGTCGGCGGATACAAAAGACACGCCGGAGGCATCCAGCAGCCTGACAAAGGCCCGTCCCAATTGACCGTTAGCTCCGAAGATCAGTATTTTTTCCAAACTGAGGTCCTTAATTGAAGACTTTGATCTGACGATCCGTCAGATGTCCAACGTCATACCAGATGTTTACAGTCGATAGGCGACCTTCACTCTTTATACTCCCGCCACCATTCAACAGTCCGACGGATCCCTTCGTCCAGCGAAACCTTGGGCGCCCAGCCCAAAAGCTTGCGGGCCTTGGAAATATCCGCCCAGGTGGCCTTCATGTCGGCCTTGTGGAACGGCTTTTTATTCATGCGGGCCGGCTTACCAACGTATTTCTCGATCAGGGCGATCATCTGGGCCAGCGTGTACGGCTTATGTCCGCCCAGGTTGATCACCTCAAAACCTACATTCTTCAGCGCGCGCACCGTGCCTTCTGCAATATCTTCCACATAGGTAAAATCGCGGCTTTGCGAGCCATCCCCGAAGACCTCCAGGGGGCGCCCCTCATCGATCCATTTTATGAACCGGTAAATGCTCATGTCCGGCCGGCCGGCCGGACCGTATACCGTGAAATACCGCACAATGCTCACATCGATGCCGTACAGGTAGTGATAGCTGTAACACATTGCCTCTGCAGCTTTTTTGCTGGCGGCATAAGGCGAAATGGGTGTATTTACGGCCAAAGTCTCCTTGAACGGCATTTTCTGACCGGCATACAGTGAGGAGGTCGAGGCCAGGACAAATTTCTTAACTTGATGCGCCCTACACAATTCCAGCAGGTTGAGGGTGCCCTGGGCATTGGTGGTCATGTAAATAAAAGGGTTCTCCATGCTGTAACGGACCCCGGCCCGGGCCGCCAGGTTAATAACCGCGCGGAACTGCCGCCGGGCAAATAAGGCCTTCAGGGCTTTCAAATCTTCGATATCGAGCTTTTGGAAAGAAAAATTCGGATACTTTTGCAAGAGCCTCAGTCGGTATTTCTTAAGCGATACATCGTAGTAATCGTTCAGATTGTCTATCCCCACCACCTGCTCGCCACGCTTCAGTAGATTGGCGGCTGTCTGGTAACCAATAAAACCAGCCGCACCAGTCAACAAAACAGCTTTTTTAGCTTTCATAGGAATCCTTATTTTGCCAGAACGCGCTCAAAACCAGAAAATCCCGCCCAAGCCACGTCCCGAACCACTCTTAGGCGATAGATCTTCCATTAATTCGGCTTACTGCTTCCTCTTTACATGGTTACTACGCAGTATGAACCAGAGTATAACATTCCGTCGTGATAAAAAGCAAGTTCTAAACAGGCCCAACCACCAACCATATTGCCAACAGATATGGTTAATGCCGGCCGGTCCCCAAATCTACACAAGGCTGGACTGTTTATGCCGCCACCTCCTTGCGACCCCTAATGTATTGAATGTTAGCAAACAGTAATCTAATGGTACCTTGTAGTCATAAGACAGAAGAAAAAAATATTTGACAGACCCAATAACGGAATATATACTTGCACTCTCAAATAAAGAGATATCTTTCGTACTCGGTCTCCGGATCAAAGCACGAAAGTAAAAGTGGAATAAAATTTGGCAATTCCGGCGTTTGTTTTGTTTGTGGTGATATTCGCGTCCCCGAATCGTTGACGTCAAAATCATACACGAGCATTAATCAATATTATCGTCGGAGCCGGCACAATAAATTTCAACTTGATCCCGTTCTGTGCAGCCTGGTCACAGAAATAAATTTGACAAGGGCCGGATAACCGGCTATATTTGAAACCGTAACCACGAAAAACTGGATGAATTAAAGAAATGGGAGACATTATGAAAAAATTATTCTACATTTGGGCCGCAGCAGTGATCCTGACAATGATCACTACTAGTGCATCCTTCGCCTCATTCGTACCCTTTAACGAATTTAAAATTGTCGGCAGCTCCGGAGACACTTCCTGGTCAGGCTCAACGGACAGTAACGGTCTTCCGATCTTCAGCCTTACCCAAACCCCGGTACTGTATTTGCAACTTCCCAACAATTTCATTTTTGCCGATATCAACACAACCTGGAACAGCCCTACCGGCCCATCCTACGATAAAGACAAGTATCAGAGCTTCTGGCAAGGTAACAACGTATGGCTGTCTTTGTCCAAATGGAACACCGTTAAAACGACTGGCACTTGGACAGTAGACGGTTCTTATAATGCCCTGCTCTGCAAGACCGGTAGCGCCCAGGCCAGTTTCGTAGTAACACCTGAACCTATGGCGCTTACATTATATGGAATAGGAGGACTACCTCTCTTGGCGCATTTTATTCGTCGCCGGAAAATGATGACTGTCTAGGAACACAAGAGTTTCTGTGACTAGGTCTTTATATATATCTATTTAATTAGCAGACAAAAGTCTGAAGAATAAACAAGAAATCAACGAAAAAGGAGATAGCAGTATGAAGAAGACAATTTTAATGATGGCCTTGGTGCTTGCCGCATCGGTTATCTTCACGGGCACGGCTCGTGCAGATCTGCCGACCTTCGACAAGTTTTACATGGTCAGCCAGGCGGATGCACTGGCACTGAACACATCAGCGGCCGAAAAGACGTCATACGACCTGAGCGAGACTCCGTACCTCTATGTACATCTTTCGAGCGCTATGGATGTCAACCTGATGACTTTCTGGGGTAACTTTGACGACGGCCATAACACTGCCACCTTTACTCCGTCAACTGGCAGCGGTCAGGATTTCTTCCTCACCCCTACTGACTGGACAACTCAAAAGAGCCTGGGCAATTGGGATGTATTTGGTAGCTACAAGACACAGCAGAATATACCTTGCGATACCTGTGGCACCACCAGTTTTGTAGTGACTCCCGAGCCGATGTCCATGGTGCTTTACGGAATGGGCGGATTACCTCTGGCAGCGCATTTCCTGCGCCGTCGTAAGCAGATCGCAGCATAAGTATTGGAATACTAGGCAAAAGAATATCATTGATAGGAGGTTGTATTATGAACAAGAGCACATGGGTTATGATTGTTGTGCTGCTGACGGCCCTTACCGGCACGTCTCATGCAGCAACAACATTCGATTTCTTCAAGATGGTCGGAGCCACCGAGGTTAGCGGCGGTTCAGCAGCATCGCAGTCCGCCACAGCTCGTTCAACTTATAATTTGAGCGAGACTCCGTACCTGTATTATCACGTTAGCACCCCTATATCAGCTAATGTATTCACGTTCTGGCTCTCCCCCTTGAATTCATCTTCAATGGTGACAGATACTGTCAGCACCAGTGACTCCGAAGGTTGGCTGTCTTTGAGCAACTGGAACACTCTGCCGGCTAATCAGAAA
>JAAXVU010000149.1 GCA_013335325.1 Candidatus Omnitrophota bacterium | reverse complement strand
CGCAGGATGCAGTGGGTGTACGGGTTGCCGGCGGTCTGCACTTCCCAGCCGTTGTAGGCGAAGATGTGCGGCGACTGGGCCGCCCGGACGGAATTCAGCATGACGTTCATGTCGCCGCTGGTGGGATTCTTCATGCCCACCGGGATATCGAGGCCGCTCACGGTCAACCGGTGCGCCTGGTTCTCCACCGAGCGGGCGCCGATCGCCACGTAGCTCAGCACGTCCTCGAGATAAGGGTAATTCTCGGGATAAAGCATCTCGTCGGCCGCTCCCAGGCCCGACTCGGACAGCGCCCGGATATGCATCTTGCGGATGGCCACCAGGCCTTCCACGATATTGGGCTCGTCCGACGGGTCCGGCTGGTGGGCCATGCCCTTGTAGCCGATGCCGGTCGTGCGGGGCTTGTTGGTGTAGATACGCGGCAAAAGCACCAGCTTCTCCGCCACCTTAGCCTGCAGGCTGGCCAGCCGGGAAACATATTCGCAGACCGAATCCTCGTTGTCCGCCGAGCAGGGACCGATGACCAAAAGGAACTTCCGGCTTTTGCCCGACAGGATATCACTTATCTCCACGTCGCGGCGCCTCTTGGCTTCCAGCAAGGCCGGGCTCAGCGGAAAACGCTCCATGATCTCCCGGACCTCGGGTATCTTCTGACGAAATTGAAACGACATCGCATGCTCCTTTGCAATTACTGACCAAGCTGGCTGACACAATA
The DNA here is from genome assembly GCA_013335325.1 of Candidatus Omnitrophota bacterium. GTDB lineage: Bacteria > Omnitrophota > Gorgyraeia > Zapsychrales > Fredricksoniimonadaceae > JAAXVU01. The sequence continues at coordinate 4,328 of JAAXVU010000149.1, read as the reverse complement.
CCCGGCCAGCATTATTCCAGATATCACCCTGCCGCCGGCGTATCCGTACCGGACGCCTCGCTGGACGCCACTGGCCCGGCGGGAGGCGGCTCGACCGTCCGCACCGCTTCGGGTGATGGAACCGGGGCCGGAACAACCGAAGCTGGCAAAATTACCGCCGGAGCCGCAGGCGCCACCGGTACGGCCTCGGCAACCGGAGCATCCGACACGGAAGCTTCCGGAGGAACCGGGGCCGGGGCAGGCGCTGCCGGCGCGGTATTATCCGGCTCGTCTCTGGGGGCACGTACCGGACGGGTCTGCAACTCACGGGGCCACAGGTCCCCGGCAAACTTGCGCTTGAAAAGGTCGACCTCCCAGCGCGAGCGCTTCAAAAGTTTTTCCACACGTATAAAATCGTCCTTGGCCACCCACTCGTTGGCCTCTTTCTTGACCTTGAGCTGGTCGTTCTCCCGGCGCAGGTCGCGGTTGTCTTCGGAAAGCGCCTTCACCTTTCGCTCCAGCTCCATATTCTGCCCGGCCAGCCGACGGACATCGGCCAGGGCGGACTCTTTCTGTGTACGCAACTCCTTCACTTCATATTCCAGCTTAATCCGGCCGGTCACTTCGCTGCTCACGCTTTCGCGGGCCTGGGCCAGCTCGTCTTCCAGCAGCTTCTCGCGTCTCTTTTCCTTGGAAACAGCCTCCTCTTCCTTCTTGCGCCAGGTCTGCTCCAGCTGAAACTGCTGCTTGACGTCTGCTATCTCGGATTGCCTTTCGGCAAGATCCTTGTCTTTCTGCCGGACGATCTTCCCGGACTCGGCCAATTGCTCTTCCAGGTGCTTGAGCCGCTTTTCCAACCTTTCCGTAATTCCCTGCCAGTCCTTGGCCGGTTCCGGCGGCGGCTCGCGCTTCGGCTTCTTCTTGCGGACAGGAGATTCCGGCATTCTCCAGACGTAATAGACCAGCCCCAGCATCACAGCCAGCACGATGCCGGCGATCACGAATACCATTTGCCACTCCTTTTATTGCTCAATTATCTCGCAGATCGGGATCTTTCAGATACGATCTTAACGCCTTGACCCGCCAAGCTTCTCCAGGTTCTGCGCCGCCGGAACAAAACCCGGGGCTGCCCGCAAAGAACGCTGAAATAGAAACAGCGCTGTCGGCCGGTCCCGGCGCTCCAGCGCCATCATGCCCAGATTGTTCAAGGCCTCGGCGTTACGGGGGCTCATCACCGCTGCCGTCTGCCACCAGCGCCGGGCTTCCGCACGCCGGCCCAGCCGCAAGGCGTTCATCCCCAGACTGCTGGCGGTCTGACTGTCATCAATGCCGGTGTCCCGGACATCCATGCCGCCGATATCCACGGCCAGCGAAGCCCGGAACTCTGCCGACGAGCGGACCAGGTCGCCCGTTGCCATAAATATCTGTCCGCGGTCCCGGTAAATGCCCTTGATGAACTGCCGGTAAGCCAGGCTGGCCGCCGGGTGCCGTGATTTTCTAACATAATCCTCCATGATGCGCAAGCCCTTTGCATATTCCTCCAGGGCCCCGGTAAAGTTTCTTTCGTTGGCATAAGCCCGGGCCAGTAAAAGATGCACTCGCCCCAGCCCCGGCTCGAAACGAAGCGTGCGCTGAAACAGCGGTACCTCGCCGCGCCAGTAGGTGTTCTGCCGAACGGTCACGACGGAAAAAGCGAGGGCCACGCCAACGAACAGGGCCACCGCGACAGGACGCGCGATGGTCCGTAGCAGCCCCTGCGACAGGCTGGCGAAGACTGCCAGGAAACCCGCCAGAGACAGATACAGGAAATGCTCCGACGTTAGAACAAGCGAGTACTCGTTTACCAAAGGTACGATGTTGAAAGCCGGCAAAAGGAAAAGAAAGCCCCACGCCAGTCCCAACAGCGCCGGTCGCGGCAGCCGCCGGTGCTTGACGGAAAAGAGGTAACCGCAAACAGTCCCGGCCGCCGCCAATAGCCACCAGGCCCAGCCCGACGGAGCCAGGATATCGGTACTGCGGTAATAATGCAGCCCGGCCGGCCAGACCATCAGCCCCAAATACATAAATAGCGTCCGCGGTATGGCCAGGATCCTCAGCCACAGTTCTCCCGGATTGGACAAGACCGCTCCCAGATGGCCGGGGAATAAATGTCCGCGCCAGAGAAAATAGCCGCCGGCCAGTACAAAAAAGGCAGCCGGCTGCCAAATGTTCCGGTCCTTCCGACGAACCAGCTCGTAGACCAGCAGGAAGACCGGCAGGAGCACTGCCTGCTCCTTGGTCAAAAGCGCACCGAGAAATACCAGGAAAGCGGCGGCCAGCGCCATCCTGCCGCCGGGCGCACGCCGCATGCGGCTCCGGGCATACAGCACGAACGAAAGCAAGACCAGAACGCCCACCGCCAGGTTCGATATCCCGGAGACACAGGCCACCGCCTCGCTCTGCACCGGATGCACCAGAAACAGCAGCGCCGAAGCCGACGACGCCAGCCGCCCCAGGCCCCAGAAACGTAGCGCAGTGAAGACCAGCCAGCTGGCCGCTATGTGCAGGATGATATTAAAAAGGTGGAAGCCCCACGGATGCATCCCGAAAAGCGCATACTGCGCCCGGTACAAAACCTCCAGCAGCGGACGGTAATAAGGCGTCGTGATCCCCAGGCTACGGAAGGGCACGCCGGGCGCCAGGAAAGCGTCGGCCAGGTTGTCCCAGCGTCCTATGTTCGGATCCAGCCGGATGAACACCACATCGTCATGCACAAAGGGATGACAGACAGCGCCGGAATAAATAACAAGCCCCAGGATGGCCAGGCCGGCAAGGACCAGGAACATCCCGGGGCGCAATGCGGATAATTTCATGTCGGACAACCGGTCTATTTACCGAAATCTTTCTTCAGCCGTACGATCTCGACTTTCAGGTCCGCGAACTGACGATCCAGGCCCTCCAAAAGCGGCTTCGCCGCCGAAATGCTGCCGGCCTTGCCCATCGCGTCCAGCTGCACGCAGGTCTCGTGCATCTGGCGGGCGGAAATGTTGCCGGTGGCGCCCTTGAACCCGTGCGCGATCATCTGGAACGCGACAGCATCGCCTTTCTCAAAGGCGGCCCAGATCTTGTCCCGCTTCGGCGGAAAGTCCTCGCAGAAGATATCAAAAAGCTCGCACAAGAGCTCCTTGTCGTCCTGGACCCTGTCCATGGCATCTTTTAGATCTACAACATCGCTCATTTATTTTTCCTTTCTTGTACTGCATTAATGATCTCACGGAACAAAAGCTCGCGGTCGATCGGTTTAGAGACGTAAGCGTCCATCCCGACCGCCAGGTACTTCTCGCGGTCGCCGGCCATGGCGTTGGCGGTCATGGCGATGATCGGCACGTGCAGACCGGTCTGTTTCTCCTCGGTGCGGATAATAGTGGTAGCCTCCACGCCCGACATCTCCGGCATCTGGTCGTCCATAAGGATTATGTCAAAACGGGTCTTGCCTGCCGCTTCCACGGCTTCGCGCCCGTTATTCACCGCCACCACTTCCCAGCCGCGCTTCTCCAGCATACGCACGGCGATCTTCTGGTTGACCAGGTTGTCTTCGGCCATGAGGATACGGATGCGTCCGATGCTGTCCGCGTTCTCGCCCGCCGCACCGTTCGCGTCGGCACTGACGGCCTGCGCGCGCAGGACATTGCCGCTTATGGGGAAGCGGATGAGCGCAAAGAACGTGCTGCCCTTGCCTTCCTCGCTTTCCACCCACAGCCTGCCGCCCATCATCTCGGACAGTTTCTTGGATATGGCCAGACCCAGACCGGTGCCGCCGTACCGACGGGAGGTCTTCTCATCCGCCTGGGCAAAGACTTCAAAGATCCGGTCCTGCTTGTCCTTAGGTATTCCGATGCCGGTATCCTTGACGGAAAAGAGCAGGTCGCATTCCTTCTCCGCGCGGGACTGCAGCCGGACGGAGATCGTCACCCCGCCGGAGTGGGTGAACTTTATGGCGTTATTGACCAGGTTGATAATGATCTGACGGATGCGGACCGGGTCGCCCATGACCAGAGGCGGCACGTCCTCGGAGACTTCCCATTTCAAAAAGACGTTCTTGTTCTGTGCCAGCACCATCAGGCCCTTGCCGACGCTCTTTATGATCTCCGCGATGGATATCTCCATCGGCTCTATGGTCATCTTGCCGGACTCGGCCCGGGACAGGTCGAGGATGTCATTTATCAGCCGCAGGAGGTTGGCAGCCGCGTCCTGGGCCACCTTGATGTTTTCCCGCTGTTCGTCGGTGAGCTGGGTATCCAGCGTCAGGTCGATCATGCCGATGATGGCGTTCATGGGTGTCCTAAGCTCGTGCGACATCTTGGCCAGGA
>JAAXVU010000148.1 GCA_013335325.1 Candidatus Omnitrophota bacterium | reverse complement strand
CCATAAAACACCCGCTTACCGTTGTCAGATCTGTCGGACCAGCTCCTCGACGGAGAAAGGCGACCCGTTATACTTCAGGATATTCCTATGCACGGCCAGACCGGTTTCCCGCCGTACAAGCTTGGCAAATTGGCCGGTCGCATTATTTTCGATACAGATCACTTCTGCTGCTTTCTCCAGCAAAGGTATCGCCGTTCCAGGGAACGGATAAACCTGCCTGAAATATAGAAACGCCGTATCTGATGCTTTCCGCTCTTCCATCGCCTCCCGGATGGCGTGAAAAGTGGACCCCCAGCCGATGATAAGTCGCCTGTAATCTTTGACGCCGAAGAGTTCCGGCGCCAGAACTTCCTGGCGGAGCAGCAAAAGCTTCTTCATCCTTTTTTCAACCATGGCCTTGCGGACCGCGCCGTCTTCAGTGATCTGGCCGCCCTCATCGTGCTCGTCGCTGTCAATACAGACAATGCCTTGCCCCAAGCCGGGGATGCCGCGCGGCGACACCCCGCTCTCCGTCAACCGGTATCTTTTATAGTCAGGCACTGTGTGCACGATATGGTTGGCGTTCCGCACGGCGGCAACCGGCAGCCCGGCCAGGGCATGGTTTAAGTCCAAAATCCCCTGGTCAGTTAGAATAAATACCGGTACCTGATACCGGTCCGCCAGGTCAAAAGCCTGGGCTGTCAGGAGAAAGACGTCCTCCAGAGTCCCCGGAGAAAAGATAGCCCGGGGGAATTCGCCGTGCCCGGCGTAAAGTGCCAGGTCCAGATCGCCCTGCTCTGTCCGAGTGGGCAGACCGGTCGCCGGGCCAGGCCGCTGGGCCAGATGAATGACCATGGGAGACTCGATCGCCCCGGCCAAACTGAGCCCCTCGGTCATTAAAGCAAAGCCGCCGCCGGACGTGGTGACCATGGCCCGTCCTCCGGCATACCAGCTGCCCAGTCCCATGTTAATGGCGGCGATCTCATCTTCGGCCTGCTCTACAACAATGCCGAACTCCTCCGCATGCTGTGCCAGAAAGGTCAGGACGCCGGTCGACGGTGACATGGGATAAGAGGCAAGAAAATTGCATCCGCCGACAACAGCTCCCAGTGCTGCTGCCGCATGCCCGCTTATTATCATCTGCTCTTTCACCGCAGCTCCCCGCCCGATCTGAATGGATAGCCGGCCTTTAACGGCTTCCTGGCGGCCAAGCTCCCAGCCGCTTTGCGCGGCCGAACAATTCTTCTCAATAATGTCGGCTTCTTTCTTCCCGAAAGTCAGCCTGAGCTGTTCCAGAAGAGTCTCTGCAGAAATATCGAACAGGGCCACCAGAAACCCCAACGCCACCGTATTGGACAGAAGCCGGTTGCCCAGGCCCAGAGCGATCTTCGCAAAAGGAGCAGAAAGAATGCCCCGACCTTCTTCTTTAGGGCTATCCTCGTCGGCAATGATAATGGTCTCTGTAGAAAGGCGCTCTCTGACATGATCAACTGCCTGGGGATCCAACAACACAAGAATATCGATCCTGTCCAGGAAAGCGGCGACCGGCCGGTAGGCAACGCGGATCTCGCTGGTGTTCGTTCCGCCGCGAACGCGGGACATGTACTCCTTGGTCGCGGAAACATGAAAGCCCGCTGACTTGAAGACCCGCATCAATATCTGCTCTACGGTATCGATGCCTTGTCCAGCCTCGCCCGCCAGTACAATAGAGACATCCTTTTGCAAGGTTCGCTTTATAGTCATAACTGCACCCTGTTCCTCCAGAGCCCTTGCTTCTTAGCCCAGCCCCACGACACGCCAACCGCTTTATAACAAGTCTTCGATGTCTTTCAACACCTCTGCCGCATGGACCTCGGGCTTGACAGGAGCATAGACCCTCTCGATACGCTGATCGGGATCTATCAAAAAGGACGTACGGTTTACGCCCATAAATTCCTTTCCCATGAACTTCTTTTTCCCCCAAACGCCGTAACGCTCAACCACTTCCTTGTTTTCATCTGACAACAATGGGAACGTCAACCCGAACTTGTCGGCGAACTTCTTGTGACTGGCGACGCTGTCAGGGCTCACGCCCACCACAGTAAGCCCCAGGTCTTTGAATGACGGGGATTTATCTCTCAGGCCGCAGGCCTCTTTTGTACAGCCCGGGGTGTCATCTTTGGGATAGAAATACAGCAAAACCCATTGGCCTTTATAACTCGCCAGATCGACCATGTGCCCATGTTGATCAGGCAAGCGGAGAGCTGGCGCGAAATCATTATTCTTTAATGTCATAGGAAACTCCTTTTCCCCACGAAGATCTATTATCCAAAAGTGAACGCGAACAATTCCGCATGGCTGTCCAAAAACTTGAGCGTCAACGTATGTTCGCCAGCCGTCCTTATCGACAGTAAATGGTACAACCGGTCATCCCGCACAATAACAGCCCCCTCGTTAACATCCTGACCGTGTTCCGTCGTGCCTACAGGCTTCCCATCCAGAAGCACCTCCACCCTGACAGCATCCTTTCCCTGGGCGCGCATGACCAAGAAAACATCCTTGGCCAGGAAATGCAGATCCAGCCGGGCCCCCGAAATCGGCGAAGAATGGTCCTTCGCGACCGACCATTGTCCTGCATAGGCATAATTATTCAGCTTAAGTTCCGAAGGCATAGAGTACGTTCCCGTGCCTTCCCGCAAGCCTTCCACAGACCCGAAACGTTCGGTGCGCTCAAGACCCAGGTACGTCTCCGGGGTGCCTGCCTCGACAAAATACGGATGTTCTCCGGCGTAAGCACCCGGCCGGCTTCCGGCTTCTTGTAAAAGCTTGCGGATCACCGCCTCGGACTCCGCTTCCCCGCCTTCGCCGAAATGCGTCGAACGGATCCGTCCTGTTCTATCGATAAAATACTTAGCCGGCCAGTACTGATTACGGTAGGCTTTCCATGTAGCGTAGTTGTTGTCTTGAACAACGGGATATTTCAGCCCGAAATCCCGGACAGCCTTGGCCACATTGCCGGGATCCTTTTCGAACTCGAACTCAGGCGTGTGAACTCCGATGATCACCAACCCCAGACCGGCATAGCGGTCATGCCAGGCCTTGAGCTCCGGAAGTGTCCGGATACAATTGATGCAGGTGTACGTCCAGAAATCAATTACCACGACTTTGCCGCGCAGCGCCTGAAGGTTCAGCGGCGGAGAATTGAACCATTGCCCGCCGGTAACGATCTCTGGAGCAAGCGGAATCGCGACGCTTTCAGAAGCATCTTGGCCATCAAGTCTTTCATCACCGGTTAAATTATCCAGAGCATGCTTCACATGCTCATTATTCTCCAGCGCTGTCAATCCGCTCCCGTAAGTAGGAAAACGAGCCACGACCCAGGACTCCAGCCTCCGATCGTATCCCTTAAATAAAACCACGGCCATCACGACCATGACCACGCCAAAGCTACGCTGAACAATGCCGGCGTTGGCCTTGATCCAAGGGATACGGTCCAGCAGTTTCCTGCCGCCGAACATGATCACCAGCATAGGGACGGCCGTGCCCAGAGCATACGCCAGCGTGATAAATACCGCCGCCGCACTTACCGCGCTTGCGGCCGCCAAAGTGATCACCGCGGCCATTATCGGTCCGACGCAAGGTGTCCAGATAAGTCCAAGGCTCACTCCTAACAGAAAGCCGGACCAGAAGCCCTGACCTTTGTTCGCTACGCCCTGCTTTGGCCAGAACCGGCTGATGACATTCTCATAGACCACCTGCAGCGACGGGATGCACAAAAACAACCCGAAAACGGCCAACAGAACAATGGCCAACACACGCATCGTATCCGCCGGCAATCCTGTAAGCTTCACGATCATAGAAAGGGTCAGGGTAAAGAACGTAAAGCTGGTCACAAACCCCGTGACCACACCCCACGGCTTTACCCGGCCTCGCCCCGCCGATCCGGCCAAGATAATTGGTAATACCGGAATGATACAGGGCGACAGTATCGTGACCACGCCTGCCAGAAAAGAGAACAGCCCCAGAACAAACAAGGATCACCTCATTTGATGTTCTTTGCCAGCCCCTCAACTCCGCCGCCATTCCAAAGCGCGACCTTCTTGCCTTCCGCATCCACCAGGACAAAGGTATCCATTTGGGTGACGCCATATTGAGCCTTCAAGTCCGTCGAGGAGTCGAAATCGACCCGGAACACCTCAACGCCTGGCGGAATACCGGTAGGCTGCTCCATGAGGTTCTTGACCGTACCCATGCAAGTCGGGCACCAGGTCGCTGCGAAGAAAAGAACCCGTTTCATCCCCTTGGCGGCCTCAAAGTCAGTCTGGGTATAATTCGCGAATTGCCCATGCGCTGACATGGGCGCCATCGCCATTCCTTCCTGCATCGCCTTGTTTCCCATCATCCCCTGATCTGCGGCAAAAACCAGCCCGGAAAAGCCGACGGCTAGTATCGTCCCTGCTATGATCGTTAGAAAATTCTTCATACCCGCCTCCTTGTCATATTTGGATAAATTGGATCCACAAAAATTAGTCGCAGACGCTGCACGAACATGCCCTGGCTTACTTCAGTCACACGGCCCTCCCGTCGCGATCACTGCTGAGGCTCAACTACCTCATATCCCTGTGGAACAGGCTTATAATAAACATCGTTATACCTATAATAGACCTCTCCGTTGATAATGCTCTGTGCCGCATTGGCAGAGATCGCGGGCACAATGGCTCCTATCGGCGGTGGAACAGCCACATACCCTTCAGCGGTTTGTTGATAAAACGCCCATTGGTCGTAATAATACACATTCCCCTCAAAGAGAAACTGGACAGCTTCCGGTGGAATTTCGACGATCGATGTTAGATTCACATACGGGTAAAAATGATATCCCCGTTCATAAAAATTATAACGAGGATGCCAATACTTGCGGTGCGGCCGGCGCATGGGCCTCTTCTCATCAGGATCATGGTACACACGCATGACTTTCCTTGCCTGAGGCGCCGGTCGAGCCCCACGCCTGGCCTGCGGCGATGATCCGTTGTCATCGTGATGGGCGCGCTCAGATCCAAAACGCGAGCCAGGCTGATCATCATGAACATCGGGAACTTGGCGATTGCCGGGCGCACTTGG
>JAAXVU010000147.1 GCA_013335325.1 Candidatus Omnitrophota bacterium | reverse complement strand
CAGAGAATTCTTCCGGAGCTTGAGTCTGCGGCTCAGGCTGCGCGGTGCCTTGCTGGGCGGCCGTTTGTCCGCCGTAAGAGTCGGCAGGCAGGTCAGGGACCAGTTGGTTATGTGTCTCGGATTCCCGGAGGATCAGATGCGGCGTCATTAGACTGGTCAGGTAACGGTGATAAAACAGGTGTGTTAGCGAGGATAAAAGGGCTATGCCGGCTTGTAGCGGTTGTCCCATGCCGGTACCCAGCAGGATTATACCGGGCAATCCCAACAGATATTTGAGAAAGGAATAGATTTGTCCGTGCCGTCTTGTAAGGTCTGGCCCTTCGATGCTGTTGTTGGCCGGGAACTCCAGGTTGCGGGTGAATTTATCCAGTTTCGCTTCCAGTTCGGCCGATGTACGGGTTGGCGCGTTTTGGCCCGTGATGTTTTGTTCCAGCTTGTTTAGCAGTGAGTCTTCCCTTATCAACGCCGGGATGCAGGAGCGGATTGCTACGATAGACTTTTGGAATGATAGTTTCACCAGAAATACTTTACGCATGGCCTCGGCGAGAGATGCCGGTGTTCGGAACATGAATATACGATCCTGCTGCTCCAGGAAATGGCTTTTGTAACTGTCCAGCGTGCCGCAATGGGACATGACAAAGCGGATGCGGTTGGAATAATGGAACAGCTGCTGGAAGTATGCCCGCTGTGCGGGGGCGTCTTCGGTATCGGCCAGTTTGCGGTAGCTGGTCAGTGCCAGTGCGCGGATCCGGTAGAAAGCGTTGGCCTGTTCGGAAAATTGGGTAAACTCTGGCGGATTGTTCCGTCGATATTCCTGTATCCGGAGGATCAGGCCAGCGACAGTGTCGTTGTCCCAGGAGGGCATGGTCAGCAGGCTTTCCCATAAGACGGATAGTTCTGCCAGCTGGTTGTTGGCAAGCGGGCGCTGGAAGATATTGCTGTATCCACCTGAGTTGTCCCGGCAGGCGATCTCGACAGAGCTCAGGGTTTCCGGCGGGCTGCGGAGCCGGCCGGTCAAGATAAGTGAAATACGTCGGGAAGAGATGTCCACATGCTCCAGCTCCAGGCTGTCTCCTCCGGACCGCGCCACGATGTCGCCGGCCGCGAAAGCGTCCGCGAAGGCTTGCCCTATTTGGGTTTTCTTTTCCGGTGCCAGGTCCACCATTCCTGTGGAGGCCAGCAGTGTAATGTCTACCTTGTCTCCGATGCGTTGCGTGCGTATGTCCTGTAGAGTGTAAGGATTGCCCGGGACAAGCGGTTGGGCCAGTTGGTGCTGGAAAGGTGAGGCTGGGGCAGCTTTCAGGAAAAGGTTGACGGCTTGCAGAAAGCGCTTTTCCTGCGACAGTTGATCGATATTGTTAATTACATGTGAGCGGTTGCGGAAGATATTACGCAGTAGCCAGAGAAACAGTGCGGTGGTTGGCACGGCGATGGATAGATACGGGTTGGACAGGGTGTCCTGTATTGAGGCGAGGGCGGAGGATCCTCCCTCGAGCGCTGCGAGCAGTACGGGGCTGCGTTCTCCGGCCTGTAATACGGAAGGGGCCAGCAGTGCGCCTGTCACGCCCAGTGGCAGGGCGCGAGTGGTGGTACGGACGGTCGGTCGGACCGTATTTTTTGCAGGAGGCAGTTCGGTAGCCTGAGTTGTTGGAGTTCTGGCCGGGGAGGGTTCCCCGGTCAGGACAGGGCTCAGAGTGACAGTTACCCGGAATATCTTTTTGCTGAGTTTGTCCAGAATGCCTGTTAGCCCGGGAGAATAGGAGACTGGACGGAGCTGCGCCCAGTCTGTGAAGCGTCCTGCATGGAATCCTCCGGAGAAATATTTGTGCGGCACCAGGTTGTTGCGGGCCCGGTCGAGATCCTCCCGGATGAAGTTGTAGGACCCGCGCCGGTAGGACTCGAGGTAACGGTCGTAAATATTCGTGATAGCCTGGCGCTGGACTTCATCGAGTCCGTCCAGTTTGCGGTGGTTGCCATAAAGGCGGGTGATGATATTCCGATGCAGGCGGTGCTTGAACCATTGCGCCAGGACGAGCGAATGCAGCAACTGTCGCAACGACCGGAATTCTGCGCTCCCGTTGAGTTCCCGCGTCAGCAGTGGGACGATGACGTCCCGGTAAATCCTAGTGCTTATCTCCGGGTCTCCAGGGCGGCTGTCGGGTTGCCCTGTGCCGGTCTTGGCCAGGTAGTCCGACTCTAGCATGACCTGCAGCGAGCATTCTGACACAAGGGCGGCGTTGTCTTTTTCGTATATGATCGCACGTTTCGGGGTGAACCATACCTTGTTGTAGGCGGAGAGCGGGATGTCGGTGGTGCCGTAAAGACGGCTGGCTTCGGCGTAGACCTTGCTCCAGAACAGTCGGCCGGGGCCGGTGTCGGGATTGGTTATGGAGGCGGCCAACTGTTTTAGCTGGTAGTCGAAAGTGAGCAGGGCCTGTCCGGCCAGTGTCCTTCCGAGGGCGGGCGGTATGATGCGGTCGGGCTCGGCCGGCGACAGGTTGACCCAGAGGTCTTCGTCGGGAATGGTAATAAACGTCAGGAAATATTTGATAATTTTGTCTGTCTCAGCCGGCGCTGGTGCCGGCTGCAGGTCGCTGCCGATCATGAATTCCAGCTCAAAGGGGTGCTCCGAACTCAGGCGGATACCTTGTAGTAACGGGAGGTTTTGTGACGGCAACGCAGGAGATGGCACGCCGGTGTAAGCCGGTACAGCCGAGGCGTGTGCGCAGTTGGCCGGCAGCGTGTTTAGCAACAGGGTATTGAAGGAGAAACAGAGAATAAGCAGCCAGCTGATGTTCTTCCTGAAGGCTGCTTGGCGAACACAGGGCTTGATCATACAATTGGCCGTGCCGGTCAGTCGGCTGCGTTTTTCAGCTCGGACGGCAGTACTAGCAGGTTCATGAACCAACAGAAATAGAATATATTCATCGGGCTCCTCCTTTCTTTTCGAAGTATGGCGCCTTGCTGTTGAGACAGGATGGCGCCGCGGTGAATTTTCTGTAACAATAGTTTGTGTCTGGTCGACGAGATGGGCGCGGCAGGCCGGGGGGCGCGACACTTCCAACAGTTCTCTGCGCCGGAATTCACAGGATGTGATAAAATTTATTTGTGGAATGAAAGTCCCTGGCTGACGGTATACTTTAGCGTTAGAGGTTGGGCGTTTTAGCCCGCGCCTCAATATGGCTAAGGTTAAGGAGAATGTATGCGTATAGAGCAGAGGCAGTGGATCGCCGGGGCCGGCTGGACACCTTCTCCTCTTCCTGTGTCCTCGCGGGACTTCCAGCTGGTGCTGATCTTCGGACACCCCGGAGTTTTGCGGGAACGCTCCCGGATGGATGAGATACGCAAGGCCTACCCCGATGCCTGCCTGACAGGCTGTTCTACCGCCGGAGAGATCTTCTCCACGAGGGTGCAGGACGGCACCATTTCCCTGACAGCAGTCCATTTTGACCACAGCAGTGTGCAGATGGCCAGCGCCCCGTCAGGTGGCGTCGGCGATAGTTTCGAGACCGGCCGGCAGCTGGGGGGCAAGCTTAGCCCGGATGGATTGGTCCATGTCTTTGTTTTGTCTGACGGCCTTAACGTCAACGGTACGGAATTGGTCCGGGGCCTGGCAGATGCCCTGCCCGGACATGTTACCATTACCGGAGGATTGGCCGCCGATGGAGTGGCTTTCCGGGAGACTCTGGTTTTGGCCGACGGCGTGCCTCAGAAAAATATCGTATCCGTGACCGGATTTTATGGCGACCGGCTTAAGGTCGGCTTCGGCTCGCTGGGCGGTTGGGACCCCTTCGGCCCGGAACGGGTGGTGACGCGTTCCAGCGGCAATGTCCTTTACGAACTGGATAACCATTCGGCGTTGGCCCTGTATAAGCAATATTTAGGCGAGCACGCCGCTGGTTTGCCCGCTACGGGTTTGCTCTTTCCTCTTAGCATGCGCACCGAGGACGGGCAACAGTCAGTGGTGCGGACGATCCTGTCGGTCGACGAGAAGGAAGGCAGCATGACTTTCGCCGGGACCATCCCGCAGGGTTCGCTGGCGCGGCTCATGAAGGCCAACTTCGACCGTCTTATCGACGGGGCCATTGGCGCGGCGGAAGCGGGCCGACAGGTGCTCGGCGCTGTATCTCCGGACCTGGCGGTGCTGATCAGCTGCGTGGGCCGCAAGCTGATCCTAAAACAGCGTATCGAAGAAGAGGTGGAAGGCGTGCGCGATGTTCTGGGAGATAAGACTCCGCTGACGGGTTTCTATTCCTACGGAGAGATCTCGCCTTTTACAATGGGCGCCAAGTGCGAACTGCACAACCAGACCATGACCATTACAACATTCCTAGAGGACTAATGGACAACATTCACAGCTTGCTTAAGCGTCAAATGAAGCGCTATCTCGCCGGCGTGAATCCATCGCCCGAGTTCCAGGCATTCCTGGAAGCGGTCAACCGGGCCTATTTCGACTTTGACGCCGACCGCAACATGCTGGAGAGGTCTTTCGACTTCAGCTCGCAGGAACTCCTGCAAGCGAACGTCGGTTTCCGTAAGGCCAATGAGGAATTGCAAAAGCTGGCAGCGGTGGTCCAGCACAGCACCGAGCTTATCAGTCTGGCCGACGCCTCAGGTCGGTTGCTCTTTCTGAACGAAGCCGGGTGCCGCATGCTGGGTATAGACCCGGCCGACGTGTCGAGGCATGCTCTGCCGGATCTGATGGCAGAGGGATCCCGGGTACGGTTTGAGTCTGAAATGCTCCCGGCGTTGCGGGAGGAGCAGGGCTGGGAGGGCGAACTGCAATACCGCAACATGCAGACCGGTGTCCGCATCGACGTGCATTCCATCCTTTTTTCCGTCAAGGGGGCCGCCGACTCTTCCTATATGGCCAATATCGCACTCGATATCACTGAGAGCAACAAGATCGCCCAAAGCCTGCGCGACAGCGAGCAGTTTTTGGCCGGGGTGTTTACTGGCATCCAGGATGGGATAATGGTACTGGACCGTGACCTGCGCATCCTGAGGATGAACGCGACCATGGAAAAATGGTTTGCGGATGGCCTGCCGGCCACAGGCAAGAAATGTTTCGAGTTGTGCCACCACAGCAGCAAGCCCTGCAACCTTTGTCC
>JAAXVU010000226.1 GCA_013335325.1 Candidatus Omnitrophota bacterium | reverse complement strand
GGGGATAAGCAGGAAGGACATATGTCATAAAGTCATAGGTCATAGAGATGCGAGCAGCCGTCTTATGACTTTTGACGTATGACCTTATGATCTGTGCAGGCGGATGCTCGATACTTATGGTTAGACGCAAGACGGGAGACGTAAGACGTTCCACTATCGACCTATTGACTTTCTACTAATTAACTTCATCCACCATGTCTGTCCAATCCTTTAACCCCGAGTCCCTGAACACATCCCAGCGCGCGGCGGTCGAGCACGACGGTACGCATCTTCTGATCGTGGCTGGCCCCGGCACGGGGAAGACCCGCACCCTGGTCTGCCGCATTGCCCGTCTGGCAAAGACACTTTCAGCCGGCCGGCAGATACTCGCGGTCACCTTCACCAATAAAGCCGCCGACGAGATGCGCGAGCGTCTAACCGCCCTGGATGCGGCTTTGTCCGAAAAGGTCGAGGTCGGCACTTTTCATGCCTTCGCCTTGCAGCTTTTACGCCGCTACCGCAAGCGTTTGTCATTCCCTTTGGGTTTCACCGTGATCACGCCCGACGAAGCGGAAGCGCTGGCAGCGGAGCTGATGCCGGCGGCGTCACGCCGCGAACGCCGGGACTGTCTCTTAAGGCTCTCGGCCTGGAAAGCCACGCTGCAGCCGAATTCAAACGACCCCGCACTCGAGGCTTTGCGCTCTGCCCTTCGCGCGCGCGGACTCGTCGACTTCGACGATATCCTGCGCGACGCGGTCTTGCTCTTGCGGGACAATTCTGATCTCGCGCGCGAGGTGCGCCAGCGCTATCCCTTTGTGATGGTCGACGAGTATCAGGACGTCAACGCCATCCAGGTAGAGCTTCTGCGCCTTTTGGCGGGTGAGGCCCAGGATGCGCCCGGCGTGCGTCTGACGGTCATCGGTGATCCCAACCAGGCCATCTACGGCTTTCGCGGCAGTGAGGCTGGATCTTTCCGGGATTTCGACCGCACCTTCGCACCGTGCCGTGCGATCAGTTTGAACGAGAATTACCGTTCGGCCGGAAATCTTTTGGCGGCCGGCGGGCAGGTGATAAAAGCTGGCTCCAGTTTTCCGGTGCCGGAGCTGGTCGCCCGGATCCAGGACGAAGGCCGGCTGGCCGTGCACGAAGCGGCGGGCGAAAAGGCCGAGGCCCGTTTTGTGGCCGACGAGATCGCGCGGCTGGTGGGCGGCTTTGGTCATCACGATCAAGGCGCGCACGCTGCCGGCGACGGTCACGGTTACGCCTTTGGCGATATCGCGGTTCTTTTCCGCCTCAAGACCCAGTCGCACGCGCTGGAGGAAGCCCTGGCCAAAGCCGGCCTGCCGTTTAGGACCTGCGGAGTCCGTCCGCCGTCCTTGAGCCTGGCTTCACGCCAGGCCCTTAAAACTGCAAGAGATCTCTCCAGCCTGACGGCAGAACTTGAGCGTCTGGCGGCCGCGGACCCGGTCCTGGCAGAGAATATGGAACGCGTGACGACGCTTCTGGCTTCCTCGGCGAGCGTGACGGAATTTCTGGACCGGTTGTCCCTGGAGACGCCTGAGGATGTTTTCAATTCCCGGGCCGGGAAAGTGTCGCTTCTGACCCTGCACGCCGCCAAAGGCCTCGAGTTCCCGGTGGTCTTCATCGTCGGATGTGAGTCCGGCCTGCTGCCGCTCAAGGCGGAT
>JAAXVU010000146.1 GCA_013335325.1 Candidatus Omnitrophota bacterium | reverse complement strand
GCGACTGTCCGGAATATACCAGTTAACTGACACCAAAACACCAGATCTGTCATCCACAGGACAGACAGACCAACTAATCAAGGAGCATACGGCATGTTAAAACTTTTCCGCAAAAAAGGCCTGACTAAAAAGATCCTTTGGGTAATCGCCGTGCTGATCATACTGTCGTTCGCCTTAGGATACAGCGTGTCTCGCTACTCCAACCCAACACGCACCAATGTTGTCGCCGGAAAAGTCTTTGGCCAAACGATCCGCCTGAAGGAATTCCAGTCCTATTTGCTTGCCGCCCGCGACCAAACATTGCTGACTTACGGAGTTGAAGCGGAGAAGTTCCTGCCTTACATAGACATGAACAACGAAGCCTGGACCCGTATACTTCTAATAAAGGAAGCGGAACGCCGCGGCGTCAAGGCACTTGACCGCGAGGTCATCTCTTACATTGGACACATTCCGGCCTTTCAACGGGACGGAGAATTCGACAAACAGCTCTACAAGTCGATCCTGGCACATGTCTTTCGCCGCGACGCGCGAGAGTTTGAGGAAGCCATCCGCGACCAGATAAAGATCGGCAAACTCCTGCAGACTTCCGTCGGCCGGGTCTCCGTCTCCGAACAGACCATCCGAGAAGAATACATCAAGCGTAACCGCAAGCTGCAGGCAGGATACGTACTGATCGACCCGAAACCGCTTGCCAAAGATATTAGCGCTTCCGATGCCG
This sequence comes from Candidatus Omnitrophota bacterium, assembly GCA_013335325.1. Lineage (GTDB taxonomy): Bacteria > Omnitrophota > Gorgyraeia > Zapsychrales > Fredricksoniimonadaceae > JAAXVU01. Next base: position 4,452 of record JAAXVU010000146.1, on the reverse strand, counting down.
ACCTGCAGACTTATTACGATGCCCATCGCGATACATTCAAGACCTCTGACACTATAAACGCCCAGTATGTCAAACTTGCCATCAACGAAAAGATGCCGTCAGCCGAGCACCAGAAACTCAACCAGACCGCCCAGGCTGTCTATCAAAAAGCAACTGCCAGCGGCGATCTTGCCGCTGCCGCCAAAGAACTCAATCTGGAGCTTAAAGAGACCGGCCTCTTCAGCATGGATACACCTAACCTGGAAACCGGCTGGTCGCTGGAACTACTGTCCCAGTCGTTCGATGCCAAGCCCGGCACTGTCCTGGCCCCGTCGGTCAGCCCGACCGGTATAACAGTTGCCAAAATCATTGACCACCAGCCGGCCTCAGTGCAGCCATTCGACAAGGTAAAGGAACAGGTAAGGGAACGGCTCCTGCTGGACAAGGCCACCGTCATAGCCAAACAAAAGGCGATCGACATCCGCGCAGCCCTGGCCAAGACCCCGTCAGCAGAAGGCAAGACCGACTTTGCCGCCGCCACGCGCAACCTGGGATATACACCGAAAGAAACGCCTTTCTTTGCCGTCGGCGACTACATACCGGAGATCGGACTGTCGGAAGATTTCAATACCGCCGCCGAGACTGCCAGCGAAAAGAATCCGCTTAGCGATGTCGTGATAACAGCCAAAGGCCCGGTCATTCTATGGTATGAGGCAGTGCAGCCTATAGATGAAAAGAAATTCGAGGAAGTTAAGAAAGACTTCGCTTTAACGCTTTACCGGGAAGAAAGCTCCAAAGCCGTAAACTCTGTTGTAAAAGAGATCCGGGCCAGGGCCAAGTTGGAAAGCTATCTGGACAAGAAGACTGTAAATAAAAATAAGTCCTGATACGAAGCTGGTCAACCGGCAGCCATAGACTTATTCTGTAAGATTGAGCTACTACGTCGAATCGTTTATAGCCGGCGGGACCAACTTAGGATGCAGCCTGGCCGGACTGGCGGGTCGATCCATCTATCCATTGCAAATATTCACCACTGCCTTCCACTATCGGCAGCATGACCACTTCAGGCACAGTATAACTGTGCAAAGCCTTGACCGCGGCCACCAACTCTGTAAACAATTCCCGCCTGGTCTTTACCAACAACAAAACTTCTGACGAATCCTCCAGCTTGCCCTGCCACCAATAAAGTGAGCGCAATCCAGGCACGATATTGCAACAGGCGGCCAACTTCTTTTCCAGCAGACCACGGGCGATGCGCTCCGCCTCATCGGCGTTGCTGGCGGTTATAAGGACTACTCCATAAGACGACATAAACCCTCCGCACAAATCATCAGATATTGTTCAATGTCGCGCAATTGCGGGACCGGCCTCAGCCAGCCAGCATGATCACATGGATCATCCGGCCTGCCGCATCCGCGTCTCGCCTGAATGAATGCATCTTCTGGTCACTAAAAGTGTCCAGCCCGCAGTCATGGATATTCTCCAGCCTGACTCCGGCCGCCAGTAGCTGACGGATATTAGCACCAGCCAGATCCAAACAAAGACCCCGCGGCGACTCCATAACATCCTCTGGAAAATATCCGCGGAACTCATCCCCGACCTGATAACTGTCGCGGCGTATGCACGGCCCGATCGCGGCCCGTAAATCCGACGGAAGCGCTCCGTAATTGTCGCGCATTACGGCCACAGTCCGCGCGGCTATACCTAAACGTGCGCTCTTCCATCCCGCGTGCACCGCGGCCACCACCCTCCGGACAGGATCAAAGATAAGGAGCGGCAGGCAGTCGGCAGTACGGACAGCCACCGGCACACCGACCTTATTGGTCACCACAGCATCAGCTTCTCTCAGCCCACGACATTCAACCTCGAGTCCGGTCACGACCCAGACTGCATCGCCGTGCACCTGTTTGGGAAATATAATATCGTCGGGATTCGGCAATCCGCCGTCCTTAAGCCTATCCCGTTGCTGCGCGGTCAGGCAGAAACACTCCGGGCTAAACGGATCACCATGATGAAAGTCGCTTCTACCATCTGTGGAGAAAGCCAGCACCCCTGGCCCCAGTACCTTTGCGTGATCCAGCCCCGGCATCACACGCCCCCGTCGGACTGTTCGCCTTCGGCCGCAGCCAGCTCCGGCATGTGCCCCTTTTTGAAATCGTCGATATGGCGGATCTTGACGTCCAGATTACGGAAACTTTTATCGCGCACATCGGCATACGTGCGGTCGAGATCGCCCACCAGCTTGCCGATATCCTCGAAGCGGGCCTTGAACGTCTCGTAATAACGCGCGAACTGGTCAATAAGCTGTATTATCTTCTTGAGGTCTTTTTCGAACCGGAAGTGCTCGTGCGCCTGGCGGATCACCGCGAGCGTTGCGTAGAGCGTGAACGGCGAGCAGAGTACCACCTTGTCCTTGAGGGCCATGTCCATAAGCCCGGGCTCGGCTTCCTGGATGAACCCGAACACCTGCTCGTTGGGGATAAAAAGCAGCACGAAGTCCAGCGTATTCTCCGCCGGATTTATGTACTCGCGCGAGCGGATCTCGCTTATGCGCGCGCGGACGTTCTTCAGGAATTCCTTACGGGCCGTCTCCCGCTCCGCATCTCCTGTCGCGTTGGCCATGCGCAGGTAATTGTCCAGCGGGAACTTTACATCCATGTTCACGCGCTTGCCGTCGGGCAAAAGAAAACTGAAGTCCGGACGCGTAGCAGACGCCGACTGCTGGGCCTGTTTTACATAATGCACCGTCTCCAGCAAGCCGCTGTGCCGGATGATATCCTCCGCCAGCCGCTCTCCCCATTGCCCGCGCAGCTTGACGTTCCCGAGAATATTGGCCAGGCTACCTGTCGTCTCCTGCAGCTTGAGCGTGGCTTGCGACGCTCCGGCGAGCTCCTGCTCCAGCCGACCGAACTTCTGCGCACGGTCCGACTCCCACTGCCGCAATAAATCCTGGTAGGAACGCAACCTTTCCTCCAGCCCCTTCAAGGCATTGTCGAAAGATTGACGGCGCGACTCCTGCTCCAGCGCTGCCCGGGCCTGCTCGGCCTTAAGCTGCTCACTCGTTGCGCGCAGGACTTCCTCAATGCGGGCATTCTGGCGTAACAGGACGACGGTCAGGCCGACGACCAGTGCTCCTAGAACTGAAACAGCGACGATTGCCAACATAATGCCTCCGGATATCAGGCGGGACCGATAAGCTCAACGATCTTGCCGATCAGCTCATCCATCTGCACCGGCTTCACCAAATAGTGTTTGATCCCTCGACGGGCAAATATGGGCCGATTTTCTTCGTGGGCGGTTGTCACAATAACCGGGATGTCCTTCAGCGCTTCCTGCTGCTTCATCTCCAGCACAAACGTATAGCCGTTCATCTCCGGCATCTCGATATCCAAAACTATCAGCCCAGGCTTTTCCTTAATGGCGCATTCCAGACCGACCTTGCCGTTGGCCGCCGTCAGCACCGTGAACCCTTCCTTGCTGATACGCGCAGTCATCAAGGCGAGCCCGACGCGGTCGTCATCTACTATCAGGACTTTCTTTCCCATAAACGCTTTCTCCGAGTTTTGACTTCCGTTGTTGTTCTAGGAGCGCCCCTGTTATCTTCTCCTGAAACCGCCCCAGACGCCGCCCCAGCAGGGCCTCTGCCTCGCCAGCCTCCACTCCGGCACTCCGTAACAAGAGCAGGCAGTGGATCAAGATATCCGTAGTCTCCGCTTTCCAGTGGACATCGTTGCCGTCGATAAGCATGCGGACCTCCTCCACATGCTCCTGCATGGATCGCAGGGTAAAATCTCGATGAGCCTGGGCCGATCCGTGCAACTTGCCGGCCATCTCGAGCAACTCATCCAGTTTGTCGTAATATCGGCTTTCCATAGCCCAACCCTGTCACCCGACCGTGACGATTATACCCCAGCCGGCCAGGAATACGTTTTAAAGAAAGAAAAAACTGTCTGCCAAAGGATAGCCCGGCTGCCGGGCGGCCTCCGCGCCCTTGTAATCCTTGCCCAGCTGCACGATCAGCGCATGATATTCATTGAATAAAGCCACTTCCGCCGGCAAGTGCTGCATAAACAACTTTTGCACAGCATCATAACCGGCGTCCCACTCGGAGAAACCATGCCGCCTGAGTAGACGACGAGAATACGCATCCACCACAAAGACTGGCTTATGCATGGCATAAAGCAGGATCGAATCCGCTGTCTCGGGGCCGATACCGTGCACTGCCAGCAGGGCTGTCCGCAATTTCTGTGTCGGCACGCTGGCCAGAGGAGCTATGCCGCCATGCGAAGAGAGAAACTCCAGCAAATGCCGCAAGCGCCGGGCCTTGACCCGAAAATAACCAGCCGGACGGATGAGCTCGGCCAAGTCCGGCTCAGACACGGCATGCAGAGCCGCCAGCCTCAAAAGATCCCGTGACCGCAAACTGTCTATGGCCTTCTCGACGTTGTACCAGTTGGTATTCTGCACCAGCAC
>JAAXVU010000145.1 GCA_013335325.1 Candidatus Omnitrophota bacterium | reverse complement strand
CGCATACGCGCCCGCCTGCGAGAGAAAGACAACCTGGCCACCAACCGCCTGACCGTAGCCGATCTTACATTGGACCTGCAGACCCACGAAGTCCGTCGGGCCGGACAGGAGCTGTTATTCACCACGCGTGAGATCGCCCTGCTGGAATACCTGATGCGTAACCCCGGCCGCGTCCTGTCGCGGACCATGATCATCGAGCATGTCTGGGATATAAACTACAAGGCCAACACCAACGTGGTGGACGTCTTCATCAACCACCTGCGTAAGAAGATCGACGCTGGCAGCGACCGCAAGCTGATCCATACGCTACACGGCCGCGGTTACATGATCAAGGGTTGACCATGCTGTTACGCTCCATCCGTTTCAAGATCATCCTCTGGAACATCGCCTTGCTGACGCTGGTCTTCATCGTATGCGGTACGCTGGCCTACAAGTCGCTTAAGTGGAACTTGTACCGAAATCTGGACGACCTTCTCTCTTCGCGGGCTTACGGCGTTACCGAATCGATCGATACCTACTGGGAGATGGAGAAGTCGGCAGCTGCCCGGCAGGGTATCTTGACGGCGACCTTTAGCAAGGTCGACAACGCCAACTTCATAAAGATCGCCCGCCACTGGGTGGAGGCTGAGTCCGGTAACCCGGAGCTTTTGAATATCGTTGTCCAGATATTTGACGGGCGAGGCCGGCCGCTGGTCGCTTCCGCCGACCTTTCCCGGTGGAGGACGTCGACGGGATTGCCGGTGCAGGCGTTGCCCCGTGAAGGCGGAAGCTTTGATAACATCGCTATCGACATTCAGCATGGCAACCGGCTGGAGGCGCGGTCGTTCGTCATTCCGGTAAGGGAGAATGGACAGACGGCTTACATTGTCCGGCTTATCACCCCACTATCTGACGTGAACGCTCATTTGCTGCAGCTTAGGCTGATACTCTTTTGTGTATTGCCGCTCATAATATTTCTGACCGGCATCGTGGGGGCGTTCCTGGCCCGGGTGTCTTTGTCGCCGCTTCATAGCATGATAAACGACATCAACCGGATCACGGCCCGGAACCTGCATTCTCACGTCGATGTCCCGCGGACACACGACGAAGTGCAGCGCTTGGCGGAAACGTTCAATTCCATGCTGGATCGCATTCACGCCGACTTTCTGACCCAGCAGCGGTTCATCCAGGACATGTCGCACGAGATTAAGACGCCGTTGACCATTATGCGCGGCAGCATGGAAGTGGCGCTGAAGAAGGTCCGTTCGCAGGAGCGCTACGAAAAGCTGATGCAGGACAGTCTGGAGCAGATCGCCCGCTTGTCGGGGATCGTCGAGGCTTTGCTGGTTCTGGCACGCTTTGACAATCGTGAAGTTACTTTACAGCTGGGTAGTTTCGACCTGGCGGGCTTGGCTGAGCGTAGCATGGACGAGTTGCGGGTTCTGGCTGAGGCCAAGGGGATCCAGATGGAGCGGTTCGGCGATGCTCCGGTCGAGCTTGAGGCTGATGAGTCCCAGATAAAAATTTTGCTGCTTAACCTGCTGGATAACGCAATTAAGTATACTCCGCCGGGAGGACGCATTGCGGTGGCGTTAAAGCTTGCCGGCGACTCGGCAAGGCTGGAGGTGCGGGATACCGGCATCGGCATAGGGCCGGATGACCTGCCGCATGTGTTCGAGCGCTTCTACCGGGCGGAAGGCCCTGCCAGCAAAGAGAAGGGATTCGGACTGGGCTTAAGTCTGGTCAAATCCATAGTCGATACCCATCGTGGGATAATCTCGGTTACCAGCCGTCTGCAGGAGGGCACCATCTTCACCGTATTATTGCCTTTGCGGGCGGCAGATAGTGTGGCCCAGGGCCAGGCTTGATGGGTCGGTCAAGTGCCGGGTGGCATTCAGGCCGATTGGTAATTTAATTATAAATATCTTATACTTTATCAAGACTATCTAAAGTTAAAGCTTTGGACACGGTCCTTCTTGGTAAAGGCTTCTTGATAAACGGTTTGCTTGCTAAAAGATCGGTATTTCGCCGTATTTGCGCGGCGCTGGTGCTGGCGGCTTTTTTGGTGACCGGCAGCGGTGTGCCGCTAAATTACGCCTCGGCCCAGGGTGTGACAGAATTACCGGCGGCTGGTGGGCGGCTCTCATTAAGCCTTGTCTTTGCGCCACCGCTTTTGAAGGGCATCAAGGTCTATCGCAACGATCCGCTCAGGTTCGATTTCATCTTGGATAGCGGGGATGCAGGCGATACGCTGTCGGACGTTGGACGTAAGACGTCCGACGTCACACGTTTTACGTCCGACAAGTTGAAAGCTGAATCCAACCGTCTCATCAAGTATTTCCTCGCCTCGCTTACCGTTCCAGAGAAAGACCTGTGGGTCAACCTCTCGCCGTACGAGAAGGACCGCATCGTTCCCGAGGCCTTTGGCCAGACCGAGATGGGGCGCGATCTTCTGGCGCAGGACTATATTTTAAAGCAGATCACCGCGTCGGTGATTTATCCCGAAGGCGAGGTTGGCAAGCGATTCTGGGCCAGGGTTTACGCCGAGGCCGCGAAGCGATTTGGAACGACGGACATCCCCGTAGACACCTTTAACAAAGTTTGGATCATCCCAGAAAAAGCCACAGTCTACGAGAACAAGGATGCGGCATTCGTCGTGGAATCTAGACTGAAAGTGATGCTGGAGTCGGACTATTTAGCGCAGGAACAAGAAGGTCATACATCAAAAGTCATAAGTCATAATTCAAGTGAGATCAACGTATTGCCAACCGGGGGACATGTCGTCCCCGGCGTGCAAGATCCAGAGGGCGACGTGTCACCCAGCCGGTTGCCAACCTCTTCAGCGCTGAAGGCGAAAGCGACCGAGGGCGCAACGGCTGCGAACCTAACACAAGAAATCTCCAAACAGCTTCTCCGCGAGATCGTCCTCCCCATCCTCGAGAAAGAAGTCAACGAAGGCGCCAATTTCGCCCCGCTCCGGCAGGTCTACAACTCGCTCATCCTGGCGACGTGGTACAAGCGCAAGATCAAGTCGAGCATCCTGGGCCGGGCGTACGTGGATCGCAACAAGGTGGTGGGGCTGGGAGACACACAAGGTCATAGGTCATATGTCATACGTCAAAAGCTTAACCACCCGGTAGATCTTATGACTTATGACCTAAGACTTATGACCATCTCGTCACCGGAGGACAGCTCCTCGCCCGAGGTGATCTGGCAGAAGTACGTCGAGGCTTTTCGTAAGGGTGCTTATAACTTCATACGGGAGGAATACGACCCGGTGACGCAGGAGACACTTCCGCGAAAATATTTCTCCGGCGGGGCAGCTATGCAGATCGGACCGGTCTTTAAAGCGGAAGACTGGGGCCAGAAAGCTCGGCTATCAGTGCCGGTCCTGGGGCGGGACATGGCCATGGTCGTGGCTGTCGACATGAAGGCGGCAATCTCCAGGGACGAGGTGGAGTATCTGGGACGAAATAATATCGATCTGACGTTGCCGGATCGAGTAAGCAAGGTGTCGGATCAGGGCTTGTCCGGTACTGGTACGGATGAGCATGCGTCCGATCAGAGCGGCGCCGACCGTGCCATGTCCGTTGAGAGCCGCGCGATCAAGCAATCTGCTGCGGATCTATCCCTTTTACGCACCTACTTTGGCGATACATTAGGACAATTTGCCAGTCCGCAAGAGGCAGCAAGGTGGCTTAAAGAGTCGTTTCTGAAAGAAAATAGGCGGGATTTCTACGGAGAGCGTGTGGCGGTGATGGCCAGAGAAGGCAATAAAACCTTTGTGGTGGGCGGCCTGGACAGAAATCTGGTGGACTACTTCGATCTTCCATATATGGCGGTGGCCGGTATCTTTGAGCTGCCGTCGGGAGAGGCGATATTGCCGGTGCGCGCCCCGCATAAAAAGCAAGGCCTTTCTCCGACCCTGCCCGGCGGTTACGGACAGTTTGAACAGACACCGGAAGAAAATATCCTTTCCGAGATGAAGGATGAATTGGGTCTAAAGGAGCCGCTTGATCCCCAGCGTCTGGAATTGATGAAGGTGGTCGCGTCCGACCGGCCGGAAGTTACTTTTTATTATAAATATACAGCTGACGCAAAAGAAGCCCTTGCCATTCGTGCCATAGCGGATGCAAATGATCAAGAGCTGCTCAGTTTGACCCAGGAGGAATATTTTGAACGTCTGAAGGTGCAGAGTCAGGCCGAGATGGGGAAGGGAGAAACGGCCGGTTTTTATTTCACGCGCTTGGATCAGCTGCGTCCTGATATTCAGGTTCCGTTGTCGTTTATTTTCAAGGGTGACGCTGTCTCTAGAGCAGAAAAAGAATTGGCCGTGCCGTTAAAATTGTTTTTGGAGTCCAGAGATAGGCATGGCAGTGAATTGGATTTTCTAAGAACTCCTCCGATAACCGCGTCAGCTGTTGTGCCGGGGATAAAAGATAGCGCGACACGTCCCAGTGGTTCAGACAGTGCCCAGAAAAGCGGCGGAAAGACTTTTCAGCCTGGTAAATTCTACAGTAAGCTCCGCCGGACGATAGGCGCATTGTCACTGGCAGTCTCTTTGACTGTGGCAGATATAGCCTACGGAGCCAAATCGGAGCTTGAGATTACGAACCATTCGGCGGCAGTGCGTATAGTCATTGAAGAAAACGATACTTTCCAGGATGTGGTGAATAGTATAGGACGCGTAGTGGGCTACAACGTGGAACTAACGAGTGCGAGAATGCAGGTCTTGCTTGATCGGTTTAAGAAAGAAAATCCTTCTTACCAGGGAAAATTTGTAACAGGACAGCGCTGGGACGGTACCGGCATAGAGAATGAATTAAGACTGATGTACTTGCTGGATGGGGCCGATGTTATAAAAGTGAATCGTGCTGCAGTGGATGGCGTGTTGATAACTACGTATTTCTTGAATGTTAAAGAATCGTCCAGGTATTTCATGGGACAGACGATCGATATCTCCGATAAGGAGAAAGTCATAGTTTTAGAAATAGGAAAGCATAATAGGCAGGTGGCAGGAATTAGAAAGACAGCGGCTAATCCGGAGACGATGAGAGATAAGTTCAGGGCGCAGTTCTATCAGGGGATGGAGCCTGAAGCTATCTTTAGACTTGTATTGAAAGGAACACTCGTCCACGAGTCGGCGCACGCCATGACAAGCGGTCGGATCGTCCGAGGCGACTTCGATGCTGCCTT
>JAAXVU010000014.1 GCA_013335325.1 Candidatus Omnitrophota bacterium | reverse complement strand
GACAATACCGCCGCAGGACTAATTCCGTTATCCTGAAGTATACGTCGCACATTTCCAATGGATTTCATCATCGCTATCCTGGCCCGGGCAGTCTCCTCTACCGCCTTGTGCTGATATTGGATCCGGATATCTGCCGGCAAATCTATGTACTGTAGAATAGAACGTAATTCTTCCGTATCCCGGTTGATGCCGCCATTCCACAAGGCAGACGCAGTCCTAAAAAACGCCTCCACCCATTTCTCCCCCTTGTACTGTGGGTCGTTGCGCAAACTTTGCATAAATTCACCTAAAGTCAAAGCCGGAGTGTTGATCTCTTTCTGTACAGATTCCGGCGGCACTATGCCGAAATGTTCCAACAATTGTGCATCCGCCTTATTTAAAGTTGTCCGTAGCGTCTCCGGTCGAGAATTGACCATGCGATTAAACCACATTATAGCCATCCACAAATTATCGCGCTGCGAGGCTACCAAGTCACTGCGACTATTACTGGTCCATATATTCTTCTTGGGATCACCACGCGGATTCTGTATCTCGTTTTGTACTTTATTCAGCAATGACTGAAATTTCTTTCCCGGCATGTCCTGCAAGACTTCCTGCGCCAACTTAAGTTGTTGTTCGGAAGTTGCGTACTCCAACTGCAAAACCCCACGGGCAATAATGGCGCCGCTCTCAGACTTATTAGTAGCCTTCATATCACCGTTACTTTCCCGCATCATCAAGCTGGACAAGAAAAGGGCGATATCCTGCTCTGACAGACCCTCGTTCACCAGATCGCTACCGAAATTGGTCACTCCCTCATGAATGATGGACGATAACATACTGGCGCTTTTTTCCATCCAGCGTTCGCGTCCTTCCGGCGACAGGCCTTCTGGAACGCTAGTGCCTAGTACCCCGGCCAGAAACTTCTCCGGAGGAATGCCCGCCACCTCCTCACCTTTGACCCCCGAATCATAAAGTCGCTTGCCTTCCGTCACTGCTCGCACATTATTCAGCATCGACCGGGCATTCAAGGGCTGATCATGTATCGGTGCCGGAGGGCTTTCCAGCATCATATGTTGCGAAAATTGATATTGTTCTGGCAAAAGCTTTCGTTGGTTAAAGAACTCCGCTGCCGAACCTAAGGAGAGGATCCCTATTAATCCCCGAATGGTCCAAGTCCTGACTTTCTGGTTGATCGGGCTTCTTTGCGCCGCATCACCAGACCTAGGAGCCAACCGTGTGGCAGTTGCCCGGAACTTCCGGCCGAACTGTTTTTCGCTATCCACAGTGCCAAGGACTACGGTCATGACATCATCTACACGTCTTGCAGTAAATCCGCCGGAGAAATACTTGCGCGGTATTGGCTCCTGAGAATAGGCGTCGACCTCTTCCCGGATCAGGTTATATGCACCCTTGCGAAAAGCCTCAACATAACGGTCGTAAACCATTTGAGTTGCCGCCCGGGGATCGGAGATCTCTATGCCGCCTGTTTTACGCTGGTTCACAAATACCTTGGTAAAAGTATCGTCTCCAACCAGACTGGTCTCTGTCGCCTGCCGGACACTGGCCTCCAGCTTGCGCTTGAACCACGAAGCCAGGATCAAGGAATAGCAAACCTGCCGCAGCAAGGCAAAATTACTACCAGTATTAACCTCTTGCTTCAGTACAGGTATCACAACCTCCCGCAAAATCTCCTGGGCCAGACGCTGCGAGTCGCCGTCAACTACAGTGGCGCCGGAGTCGGCAGCCAGATTTCTCCCCATCGCTACATAATCGCTCTCCAGTAGCACATCCAACTCGAGCTTGTCGACGAAAGCCGACATTTTCTTGCCGTCCTGGCTGCGGCCCTCCACTACCAAGGAACCTCCCGGCACGATCCAAACCTTGTTAAATGTTTCGATGGGTATATCCGTTGTACCAAAACGGGCGAACGACCGGCGATAGATCTCTCCCCAGAACGCCTTTCCCGTATCGCCATCGGGGTGCAATAACCCGGCGGTCAGTTGCTTGAGAATATAGTCTTGGGCCAGTAGGTCACGCCCCATGGCAGTACGCCCGAGGTCTTCCTGCACGACCCGCTGGCTTTCATATGGTGAAAGGTTGACCCACAGATCCTGGTTGGGAATAGTCAAAGAAGCCAAGAAGTATTTAATAAGCCGAAGCGATTCCTGATTAAAGTCCGGACCAGACTTGTCGGCTGAACCTTCCTCGAAAAGAAAGTCCAGTTGCAAAGGATCAGCAACATCCACCCGCATGCCCTGCATAAGTAGCGGCTGTAAGGGTTGGCTGACCGTGATCATCCGATCCGCTGGAGGCAGCAAGGCTTCCTGCGCCCAGGCAGGTGGCAGGACCTCCGTTAAGCAAAAAATCGTCAGAAGAATTGTGGATAGTATCAGTCTAAACATTCCTTAGCCTTTTAATTACATTTATATAAGAAGTATAAAATATTTAATAAAAATAAACAATAAGGCTAAAAAATTATCTATTGCGCCAGTCGTATTCCTACATACTCCTCTCAGTTTGTGTTGGCTTGATCATAGATACTATATACAATGAAGGAGTTTAAACATATCCCTGTAAACATTTATCAGGAAAAGGCGCAAATGATACGAAAGATTCACGTCGTAGCTATGACTATAATATTCTTCACAACAATTCCCTACTCGCCAATAAACGCCGGATCGAACGCGATAGAAACGCTGACCCAACGCCTGGATTCGATCGTCACCGTGCGAAGCAAGGTCTTTGATCTGCCTTCTGCCCCGGAGGCTCAGGTCGCCATAGACCCACAAACCGGTAGCATGGCCGTGGGGACGGTCAGACATTTGCAATACCAGGAGAAGAATGGCGCCGGTGTCATTATCTCAGTCGACGGACGTATCGTGACCAACACCCACATAATATTCGGCGCGCAGCAAATCACAGTCACCTTGCGGGACGGAACGCAACGACCGGCACAAGTACTGTTTATTTCGCGCAAGGATGACTTTTCCATACTCAAGATCGAAGCTGACCGACCGCTTCCCCCGGTTGATTTCGCTGATCTGTCCAGACTGGCGCCGGGTGACGCAATCGCCACCATCGGACACTCTGACATACTGGCTGGCACCATATCAGGCGGCGTCATCAGCGGAGTGGGAACACGCCAGACCGAACAAGGCACGGAGATCGAATTGCTCCGGCTGAACATCAACCACTACGCTGGCGACAGCGGCGGACCGGTACTGGACCAGAATGGACAACTGGTGGGTCTCATCAGCGCCAAAAGGCTCTCGGCGGACCGCCAGCTATTTGCGATACCTGCTGACAAGATCCATTTTGCCGATATTAACCTTGATAACCATTCCAAAAATCAGTAAAGTAACTTCCATCAGTAACAATCCCCTGCTTGCACTGAATCCGTCACAAGACTTAGCGCTCCGTCGCATAGCGCGATACAACGGGGACATTGCAGTAAGCTGAAGAATCTTCCTAAACGGCACCAAAAGACAATCACATGCAAAAAATATCTTTCCTTCGTTCCTGGTTGGCCTGGCTGCTGGCCGGACTTATCATCTGTATTGTCGGAATTGAAGTCCGTCTCTACCCCTTAACGCACAACGTCGCCTCGGACGCCTATGAACAGGCCACTCTGCTGGTCATCAACCGCATCCGCACGACAGTGGCCGCTTCGATCAACGCTCAGTATCCCGACATGCCGCCGGCGCAAAAGTCGGCTCTGATGACCGTCAAGGTCAACGAAATCATGCGCAAAGACAATGCCCGTCTGCGCAAAGCCTTCGACGAAGTGGGCCAACAGCTCTTACAGAAATCCGGCGAGCAGAAACATTACCTGCAGGAATCCGATTCCTATTACTTCCTCAACCTGACCGAGAATATCTTGGAAAAAGGCGATGTCAGCCAGCAGGTCAAGGGTAGCCGCTATTTCAACGAGCTCATGTTAGCCCCGCTAGGTTTCTGGGAACCGCAGCTCTGGCATCCTTACGTCGGAGCCTGGGTCTACCGAATTGTGCACTTCTTCGCGCCCGGCACCGACCTAATGTACGGCGTGGCGTGGACCCCCATCTTCCTGCTACCTCTGGTTGCAGCGGCCTTCCTGCTTGCCTGCCGAGCCATGGGATGTTCGCCCCTCCCGTCCTTTACTGCCGGCATCTTTTTCATTCTGGCCCATATTTATCTCAAACGCAGCACTTTCGCCTGGTACGACAACGACACCTATACTGTACTGTTCCCGGTAATGACATTGGCCTGCTTCTTCCTGTCCTTAAAAGCCATCGATCAAGTCAAAAGGCTGGTCGGATTCGCCATCCTGACCGGACTCACCGCTGCCCTTTATTCTCGTTTCTGGCCAGGTTGGGGCTATATCTGGGGACTGACCTCGGCTGCGACGGTGGCGTTGGCCGGTAAGGCCTTTCTTCTCAAAGAAACACGTCTGCCGAGACTGGGCCTGCTCTTAGCGCTCCTGCTTGTGGTACCAGTCTTGGCCATCACGATCATGATCGGCCTTCCGCAATTCTGTGAAACGCTGGTAACGGCCTGGGGCGAACTGCAGAAATTCACCGCGCCCCGGATCAAAGACTGGCCGGACCTCTTTATCGTTGTAGGCGAACTAAAACGCGGCACGCTTCAGGATATCATGGAGTTCTCCGGCGGAGCGATACCTTGCATCGGCGCCCTGGCCACGCTGGTATGGGCCGGGGCCCGCTCAGTCCGGGAGCGCAAATCTCCGTCAGATGTAACGATAACGCTAGCCCTTTTCCTGGGGGCCACCTTGATCCTTAGCCTAGGCGCCCAGCGTTTCGCCATCCTTAGCGTAACGCCGGTCGCGCTGCTCTTTGCACTGGGCCTGGAAGAACTATGGCAATCACGCCAGAAACTCGCCCGCAAATTCGGTTCAGCCGAAGACGTCCGCGGCATACCCGAGAAACTTCTGAGAGCGCTGCTGCTCGTAGCGGTGGTCATACCGGTGGTCACGAGCCACCTTTCCATCCGCTCGCTATTAAATCCCATCTTCAACTCCGCCTGGGACCGAGCGCTCACCAGCCTGCGTGACAACTCGCCGGCCGATAGCATTGTTAATACCTGGTGGTCGCCAGGCCATTTCGTCAAGGCGATCAGCCAAAGGCGCGTCACCTTCGACGGGGCATCGATACGCGGCGAGCAAGGCTACTGGCTCACACAGTTCTATCTGGCACAGGATGAACGCTCGGCTTTGGGAATTCTGCGTATGCTCAATACCAGTTCCAACAACGCCGCCGAATACCTGCAAAGCCTGGACATGCCGCTTTCTACCGCGGTGCCGCTTCTGTTGGAAGTAACCCGGGTAAAAAAAGCCGAGGCCGAACGCGCCCTGCTGAAAGTCCTGCCGCCCAAGTCGGTCGCAGGACTACTTAAGCTGACACATGGCGACAAGCCCGTTCCACCCCCCTCTTACGTCCTGCTTTACCAGGAAATGCTGGATGGCAACGTGCTTCTGGGTTACGTAGGAAAATGGGATTTCGCCAAAGTCGAAAAGCTAAACCGCGACCCATCAGCTCTTCGCAAGATCCCCGGCAAGTCTTCTCCGGACTTTATTGATTTTCTCTGGAGCCTCGTCGGCGGACCTTTCAAGCAATCGTCCGTCTTATCAGCTGTAGGCGGCGATGCCACCCGTATCGTTTTTGAAGACGGCATCGCGTTAAACACAACCGATATGTCCGTCCAGATCAACTCGCCCAAATTCGGCCGGGGCATCCCGCAGAGCATTGTCTACTGGGACGCTACGCAAAACGCCGTGCTAGAAAAGAAACTACCCGGAGGTAATCTGGGTTACTCGCTGGTATTCTTCAAGGACGAGGGCGTGCCGAAAGCGGCACTGATGGACCGTTTATTAGCCAACTCACTGATAGTCAAAATGTATTATTTCGAAGGTAAAGGTCTTAAATACTTCAAACCCTTCGCCAAGGAACGTGACCTCACCGGCCGGACGCGGATCTATATCTACGAAGTCGCTTGGCCTAAAGATTTCTAGATCCTTTTCAGGCTGCGGTATGATGCTTCAACACTGTCACTTTCCTACGCGGCGGAGCGCGGTCAAGAGTCCACATTTCTTATCTCATTAAATTCAAAATCCCGCGCCCTTTCGGGTTGCGGGATTTTTAACTATGGTAGAAATGTGGACCGGATGGGGATCGAACCCACGACCTCCTCATTGCGAACGAGGCGCTCTCCCAAACTGAGCTACCGGCCCGTAAAAGCCTTACGAGGCAGATATACTAACAAAAGGTTTTAAAAAAAACAAGCCTTCAAACATTCTTTGTCCACACCCTCGAAGAGGATGCCATAGCAATAATTCAAGGCAATGAACAGGTCCGGGAAATACCTAATAGAATTGCTGCGACCGCCAAAACAAGCAGTAAAGCCAGTAACCAGCGCACCCAAGGCGCGCGCCGGCAAGTCTTATCTAAAACGAGCAGAAAATAATCCAGTACGACCTTGGCAGTCAATTTGCTCTCGCCATGCTGCCGCAAGCGGAAAGTATACGGGATCTCCCGAAACTTCACTGGTCCAGGTGCAGACATGAGCAGGTCCAACAGGATCTTGAAGCCCTTGCCGTTCAACAAATGAACACAATGCTGTAGAAATTCCCGACGGAGCATAAAATAACCACTCATCGGGTCCAAGACCTGTACCCCGGTCAAGGCCCGGGCAAAACGCGTAGCTCCCTGGCTGGCAGCCACGCGTTGCGCAGACCAATCCTTAACGCCTCCGCCTTCTACATACCGGCTGCCAACCACAATATCCAGCCCCTGCGACTTAATCGCTGAAAGCATGGCCGGAAGAATAGCCTCATCATGCTGCAGGTCCGCGTCCATGACCGCCAGAAACGGAGCGGACGTGGACAACATCCCCTCGATGCAGGCCGAGGAAAGCCCTCTCCGGCCGACCCGCTTTAAACAGCGCACCCGCGGATCGAGTCGTGCCTCTTCCCAAACACGTTCGGCCGTACCGTCGGGAGAATTGTCGTCCACATAGATAACCTCCCACTCTATACCAGCCAGTGCCGCGCGCAGCTTCTCCAGTAAAGGGCCGACGTTGGCCTTCTCGTTGTAACTTGGAATAATAACTGCCAGCTCGATAGCCATATTCCTCCATCCACAAAAAATATCACATGCTAATCACTTTATGGCATTTCATACAGATATGCCGCCGCATTCCGACGTTCATAAGCAAGAAGACGCCCGGCCCGCCGATCAAAAGCGTCACGGATAATCCCATTGATCACCCGATCATCATCTTCCGGAGCCTTGGACAATATAAGCCAGGTCCGACCGGCCGGCAGTCCAGATATAGCCTCGTCATCGTGAACAAAATGAGCCTCGCGCAGATTAGGCACAAGCAATCGACGGAAACGTCCTTTAGCGTCGCAAACATGATACTCGTACCGATAGGCCACCAGGCGCCGGTTGTCTTTCTCTACCAGATCACGGGCGAACTTGGCCACGCGCAGCCCTTGCAGTTTCTCACCTTCCAGCACGCCTAACTGTTCCAATCGCAGCTCCGCGCCAATGCCCAAACTGTTAATGTAATACCAGAACGGGGGTTGCTCTGAAGTGTTCATGACAACAAAATCACCCGGCTCGTAATGGTCCCGGAAGAACTCCATCACCGGACGGTTCTCCACCCAATCTCTACCTTGCACAAGATTGGCAGCCGCAACCTGCACAGGATAGGCTAATAACAAGAGCGCCAGCAAAGCAAGCACCCACTTGTCAAACCTCCGAAACCACTGCGCCAAGGCCTCGACTCCCGTCGACAACGCTACCAGATAACACGGCACCAAGAAAAGCAATACCCGCCCGCGAAAAGGATATTTCCCCAGCCAGCCCGCTACCAACGCCAATAGCACTGGTAGTAAATACAGGGCAGCCCGGGTAGCATTGGAACGAACCAGCTGACACGCTCCGATCAAGAACAATCCTACACACAGGATCGGCCAGGCCAAGCCCAGAGGGTTACGAAAACTATCGACAACAACCTGTCCCAGCCACGTCAACGCCTGACCAGAAAAAAGACTGCCCGTAAAGAGCGCCCCTTCCCAGGTCGCTTTAAGCTTATCGTTCCCTACCATCTGCCCAAGCGACAAGAAATAAAGAGCTGCAAAACTGACCGCCCAGACGAAACAAGCCGTGGCTAACCTTAACAGTTCCGCTGCTGACCGCCGCTGCCACGCCCTCACAACTAATACTGCCGCCATGGCCGCCAGCATAAAGACCATTGCATTGGAGAGCCATAACACCACCGCGCCTGCCAAGGCCAGTATGGCGGCCTTACCCCAACCGATGCCTTCCTTAGCCAGTTTTTCCCCGTACCACAGCAACCCGAGCATCACCAACAGGTCGGTGGAATATTGCTTAATTTCAGCGGAATAATAGACCAAAGGGTCGTTTATGGCGAAAAGGGCCATGGCAAGGAGCAAGGTCCGTCGGGACAAAAAGGCTCGCGTCACCAGAAAGAACGCGACCAGTGCTCCGACGCCGCAGAAAAGAGGAAATACGCGTAAAGCCATCTCGTTGTTACCAAAAAGACCGATCAGCCAACGCTCCAGCAACATAAACAACATTGGAGGATGCGCAAATTCGGGCATGACCTCGAAATGGCGCAATATCTCGCCATAACTGCGGCTGGCTACACTGACCGCGGCACAGGCTTCATCCAGCCATAAAGAACGGTTACCGAGATAATGCCAAAGGCGTAGAAAAACACCCAGCCCCAGCAGCCACCATTCTGCACTTCTGGAGAAATACTTCCCTACACTTACAAACAAATCTTTCACGCTGCTCGTGGCTCCTTCTAATCCAGAAACTTCTTCCTGACACAAATCAATTACGAATCGGTCCACGCAGGCGTACTTGTATTCCCTCAGTAGAGCCGTCAGACTTACCCATAGCCTTAAGTTCATCACTAAGGACAGAATGCATGTCGCCAATACCGGTTACCAGAGGAGTCCCCGGCTGCGAATTAAGCTGCACCTTCTTC
The DNA here is from genome assembly GCA_013335325.1 of Candidatus Omnitrophota bacterium. GTDB lineage: Bacteria > Omnitrophota > Gorgyraeia > Zapsychrales > Fredricksoniimonadaceae > JAAXVU01. The sequence continues at coordinate 15,176 of JAAXVU010000014.1, read as the reverse complement.
TTCAACATATCTTCCAGCTTCACCGCCAAATCTTCGCGTTTCCGTCGGCGCAACTCAGTAATAGCATCAAAGACTTGAAAACGCTCCCCTTCTATAAGGTGCGCCAAACCAATACCATAATAAATCATGGGATTAGCCGACTGTACGTCAATCTTTGAGAAATGGGCGATGGCCTCAGCTCCCCGCGACTGCCCCAACAGGTTCACCCACCCCAGGGACATCTCCACTTCCGGCTGATCTGGTTTAAGAGCCAAGGAATGCAGGAAAGCTTTCTCCGCACCACCAAAGTTCCCCTTAGTGTAATAAGCTCGACCCAGATTGTTCCAGCTCTCTACGCTATCGGGAGCTATCTCAGTGGCAAGACGAAAATAACGGATGGCCTCATTAATGTCGGCCATATTAGAAGTTTCGTAAACTATGCCCAGGCTGTTATAGGCCGGTACAAACTTAGGATCGATCTCAATGGACTTTTTAAGAAAATCCACCGCGTGTTCATATTCACCGTCGCGGACAGCTAAAGTAGCCAGCTGGAACAGATTTTCCTTACTAACGTCCAAAGCAAACCCCGGCACAGCCAGAGCGGTCGTCAGGAAGCAGAAGACAAATAAATTATACGTCTGTATAAGGATTTTACGTACTGCTGAAACCATATCGCGGGAACAAACAAGAAAACGGCGTATGCAAACTACTGCCTAGATGCGTCCGCAGACTTAGGGGCTTCTTTATTCTCCTGAACACGAACAAGCGTCCGGGCATCCACGGAAGGATCGGCACCGATGATCATCTTGGAAATGGTAAAACTGGCCTGAACTGTATCGGCGCTCTTGGCATTGCTGCCAATATTCATCTTTTCTACTCTCGTCAAATCCTGAGAATTGTTGATCGCATACATAAAATTAGTCAGGCTTTCCAAGGCGCCCGAACAGTCTACAGACACCAAATACTTAATATAATCATTCTGCACGTCCTGTCCGGCAGGAGAGATCTTGGACATTTGCACTCCAGCCTGAGTAGCCAACAGCTCAACCTTCTTCAGAAGATCCGCAATAACCTCTTCCTCGGCACGTACGTCTTTGGTGAAATAATCTTTAAAGGCTCCGGCCTCCTTGATCACCTGTTCCCGCTTGGCAAGAAAACGCGTATTCTTGCGAACAGTCTCCTGTTCCTTGACGATCAAAGCGTCAATCTCATTAGAACGATGTAAGACCGGACGCAAAAGCAAGACGTAAAAAAGGCCCAGGATCACCAAAACAGAAACAACGGCCAGAATCTTCCTCTGGTCTGGTTTCAGGCCCGATATAAACTTGTTGATCAAGGCACCGCTCCTTATTTCGCCTGTACAGATTTATCCGGCGCCGCTGCTGCGGCCTCGGCAGGATTAGGCTTTACATTAACTTCCGACTTGCTTAGTTGCATTACCAATTCAAAAGTAGCGACAGTCTTGTCGCGGTCTTTCTTTGTGGATGTAGACTTGGTCTTGACTCCCTCGAACAGATCCGAACTTTCCAGCGCTGTCACAAACGTAAATACATGGGACATAGTAGTAGCTGCCCCCTGAACTGTAATGCTGCCTGTAGCATCATCCATGCTGATATTGTTCAGATATATATCTTCCGGGGTAAGACGATACAATTCCCTTATGGCTTCCAGAGACAGATCGCGATCGGCCATATAGTCGCGCAGCACCTGAGTCTTACGGATCAAGTTTTCAATATTGCTCACTTCCTTACGCTGATCCGCAAATTTGGCGATTAAATTCTTATTTAAGAAGGCATCCTTATAATAAACCTTGCTCATCAAGGCTCCGCCGACGGACAAGAGCAACAAGATCACCAGAACTCCAGCCGCATACGTTGCCTTACCTTTCTCAGCAATTGCCCACTGGTCTTTAATGTCTTGTGGAACAAGTTCAGCCTGACACTTAACAGCTACTATAGCGGGAGCGATTACGTCCAGTGCACTGTCATCTGCAAAACTCCTGGCCAGTACATCCTTGACCGCTTTATTGGCCTGCAAGAAATTAGTGTATGGCGCCAATTCCACCTTGGTGCCGGTCAACACTTCGCTGATTTTGGTATCCAGCCCGGCTAATGCCATATGGTTGGTTGTAATCAAGAAACGGGCAGGCTTGCGATCACCGGATTCATGCTCGTAAGCATCAAGAGAAGCCTTGATATCATTAAGCATCTGCGCTGGAGATTCCGCATCAATAGCCAGATGTTCTAGGCCAATAGGAATATTACGGGACATACTAAGGAGGCACTGTGACGCGACGATAAAGTTGGTGCTCTGCATCCCCACATCTATGATGGCCACTGGCGCGTCGGTTTTCTTTATCTTATAAACTTCTGTATAAAAACGCGCAATGCCTTCGGGGACGAACAATACTGAACTGATATCCAGACCGGCCCGCTTGATGATCGCCAGCTTGTCTTTGACAGTCTCACGTTTCACAACGATGAGCAGCACTCGGGTAAAATTCGGCTTAGGTACGCCGAGCTTTATATAGCTGGTTAAAATTTCGTCCTTATTGAAAGGCGTATGCCGGGAGGCTTGTAAAGCTAGAATAGATTCAATTTCCTCTCGGTCTGCGGAAGGCACTTCCAGGATCTTGGTAGTAGCAACATCGCCGGGGATTACACATAATACGCCTGCGCCCTTAACCGGAAAACCTTCCAGAGCGACACGCAGGGCTGCGTCTGGTCCGCTTTTGTCCACATCCCGACGGGCCAGCTTTTCGACAAGTCCGGAGCTCTGTACCAAGGCTGTCTTTACAACCGCTGAACTTATCGAGATGCTGATGAATCGCGACTGCTTAAGCTTCATGTTTTCTCCGCATTTGATGTGTACATTATAGACTAAGCATTTTCCGGCAATCAACCCAAAACTAATTTATTTTTCATACCAATATACAATTTTATTGGCCAACGCGTCGAGAACGAACCACACCTCCGCGCCAACTCCGCGACCTTCCGGGAGGGCAACCCGGCTGCGGCCGGAATATAGGAATGAATTCGTCGAAAGCACATTACGCGTATTGAGGGCGTCGATCTGACGAAGCTCGCGTTCCTCCAAAGGGATCACGGCCTTGACCTCCGCGGCTATGTCAAAAGTACGAAAAAAGATATGGTCGTCCGCGGTCGACTCCAAAGCATCCTGTCCGCGACGCACCTTAAGCAATTTCTCCGTCACCGCCGCTTCCAGGCCCAGCGCTTCCAGCACTCTCCCCGAAACAGTATTAACATTTACCCTTCCGTCCCCCCAAACCGTAAGGTATGGCAAAAGCCTGGCGTACTTATCACTGTCTATTCCCTTCACCAGCAATAACTCGTCAATACGTTCAAAGTTCTGCTCTTTCATTTCATAAGGATATTCCAAGTTCTTGTAATAATCATCGCTGAAGAAACCTTCCGCCTCGTGTTTGCCAAAGTCGCGCCAGTCGATAATAGCCTCGGCCTGGCTCTTGGCATCTTGCACACCCATGCTAAGTACGTCAGACAACAGACGGGCCAGTGTGTCGCGGTCTACGGTGTTCAGATTCAGCTTGGACTGCTCGTCGGCCAACCCAAAACGCTCCCCTACCATGCCGGAGCGTTCATCTACAGTGTCGTAGACCACATCGAAGGAATATTCCCCTACAGCAATACCGGCCAATTCGGAATGATTGTTGTGGCGCCGCGACTTGGCCTGGACTGTCATTACCAACTGGCTGTTCTCCAAATCGTCCACCAAGAGAGCCATTGCCTTCTTGGCACCGGCCTCGACCGCCAACCGCACACGACTGCGGTCTTCCAAACGTTCCAGTAAAGCAATCTTCTGCCGCGAACCAAGACCAACGGCCAACGCCAGGATGGAGAGAAAGCCCAGCACCCACAACGTAAATATTAAAACAAAACCTCTGCGGTCGGAACCAATGCACATATCAAGACCCCGCCGGAATAGGCAGATATCGTTTCAACACCTTGTCGCTAAAACTCAACTCTACCTCCACCCCAACCGGCAAACTGCTACTGTCGTGCACAGTCATGGAGGGCTCGAGACTGCCGGCATAAAAATACCGAAGACGAAAATCTTTGACCCCGTTTACCATCACTATCGCCGGCCCGCCGCTGCCCCTCGTTGCCTGGGAATAATTCGCCTGGGCACGTAAAACACGTCCGCTGGAAGAATCAAGAAAATACCTCACCATACCCACTTGCTCGACGTAACCTTCCCGTGCCCGGGAACTCATACGGTCTGCCGGAGTATAAACAACAGTAGGAAAAGCCAGTTGTCCCATATCTCCCTCGAAAGGGATACGGGAATACAGAAACGCATTGCGCAGATCCCCGCCCAAACGCTCGAAAAGAACCGTCGCATCCTCCTCCACCACTAGACGCTGAGTTCGCGTCCACAGCCTAAGGCCGTTAGACAAACAAGTAAAGACCGCAACGCCAATAGAAGCAAAGATCGCGGTAACCAAAAGTACCTCTACCAAAGTAAAGCCTGACTTTCTTTCAGAACGTTTGCATGGCAGGCGGAGCAATATACTCATTTAGCGCCTCCCTTTTCCAGCGAAGTCACTCCCGAGAAATACGCCGAACGGGCAATGTTTCGGGCGCGCCCACGCTCTTCCCATGACAACGTCAGATCCAACTGGAATACGGTCAAAAGATTACCGACCGGACGCAACTGCACCTGGTACTGAAACCGGACAGGATTGTTGTCCACCAACACCTCTTCCGTCATAGGACCGATGTCAAAGTCCTTAAGGGAACGAAAATTACGCTCGATCAGAGTTATCCTGTTTTCCAACAGATTAATAGCATACAATCGGTTGGTGAGATGCCGAACGACGTCGGCCGCAATGAAGAAAGAACGATATAGCGCCACCAGCCCGACAGATAGAATCACAGCCGTCAACATGACTTCCACGAATGTCAGTCCGGCACAGTGCTTCCGCCTGCAGCGCAACCCGCCGCCAGCCCGGCTACCAGTTAGTAATGTATCCGTCAGAGGAATTGGCATCCTTGCCCTTGGAATAAAGGTCATAATCAGCACGATGTGTCCCCGGAGATACATACACATAAGGATTGCCCCAAGGATCAACCGGATCCTTCTCCAGGTACGGGCCTTGCCAGTTTCGCGGGACCGGACTGGCTGCCGACTTTTCTCGCAACGCTTGCAAGCCTTGGGCTGTCGTCGGGAACATTCCGTTGTCCAACTCGTACATTTTAAGAGCCGTCGCAATGTTGGTCTGGATATCCGCCCGGGCTACCGCTGCTCTGGCCTGCTCGGAACGTCCTGACAGACGCGGCACGATCATCGCAGCCAATGCCCCGATAATAAGCACGACCAGCATGATCTCAACCAGCGTAAAACCCCCGTCACGTCTCATTTGCTACCTCCTGGTATAAAATCGTTCTGCAAATAATTCTTCCATTTCCACTCAAGATCAAATAACGTCCGAAATATTGCCGGATAAGCCCGTGCCAAGGATTCCTCAAATTCGCCACCCTGACGTAACTCGCGGCAAAAATGACGAAAGGCATCCTTTCCGTACCTGGTCAACATAAAGTCCACTATGGACAAGCTCTGCGCATAGAAAAGGGAAACCCGCGTCTGATCCTGTATGCTGGTAATATTCAGGGAATTGAATGTTGTAAACGGAATAGCATTACCAGCGGCCACCACTCCCTGCATGGCCTCCTGCACAACATCCCTCTTGCCCTGTTCTTCCAATTGAGCGAGGCCCTCCTCAAACCAGATAGGCACCTTACGGGTAAAACCCAGAAAATCCCACACCATCAAATGCGTTATCTCGTGAGGCAATATCTCTTCCAGGAAATCAGGCTGATCATCGTAGGAAACGACCACCTTGGAATGAAACAGTCTGGAGTCCCGACTGGCATAGCCCTTAGACCATACCGGCTGTCCGGTAAACCTGGCATACGACATCTGATCGGGATACAGCACAATGTTAACCCGACGCTCCCATGTCCAATATTCCTGATACCGACTATACCCGATGCCATCGGCTACACGTTTATAGTAATCTTCAGCACGCTGCAAGATACGCAACGCGTTCTCGCGCTCATCAGCAAGCAAATATTTTACAATAAAATGATCACCTTGCACTTCGCGGAAAACATCCTCGGCGCAGGCAACCTCATACCGTCCTAATCCCCAAAGCGCTGCAAGTAAAACCAAAACAAGCATTCGCCGCAACCAAGGCTGTACACTGCCATGCCGGTGGTTCATCTCGCAAAGATATCCATTTGAAAAATGGGCATCAGCATAGCGAACACAATGAATGCAATTACCACGCCAACCACCAATATCAATACCGGCTCGAGCAGCGTCGATATCGCCCTGGTACTCTCACTTATCTCCTGCTCATAGGTCTCGGCGATGTCCTTGAGCGATTGGGAAAGTGTCCCTGACTCCTCGCCTACAGCTATCAACGAAGGCAAGAGATCCGGAATAAGCGGCGAATCACGCAACGTGTCTCCAAAAGCAACTCCGTCCTCAATCAATCCCTGACATTTACGCAACTCGTCTTTCAATGCCTCGTTGGCCAGCGTCGGTATTGACAAAGCCAAAGCACGCAAAATAGGAATACCTCCTGCCAAAAGCAGACTCATAGTGCGAGTAAACCGCTGCATTTCGACTTTAAGTGCAAAATCCCTGGCTCCCGGAAGAGTAAATATCAACCGTCCGCAAATCCTTCTAAAAGCTGTTGTTCGGCTTAAATATTGCCAAGACAAAGCGAATACGGCTGTTACCAGCAGCATAACCGGCCAACCTTTTTGAACAATTTCACTCATTTTAAGCACGATCAGGGTGGGCAAAGGTAAAGCATTGTGCAAGTCTCGGAAAAGCACTTGGATCTTCGGCAACACAAAAGTCAGAATAAACAGCACAGTGCCTGTACCCACCACCAGCATGACGGCAGGATAAGTCAGCGCAGAACGCAGCTTCATGGCCATATCTTCCTGCTTGCGGTAATAGTCGGCCATTTCGGCCAACATCTCCCGCATCCGACCGCCTTCCTCGCCGGCCCGGGCCATGGCAACATACAAGGGCGGAAATACCTGCGGATGATCCTCGAGACAGGAAGAAAAGGTCTTACCGTTACGAATGTTCTGCACCACATCAGCCAGCACCCGTGCCAGGCGCGCATTCCGCGTCTTGCCGGCTAATAACTCAACGGACTTAAGCAGCGGAACAGCCGCCTTGAGCAGACTAACAAGCTGACTGGTAAACGCCAGAATATCCCGACGGCTGATATGCCCATCAACGCGCCCGCCAGTGGTTGCTACACCGACAGCGCCCTTCTCCTCGACAGATACCGGCAGCAGCCCCAGGCGACTTACCAGCTCGACGGCCTCTTCCGCATCCCGGGCCTGAATCTCCCCGATTACAGTCTCGGCATTCTCTTTCTTGGCTTTATAAATAAAAAGGGGCATAGCTCACCAGGATACTGTCCGTTATTTATCCCGGGACAGATGGATCAGACGCTGTCTGTCGACGGGTGCTATATCATGATAAAAGACAGCAACGGTAAATTGCCGGGAGGCGACATCTTTGATAACACGAATAACTCGCGCCAAACATTCTAAAGGCGCTTCCCCATCTTCCAAATCGATCCGAAGAGACAGCATGACACCAGTTAACAGGCTCTGTTCAGTGAGAAAACTTAGACCGGCCGCGCTCAGGTCCCTGGTCATAACAGAGGCAGTCTGCCCCGGACGGCTGCCATCACTCTCAATAATACGATACTCTACCTTGATGTCGCGTTCCAAACGCGGATAAGATCGCAGTTCGTGAGACGTAGCCCGCCCGACAAACAATGGGCGTTCACGTCGTCCAATAAAATTTTGCGACTTTAACATGACTGGCGCCGACTCAAGATCTTCTCTTAGAGTTACGTTCATAACCTCAGCAGGGGTCGTAACGCCGGCGATCACATTTTGCCAGCCATCCTGACGCAACGTGCGCATACCGACCCGTACGGCTATACGTTTGATCTCCTCTGCGCGCGGCTTGTCCAGAATGGCGGACCTGATGGCTTCATTGATTTCCAATATCTCATAGATTGCTGTTCGGCCGAAATATCCGGTATTGTTACATTGTTCGCAACCACGTCCGCGAAATATCTTGATCTCTGCACCCGACGCAAGACCCAGACTAGCAGCCATATCCCGCCGGACCTCGGCCAAAGGCTCAGTATCTTCTTCCTTACAGTGCGGGCAAATGACCCGAACTAGGCGTTGAGCCACAAAGGCCTGTACGCTAGACGCCACCAGATACGGCTCCACCCCCATGTCTACCAGACGCGTCACACCACTGGCAGCATCATTGGTATGTAATGAGGAGAAAACCAGATGTCCCGTCAAAGCTGTGCGTATGGCAATATCAGCTGTCTCGCGATCACGCACCTCACCCACCATGAGGATATCCGGATCATGGCGCAGAATACTACGCAAACCTGTAGCGAACCCAAAGTCGACAGCCGGGTTTATCTGTATCTGTGTCAAACCTTCCATCTCGTATTCAATGGGATCTTCAATAGTGATGATCTTACGTGCTGGGTCGTTTATCTCGTTAAGACAGGCGTAAAGCGTGGTAGTCTTACCGCTCCCCGTTGGTCCGGTGACAAATATCACACCGTGCGGACGCTTGATGAGCTCGCGAAATTTTCCAGCATTATCGGCATTGAATCCCAACTTCTCCAGGTCCAACAAAGTAGTAGTCGTAGGTAAAAGACGTATGACCATGCTTTCCCCGTGCTGGGTTGGTATCGTGGAAACTCGCAGGTCCAGCGTCTGATCTTTGACACGCACCACCGCACTGCCATCCTGCGGCAAGCGCTTCTCGGTTATGGTCAGGTTCGCCATGATCTTGATACGCGAAATAATAGCCAACAGGAAATGCTTGGCCTCTGCCGGAAGGTTGGCGTCCAACAAAACCCCGTCGATACGATAACGAAAACGTACCCGGTTGCGGTAAGGCTCTATGTGAATGTCCGTCGCCCGCTTCTGATAGGCCTCGAGTATTATCTGGTTTACCAGCTTTGTGACTGAAGGGTCTTCACTCTGCTTCTCGATATCCTCAATCTGAATAGAACGCGCATCTGCGGAGACCGAGCGCTTTTGTGGATCCCGCGTCAAAATTTGATCAATGGTCTCCGAAGCCAGTCCATAATAACGCTTGAGCGCCTCATCGATATCCCAAGTCGAAGCCAGCACAAAACGCGGCTCCAGTCCTAAATGAGCACGTATATCATCCTGACTGTGAATATCAAGTGGCTCTGCCACTGCGGCCGTCAAGCGATTACCGTCGATGACCAAAGGCATAAAACGATAATAAGAAGCGAACTTGACCGGGACCCTATCGATAACCGAACGCTCGACATTGACCGCTTTAAGATTCACGATATCCAGGCGAAAATGGGCCGACAAAGCCTTGAGTACCGGCGTAGATTTCAGAATACCCTGCTGGACCAGATAAATGGATATCTTTTGATTCAGGCGCTGGGCTTCAGCGGCATACTTCTGCAGATTGGGTTCATCTAGGAGGGAACTCTTGAGGAGCGCGTCACAAACTGCCTTATGAACCGCTGACTTCAACATCTTTAGATCCTCGGCGCTTTGCCGATCATATAAAAATCCTGCGCTTCCAGATGATCATAGTCTCCGGCGAGAATACGTTCGCAACCAGCAATATTGTCTTCCAGTTCAACATATTCACCTTTCTTGCCGGTAAAGACCTCGGAAACCGCAAACGGCTGAGTCATAAAGTTATACAGCTTCTCGGCACGTTTGTAGACCATCTGATCGTCCTTGCTCAATTCTTCGATACCAATAACCGCAACGATGCGCTTCAAAGCATTGTGCTTATTGAAGTGCTGGATAACCTGCTGCGATACATCATAATGCCGGCGTCCAACCACGGCGGTATCCAGGTTGGTGCAGGAACTTTGCAACGGATCTATGGCAGGATACATGCCGCGCTGAACCAGGTCACGTGAAAGCACGATATTGCCGTCGAGGGTTGCGAAAATAGCCACAACTGCCGGGTCAGTCATGTCATCGGCCGGTACATAGACTGCCTGCATAGCGGTAATAGAACCACCGGCATCTATGGAACGGATACGCTCCTGAACCGCGTTGACTTCGGAAGCCATCGTCGGCTGATAACCAGTCTCAGCCGGAACGCGGCCTAAAAGAGTGGAGACCTCTTGCCCGCCCTGCACAAACCGATAAAGATTATCCATGAAAAGGAGAACGTCCTTGTTCTTGGCTACAAGATATTCAGCCATGGTAAGCCCCGCATTGACTACTTCAGCACGAGCGCCCGGCGGTTGGTCCATTTGCCCGAATGCCAGCATGACCTTATGCAACAGTTTGCTTTCGTGTAATTCGTAATAAAGTTCATTTCCTTCCCGAATACGCTCACCGATACCAGTAAAAACGCATGCGCCACCATGAGCTTTGACGATATTATTAATCAGCTCAAGAATAATAACTGTCTTGCCGCAACCGGCGCCTCCTATGACTCCAGTTTTGGAACCTTTTATTAACGGATACAATAAATCGATATATTTGATACCTGTTTCCAACAGCTCTGGAATTTCACGCTTACGGCTTTTTAAATCAAACGTAACCTCCCGGGTCATCTGGCGAATAGGTACCAGATTGGGACAATTTTCAAACTTACCGCCGTTATCCAGCGGTCTACCGGAAGTGTCCATGACCCGACCGAAACAGCCGTCCCCGATAGGTACGGCAATAGGCTTATAAGTGCAATAACATGGAGCGTTCTGCTGCAGATTAAGAGTATCTTGCAAAGAAATACAGCGAACAAGCCCGTGCCCCAGGTGCTCGGCACATTGAAGGGTGATCTTCTTCCCATCGTAGGCCCACACTTCAATGCAATCGTAGACAGCTGGAGACGGTTCCCCCTCGTGAAAGCCGACATCCACAACTGGCCCTTGTATTGCAACAACGCGCCCTGAAGATTTACGATCCTGAATATTGGTCTGTGTCTGGCTCATAAAGTCCCTGTTATTGCTTTACTGTCATCATCCTTGAAGAAAACACCTCGCGGAGACTCTTGTCGATATCGCCCTTGCGCGCCTTGCGATATTTCAGCTTCACCGCCCCGGCTTCCTTACGGACATTTCCAACGCTGCTTTCTAGCTGTTGAGACTGTGCTGACACCGCCGCTATACTTGTGTCGAACATGATTTCATAAATCTTTGATGATATCCATAGATTGGCCAGATAACCAATGATATCCAGCGGATCTGATTCCTCGATGACCTTGGCCAACTGCTCAACCTTCTGTACCTGCTGCTGCATGATAAATTCGCAAGGCAGCAATTTGACTACCCTAGCCTTTACCGTCTGAAGATCCTTGGGCCACGGATACACCACCAAGACTTTTCCGATCTTTCCCTGCATGACCTGCTCTACCAAGAAGTCCTTTAACTGAATTGCGATCTCGTACATCCCCTTCTCAGCGATCTCCTCAAACGTCTTGGCGTTCTTAACGCCCATCATCTCGAGCTTCGCTACTCCCTTGCGACCGACAGTCACAAACATCGCTTCCGGATAATGTTCACGCTCCTCAATAGCTCTAACCACCACCTTATTATTCAGATCACCTACAAAACCTTCTTCAGTGGTGATGACGACAATACAAGTATTCGAATTGTCGTTAGAAATAAGCGGATGCACCACTTCGGTATTTCTAAGCAGCCGAAAGAATTCTGAAAAAGACTCCCCGAAACGCTGAAAGCCACCACGCTTAGCAAACAGATCATGGAACTTCATGTCCGCTATATCCTTAAGCACCTGCACTAGGTCAACGAGGTCGCGAACCTCCACCATTTCCCTCTTCACCTTATTGGCTTTACCCATGGCAGGCTCGCTTCAAGCGTGTCACCTTTTGAAATTCCCCTTTTCGACCTCGCCCTTAAGGACGATAGCCGATTCCCGGATAGCATTTCGTATACTACCATCTAAATGTAAACTGCCGAACTTGACCACCACGCCAGCGAGGAATTCATCTGAAAGTTTAGACTCCAACGTGATTTCCCTGCCGGTCTTGTTCTTGACTATATCTGCTATCCGCCGCAAGTCGGAATCTGCTAAGGCGCATGCCGTCACCACTTCTGCTTTCTTTATTTCCAAGCTAATCTTGGACATATCAATATCCTTAAGCTGGGCAACAAACTCCTCGACTAGATCTTTCTCAAAAGACGCTCTGGATTTATTAGAAAGAATAATGTTTAAGATCTTTGTGGAATAATCAATGATCTTAAGTTCCATTTGCTTCTCGATATCCTTACGCAAGCCCTCAGCAGCAGTCTGGGCTTTGGCGATAATCTCTTCCGCTTCGGCACGGGCTTTATTGACCAGCTCATCGCGATGCTTATTGGCCTCTTCCTCCAATTGTCCTTTCATCCTCTGCTCTATCTGATCCATTTCTTTTTTACGCGCACTCAGCTCTTCATCCGCCTGGCGAATTTTGCGGTTCAGTTCAGCTTCACGGGCACGGGCCGACTCTGCATCGCGTTCCAAGCGCTGTTTTGCGCCGTCCACACTGGAAACAAACACACGATGTAAGACAAGAATAATGACACCCGATACGATCGCAGTAAGAATAAAAAATTGAACGATCAATTCCAACGTCATGACCGGCTCCTTTGTTAATCAGAGAATATATGATAAAAAACCGCTAGTATTGCAAAAGATACAAGTTCGACTGCAAACAGTTGCGCGCATACTATTAATTGCTGCTTAGCACTTTTCGATGGGTATTGACCAATATGGTTAATCAAACGAGTGCCAAGAAAAGCTACCATTAAACAAGGCAAAGCAATGACCAGAGCAAATAACCCTATAAATATAAAACCTTCGGTCCAATACTGAAAATGCATCCCCTACCTCGCAAACAGCTGAAAGATCACCAAAATAGAAACTATTGATATGGCCTCGACAAATACCAGCATGATCGCCATGCCCATAAAGATCTTGGAAGCTGCCGACGGGTTACGACTGAGGGCTTTAATTACAGCATAACCCAATACTGCTATTACGACAGAGGGCCCCATCACAGCAATAAACATCACCGTAATAATAATAAATGTTTCAGCTAGCATGACACTCCCCTAATCACCATTCGTTTGCTTGGCCGGCGCTTCCTCAATCATGATATTGCATTCATTGGCGAAAAAACGCACTACCCCGCCTTTGACTGACAACCTCTTCTCCCAATCAATGACGATGTCGCCTTGAACAATACCGATCAAAGGATAATGATACGCTAACAACTCATACTCTCCACGATCACCTGTAATAAAAAGACTGTTGATTTCATCTTCAAAGATCAAACGCTTGGCGCTAATGATTACACAACGAAAGGTGCCTTTATATTGTAGCGACATAACGTGCTTTCTAAGGTGTCTAGTCCAAGCCTACAACTCTTGGTTCTTACCGTCTACTCATCCTCAGTCTTTTGGGCCTGACTCATGACTTGGGATGAGAAACTAGTAATAACCTCATCCAACATTTTCTCAATTTCTGCATCCAACTTGCGACGTTCGCGCAAAATAGTCAACAATTCTGGTTTGGTACTTTTGACATACTCCAGGCATCCATTCTGAAAGGCGTCTACCTGCGCGATGGAAAAATCATTCATATACTTTTTATTGAAAGCGTAGAAAATCAAAACCTGCATCTCCTGGCAAACCGGAGTGTCTTTATACTGCCGCAAAATAGCTGTTAGAATAGCCCCACGCTTTAGCTTCTGCTTCATATCTTCCGACTGGCCTGAAGTCTTCAACTTGGAAAGACGCAACAATTCGCGATATTGCAGATATTCTAGTCGTAACGGGCCTGAGAGGGACTTGATAGCCGGCCACTGTACCTTTGATCCCACACGAGACACTGAAAGCCCCAAATCTAGGGCTGGCTTTTGTCCTTCTCCAAAAAGCTGGGCACTAAGGTAAATCTGGCCATCAGTCATCGAAACCAAGTTCGATGGCACAAAAGCAGTCAGGTCGCCTTCCAATATCTCGACTATAGGAAAGAAAGTCATCGATCCCCCGCCTTTCTCTTGAGACAAGAAGCAGGCGCGTTCAATCATCTTGGAATGCAAATAAAAAATATCCCCTGGGTAGGAATCACGGCCTGGAGGTCTTCCCAGCAGCAGTGAAATCTCTCGGTAAGCCCAGGCATGCTTGGTAAAGTCGTCAAAACCAATAAACACATCCTGTCCGCGCTGCATAAAATATTCTCCAAGCGAACAGGCCACATAAGGCGCCAAGTATTGTTGTCCTGGCGGTGCAGATGCAGATGCAGAAACAATAATGCTATAGGCGAAACATCCCCGATCCTTGAACAACTGAACCACCTTAGCAAGACCGGAACGGGCCTTGCCTATACCGCAATATATACAAATAACCCCAGTTTCCCTCTGATTAACAATAGTATCCGTCACAAAGGTGGTCTTGCCCGTCATCTTATCGCCCAGAATTAGCTCGCGCTGTCCGCGCCCTATCGGGATCATGGCATCCAGAACCTTGATGCCTGTTTCCAAAGTCTTGTTCAACGGCTGCCGATCCAGAATTGGTGGAGAGTCGGGGAATATGGGCGCCATAGCGTCTTGTTGTATGGGGCCCAGTCCGTCCAACGGTTCAGCCAAAGGATTGACAATCCGCCCGATAAAATTCTTGCCAACCGGCGTAACCAGCGGTTCCACGGAAGCCAAAGCCTCCTGACCTGTACGGATCTTCTCCGCTTCCTTTAATATCAGGACCTGCGCCTCGCTCTCAGTAAAACCTACCACCATGCCCATGGTGCCGTAACCAAACTGAATAAGCTGTCCATTTATACAGTTACGAAAACCCGTGACTATAACAATACAGCCCCGGATGGCTTTCACATAACCCACTTCTGTGTATTGCAATTTTATGCTCATAAATCTCCGCCGAACTTATTAGGAATGCTGTTCTCCCTGATCCTTGCTCTCAGCTTCTTTCAATACTTCCTGCTTACGCTCACGTGAAGAACGCACAAACCAAGTCACAAAGTGAATAACCGAGAAAATTCCAAGAAAGACCATAACGCTGCCAATAATCTTCCAGGCAGCATTTACAGTAGGCTTCTTGTCAAATATCGCCTGCG
>JAAXVU010000144.1 GCA_013335325.1 Candidatus Omnitrophota bacterium | reverse complement strand
TCGTCGTCCATCAGGACCGCACCCGAGCCCGAACGCCGGAAACCTTTGGCCGTCACCTGCTCGCGGTTTATAAGCGACAAAGCCAGCCGGTCGGCGATAAACGGCCGGAACTCCTCCATCAGGTCCAACGCCAGACCCGGCCTCCCGGGACGGTCGCGGTGCAGGAACCCGACGTAAGGGTCCAGCCCCACCGTCTCCAGCGCGGAACGCACGTCGTGCATTACCAAAGTGTAGAGGAACGACAAAAGACAGTTGACGTTGTCGAGAGGCGGCCGGCGGTTGCGCTCATCGAAGCGGAAACTATCCTTCTGCGCCACTATCAGATGATCGAAGGCCGCGAAGTAGGAATGAGCGGTATCGCCTTCCAGCCCTCGCAGGCCATCCAGCGTCCAGCCGCGATCGAGCTGTCCCAAAGCATACTTGATGCGGCCGGAGGCCTCCCCCACAGCGACTGCATCCAGCTTGCCGGCGTGGTCGCGCAGGGCCCGCTCCAGCACAGAGCGGCCGTTATAAAATTTTCCGGTCAGGAACGCGCGGGACAACGCCACACTGGCCGCATCGTCATCGGCCCGTCGGTACTGCTCCCGGCGCAGCAGCACGTTGCCGCAGACCTCTCCGCGCACACTGCCCCAGAATCGACCGTACTCGCTCAAAAACGACACCGTCACCCCGCTCTCGGCGCAAAAGGCCATGAGCTGAGGACTCATGCCCACTTGTCCGAAACAGACCACACCGCCCAGTGTATGGACCGGGATCTGCAATCTCGTCTCTTTCTCGACCGACACCACCACTGTCTCGCCTTCCTTGTTAAGCCAGGCGCCCTGGGTGGTGACAAAAAGCGTATTCAGATATTTCTTCATGGTTCCTCCCGGGAGCTGCGCAGATATGCCTCCACACTTAACCGCCGTTCCATCGCCCGCGGGCGGCACAGAGCAATAAGCGAACACGCCTCACACTTTACGTCATATACCGCAGACGGCGTGACTCCGGCCCGGACGAATTCGTGCAGGCGCCTGGTCATGTCAGAGGTCTCCACTCTCAGGGCAGCATCGAAGGCCACATCTTCCCGCCGGCGGGTCTTGCCGTAAAAGAGCGCCCCGGCCGGGACATCGACGGCCAGCATCTCCTCCAGGCACAGGGCCTGCGCGCAGAGCTGGACGCGGTCGCAGTTATCTGCCTTGGGCTTGCCGCGCTTGTATTCCACCGGAAATGGTGTCCACACCTTGCCATCCGCTGGACGGTGGAACTCGACCACGTCGGCCTTGCCGATAAGCCCCAGAGCCAGAGAACGCAAGGACATGCCGCGCTCGATGCGCACGCCGTCACGCGTCTCGACCGCATCGTCGTCGTGCGCCTTGTCGTGCATTACACGTCCCTCGGCGGTAAAAACATTTTCGGCCCAGGCCTGCTCGATGTGGATAAGCGCACACTGGCGCGGGCAGAAAGCCAGGTGCTGCAGCGCCGATATCGGCAAGAGGTCGTCTTCGTTATGCATCAGCTACCCAGCCTCTTTTTCTTTCCGCCGGAAGCAGGAGGGAGATAATTGGCGGAAGTGACTACCCTGCGTCCGGTCTTTTGCTCCAACTCCTGCCGGGCCCGCCTGGAGATACCGCCGCCCTTTCTGCCGGCCTCGGCATTGTCCGGCATGCCGCGCGCCTGCACACTCTCCGCGATCTGACGGGTAGACAGTTCGGCCAGGGCGGTGAAGATAAGCTCTGCCTCGCTCATGTGGTCGCGCAAATTATGCTGGTCCAGCCCCTTCATATCCTTGTGTTGCGCCACAGTTACCCCGGACCACTCCTCATGGATGATATTGGTGAGGATGGCGAACTCCTCCCCTTCCCTGATCCCGTGGTCTTGCCAGTAGTCGGTCAGCTTGCTGCGCGTCTCCTGCCCCATCATCCGCTGCTGGATCCATTTCTCGCTGCGGCCGTGCTTTTTCCAGACAGCGCGGGCGCGGTCCAGTCCCAGAGACGGGTCGACCAGCTCCTGCATGCGTTCGTGACCGACCCTGGCCAACCAAAGCTTTATTGGCTCTGCCTTGGGACTGGGGACGGACTGGACCAAACGCAGAAGGGTCTCGGCATCGGCTACATCGGTCGAACGCATCTTGCCGTCCTCGGCCACCATTTTCAACTGGTGACAAATTGTCACCAGTTGGCTACCCTCTGCCGTGAGTCGCTCCTTAAGCTTGTTCCAGTACTTCCTGGCAACCTGATAGTCGGCCTGCTGGAGCAGGGCCTGGACAACATCGACCACCGAGAAATACCATACCCCGGCCTCCTCATCGAACACGCGGCGTATCCAGTATTGTTCAAAAACAGCCATTTCAGCTTGAGTATTCATCACGACCTCCTGAATGCAATACGGTTATAACTGCGCCGGGGGAAGCGCGGGGGTGCGAGCGACGCGTACAACAGGACGGCTGTCGCCAAACATCAGCCGACCAGATAGCAACAAGTGATCCTGTCAAACCAGCTCGTCCATCCTGTACACTTCCACGCCAGCGGGCAACAAAGATTTGAGATCTGCCGGTGTCGGGAGCTTACCGTAATCTTTTATCGAACGCGGCTCCTTGACATGCGTGATCCGGCTTTCCACCAGGTCAAAAAGCTTGTGCGCCGGAGCGCAGCCCAGTTTGGCCTGCTGGGCACGCTGAGCTTTATCCTTGTCGGTACCCACATGCTTGAATACGAAAGTATGTTCGGGATGCACTGTCATCAACCCTTTGCTGCTGGAACGGTCATGCTCGTACATGTTAAGGATGGATTCCCAGAGCAGTTTAAGATCATCGTCGGAGAACTCCGTACCGCCATGTGCCGGATCAGCCAAATTGGCGCTAATGAAACCTTTGCCCACGTACAGCCCGTAAGGGATCAAAGCCTTGCGGCCCATGGTACGGAGCTTGTCTTCCGGCTGTTCATCTTCCCACTTCTGATAATCCGCGCTGGATTGAGCGCCCTTGATGGTCTCGGCAACTGCCATCCTTGTGACCGAAGCATCCAAAGGCAGAATGGGGTCGACTGAACGGGAAAAAGCTATCTGAACCGGACCACGCACTTGCCCGGCATTGGCTCCGGTACTCATGACCGCGCCGAAAGCGCGGACGTCGTAGAAATTCCGGCAGATCCATTGTTTGGCCTTCTCCACTTTATCCTTCCCTGCCCCCTTCTTCCCGTCCGGAAGCCCACCGGTCTCTTCGTGGGCTTTGGAGATCGGCTTGTTAAGATTGGTCGCCTGCTCAACAAATATAGCGTGACCTGGTTTTCCGTCTTCCGACAGGGCGTTCCCGCGCCGGATCTGGACGTAATTCCGGATACGCCTCTTTACCGCCACATCGGATACCAGCCCGCGCATATCCTGCGGGTCCATCCTGGGGGCGTTGCCGGCATCAGGGTCGCCGTTAGGGTTGCCGTTCTGGCAGTCGAAGAGAAATAAAAACTCGTAACGATTGGCAATAGGGTTAGACATGACTATTCTCCTTCCTGTTGAGTGTGTACTTTCAGGTCATCGTTCTTCTTACGGGATACAGCTTTCTGCTGATAATAACCAAGAGCAAAAAGACCCTGTTCTTCCAACGACAATGTCCGCGGCAGTTCATCCTTTATACGCCCCCAGACAGAGGCCAGCCGTTGTTCATACCAATGGGCCAGACCGCTGTCCAGTTTATTCAGGTGGAACTGACCGCCCCGACCAAGGCGTCCCAGGATCAATGCCGGCGTGGAACTGGCCGCGGCATAGTAGCGCTGGACCACCCCGGCGCCAACGTCTCCAAGTGCCGCTCGCTGCAAGTCGGCATATACCGCCATCAGCCGTCCGCAATGATACGCCGGACTGGGGTGCTCCTCGTTCAGATATGGTTGCATATCCATGTCTCCTTTTCGTTTATGATAAGCCTTCAACAAACCCATTCTGGCATGACTGACGGGTTCATCCTGAATAATGTCCACGCGGACGCGGATAAGTGCCTGGGCCAAGACGAATTGCGGAATCGCTTCATTGCGTACCGCAACCCGCCACATTTTGGCCTCCACCGGTGGTGGTATGTCCTTCAGGTCACGCACCAGCCCGCCGAGGACGGCCAGAAACTTAGGACGTTTGGCGAGTTCGCCGCCTTCGCGTTGTACGATGGAAAGGTCGTCGAACCAGGCGTCGATATTCGCGGCCAGGTCGTCAAACCGACCCTCCATCCAGTCACGCACCATCACCCGGCCGGAAGCGCCTGACAAAGTCATTGCATAAAAGCGGTACTCCAGCAGGTCCGCACGTCCGCCGCTCCGCACAGAATCCAGCAGCGAAGCTGCCCGTTTCTGCGCATCGCGCTCTTTGCCATCCTCGTCTTCCACGTCAACTAGCCAGCTCAACGGGTCCAGGTCGTCCGGCACGCTGTCCTTGCCGGCATACCAATGCACAACCTTGGAGCCGGTCAGCCGGCGGGAATGCAGTTTGATAAGATCATTAAGGCCGGCCCGACTGGCCGCTGCGATATCCTCGGAAACGGCACAATTGCTCGATTGGCTCAGGAAATATGAGCCAAAGGACTCCTGTTTGAAACTTGCTAACGCGTCCCCCATCGAGAGACCGCCCACGTCGGACAGCCCCTCGACCTTGGGCCAGACCGGAACTGGATCAACCAGTTCGCCGCTGCCAAAACAGCGCATTGACCCGACACTCTCTTCCTCTCCATCCGCCTCTGGCGCTTCGTCTTGCTTATCCGACTTTCCTGCCCCCAGTGCAGAACGGAACTCCCTCCACCATTCGTGCCAGACATTATCTTCAACGATGAACATTGGGGCACGTCCGGTAACCGCAAATGTTACATTGTCGGTCGGCTTATACCGCTTTTCGGAGAAAGCCTTTTGCACTGCGGCGAGCCACTCATTTGAATCCAGGACATTCGCGAGCGCGGACAACTCCGGCGCCACTTGCTCGGCTTTACGCAAAAGGGAAGCAAAGAAGGCATGTTTGGCAACAGCCTTCTTGCGGTCCTTATCTTCCAGAACACTATCGAGGCGGACATCCCCGTTCTTACCCAGCAAGGTCACAACTTCCACATTATCCACCAGGAAATGCCGGCACCCCGACCCGCCGGCCTTCATCTCCGGCAAAGAAAGATCCGGACAAACAGGAAAAAGCTTCCCGCGATTATTTTTATCATCCGGATCACCGAGCTCCTGAACATTAAGAAAGTTACCGGCCTGGTCGCAAACGATC
>JAAXVU010000143.1 GCA_013335325.1 Candidatus Omnitrophota bacterium | reverse complement strand
GCCCTCTTTGACACCTTGCCGTCTCAAATGCTCTCTTTGTTTGAGCTCTGCATCAGATATCTTCTGCATAATATGGCCCGTACCCACCCCATTCGGCCTGGCGTTTCTGCTCAAGCAATATATTTGGAATTGAATTCTTTCAGAAAACCATGATAGGCCAGACAACCGGGGCACCGACCCTCCCGGCCGGCGGCCGCGAGCTCCTGACGGCGCTGCCCGATCTCCGCCCAGCCTGAGCCCAAATTGTAGATCGTACCGGCCGGTTCCATGTACAAGCAGGGATATATCTCGCCACGGGAAGTCACGAACAGGCAGCGGGCCGGGGTGTCGCAGCGCACGATCCGTTCCTTGCCACCCTCCACCAGCCGCCACAACAAGCTTAGCAACTTCAGATCGACGGACCGCTGCCGGCTCCGTCGCTCTCTGGCCATGATCGTCTGCAACATACGCTGCAAGGCCGGCTTCTGCCGGGCATGAATGCTGATCCGGCCAGAACGGCCCGACCGCCCCCCGCGATGGTAATAGTTCGTAACGCCTTCCTCGACCAGCTTGGGAGAAAAACGCAGCCCGTGCTGCCTGGCCAGATCGTATACCGCCTCGAGTTCCCGATAGTTCAACGAAGTGATGGTAAATTTTATCTCTGCAGGGAAGAATCCATTATATTTTCCGGCAAGCAGCTGGACCGTCTCGAGCGTCCGGCGAAATGCCCCGCGCCCCCGGATACGATCATGCGTGGTTTCCATCCCGTCCAGACTGATACCGAATTCCATTCCTCGCCAAAGCAAACAATTTTTTTCCAGCAAACGCGCTATGCGTCCAGTCTCGATCCCGTTCGTATAGATGCCGACCCGCAGGCCGCGATCTCCCTGCCGCCAGACTGAGAAATATTCCAGCATCCTCTCAATTTCCGGATGCAAGAACGGCTCCCCGCCGGTCAGGGAAACACCCCTTATGCGGAAGGCTGACGATAGCCGCTGGAATATAGCGACCACTGCCGACGCTGACAGCTGGCGGGCAACCGGTTCCCGGCCGATACCGCACATGCGGCAGCGCAATTGGCACCGGTTAATGATCTCCAGTGTGATGTCGGACAGGACCGGTTTATTCATAACGTTTGACGGCCGCCATGTCTCGCAAGGTCATCCTATTGCGTTCGGCCGCCCTGCACTGCCGGCATTCTTCAAACCGACGGATCAGGCGTCCGCTACGACCATCCATCCGCATCCGGTTGAAGGCTTCGGATAACCAGGCGCTCTTAAAAGTATGTTTCTTAAAGTTCGCGATATCCATTTCCGTGATCTGACAACACAAACTTAATTGTCCATTCAGGGTATAAGCGGCATAGAACCACCCGTTAAAACAGGCCTGGCATGGCCTGCCGCGGCCCACCATCCGGCCAGATTCGGGATAGGCCGTCACCAGGTCGGAGCTGTAGACCGTAGACTGCATGACCGTGGGGGCGAAATTATCGACCCCCAGTGTCTTGGCGAACTTTTCCATGTCGCCGGCCAGATCCCGATTCCGTTTATTGGTAACATAAACGATCTCGATCCGGAATGCCTGATTGCGCGCTTCGCGGAATCGGACCAGCCTGCCGATATTGCCGACCACCCGGCGAAAACTATCCTGCCCGTGCACCGCGGCATATGTCTGTTGATCCGGCGCCGCAAAATTGATGATGACCCGGTCAGCCATCACAACATACTTGACCAAAGCCAGGGGGAAGGTACCATTGGTAAATAGCGTCACTTCCATAGGCGCGTCTTTTAGCAAGGACATTATCTTGCTAAAATCCGGATGCAGGGTCGGCTCCCCCTCGCCGGACAGATAGAGCGCATCTACTTTCAATTGAATGCAATCCCGTACGATCCTTGCTATCTTGGAAAGAGGCATATCCTGCCGGGGTAATAGGCGCATCGGATTACCCGGGGAATGATACCAACAATACCGGCAAGCCAGATTGCAGCGATTGGTAATGTGCAGGTGCAAGACCGCCGGCCCGATGTACGCCTTGCCATCCCTAGCACCGGAAAGTCTTAACAGATAACGCTTGCGTCGTTCTTGCTCACTCAGCAACATAAACACCTTTCACCACTCCAGCATCTAGACTGATCACACCCTTGCGTCATGGCCACGAACAGCAGCTTGAGACAGACGCTCGTGCATATTGCGATTGAACTGCACATGCCCGCAATAACGGCATTCGATCCAGCGTTTTCTTTCTACGTTGACGCCTGATAGCGCCTCTTTTCGTACCCGACGGAGTTTGGCCGAATTGAACCAAATATCCCGAAACGACTGCTTATTTATATTGCCGGCCACGCACACTCCCACATTATCACAGGGGGCCACAACCCTGCCCCGTTCATCAATGTAAGCAAAGAACCAGCCTGCATAGCAGGGCTTCTTCTCGCCGGCTAAATTATTGTAATAAAACAAACGGTCATTATGTCTGCCCGCCCATTCCAACTCTTGGCGGTCCTGGAACCATTCGCCATTATCTAAAATACATTTGATCTCTTCCAGGTTGGTCTTAAGCCCGCCTTGCATTCGTACAGCACGCGCAAGGATGCTCTTCAGCTCATCCAACGCAGCTGACGACAGCCTGAGAGTTCTCATCTCCACGGTAGCTTTGAACAAACGGAAAATAATTTGATCAGCTGCTACCATCCTGGCGAGCTTGATAAATTCAGGTATCTCGCGAAAGTTCTCTTTATAAATTATAAAAGTCAAGACCACGCACGGCCGCCCCTTGGCCTGGCTGACCTTACGCAAGATCCGCAAGTTCCGGATGACATCCGCAAAATGGTCGCCGCCGTGGATCTTGCGATAGGAGCCAGCATTAGCCGCCGACAAGTTCACTGTCAGGCGGTCCGCCCGCCATAAATAATCAAGGTGATCCTGGCCATAGCCCAAATGCGTATAGGCTGCCAGCCGCATTCCTAAATCCTTAACTATCCCGAACACTTCCGCTACTCGTGGATAGAGCGCGATCTCCCCGCCTTCCAAATTTATCTCTTCCACGCCCATGTGGGCACAGTCATGCAAAAGACGCTGCAGTACCTGGAAATCTAGTGCCTGTCTTTTGGATGGATAGGATACCAAGGGAGAAAAATACCAGCAAAACCGGCAGCGCCGGTCACATGAATTGAGCAAATGAATATTGACCATACGCGGGCCGGTCAGCGGTCGTTCTCGCAATAATCCTTTGAGCCGCATAGTATCTGGCAGGGTCAAGGCATGCATTTTCATTGCTGGCTTTTCCGAAGGAACTCTTTGCACAACGACACCACTATCGTCGCCTTGTCCGCGCTCATGAAGGAATAAAGCGGCAGATGTAAAGCCCGCCGGTAATACTCATCGCTTACAGGAAAGCGCTTTGACGAGCGGGTCTTAAACGATGACATTAAATGCAGCGGCTTATACGGCTTCTGTGCCGACACACCATTAGCTCTTAAGAACTCCAGAAGCTGGTCCCGACGCTCACAATAGATCACAAAGTTCTGCGGAACGCTCACTGCTCCCGCTTTGTCTTTAAAGCTCTTTATGTCGTTCAGCTTGGCCAATGTTTTTTCATAGAGATCTTTGACCTTGAGACGCGCTTCAATGATCTTCGCCAAATGAGCGAACTTAACTCGCAAGGACAACAGATCCATAAAATATAATGGCGCAAACCGCTGGCCCAGCTTAAGCAGCGCGGGGTCGTCCCGCCAATCATCCATCCATCCCGCGATCGGTAAATATTTCTCGTTGTTAAACACCACCATACCGCCTCCGCCGCCGCAAGACGACAACGGCTTATAGTAAGAAAAGGAGAAGGCTGCCAAATCACCAAAACTGCCTAACTTGCGGCCATCCAGGGAAGAGCTTTCCGCCTGGCACACGTCTTCGATCAAAACCAGCTTCTTTTTGCAGCATAATTCCTTCAGCGCGACCACATCACAGGGCCGACCGAACATATGCGCGGCAATTATCGCCCTGGTCCTTTTTGTCACTGCCCTGGCAACCTGCTCAACGTCCAGATTCAAATCATTTCGACTGGCATCTACCAATACCGGACGTCCGCCTGCGTACACTACCGCTAGCGCGACCGCATGATAAGTCAATGACGGGATGACGACTTCATCCCCCTTCTTAATGCCGATCGCCCGCAGGATCATGGCCAAGGCATCACTACCAGAATTCACGGCAATGGCATGTTTAACTCCGATATAAGCGGCAAAATCGCGTTCAAACTCGCGCACCAAAGGTTTGATATCGTTCAGGCCGTGCGCCTTCTCCAGATACGCCTTCAGCGTTGCAGCATATTCCGGCGCTAAAGCCTGTTCGACCAGAGTGGATTCATATCGTATTTGCTTCATTCCCGCCTCTTTAATATCTGCCAGTCTATTTCTTCGATCTTTTGACATAAGTCGATATAAGCCGTCAGACCTTTGATAGGCCGTCCCTGCTCCCTCGCCGCCAAGCCAGCATTATAATTACTCACAGCTCTATATGAAACCTGTTTGCTCCGGTG
This sequence comes from Candidatus Omnitrophota bacterium, assembly GCA_013335325.1. Taxonomy (GTDB): domain Bacteria; phylum Omnitrophota; class Gorgyraeia; order Zapsychrales; family Fredricksoniimonadaceae; genus JAAXVU01. The sequence goes on along the minus strand of JAAXVU010000143.1, from coordinate 757 downwards.
CCCGGCTATAAAATGAGCCAACTTATCAAAATACTCTTCAGCTTGTGGTAAGAAGATCGGACGTCCGCTGGCCAATTCCATTATATAAAATGAACGTCGGACTTTTTCCGCGAACGACAAGAATGTCCAGTTGGGTAACACTTTACCATTGGGCAAGATAACCATATCCCACGCACCCCTGACAGGCAAGCTGTAGTCCCGACAGATCAGACCGCGCCGGCGGCCACGCAACTCCTCGACACTCGCTTTACGGTATTCCTGAAGAAATTGCTTTGAGGTACGCGCGTCCCACGTTTCGAGAAAAGCCGGATGCACCTCTACATTTCGAGCGCCCAGTTTGGCGATATGCTCAAGGTTGGCCGATAGCTTCGCTGCACCATGAGGATAAACCGTCATCGTGGTGGTGGTGGGGATGCCGGACTGACTCAAACTTTCCAAGGCGCGGCGCACCTGAGGATAATAGTCCTCGGCTCCAGGCCGATTGGCCAATGTCGTATTCTCATCCCCATCAATGCCGATCTCAATATTGGCGCCCATCTTCTTAAGCCCAGCTGTCTTGCTGGCATCCAACAGGGTAACGTTCGACTGCACCGAGAGATAAGACGATTCGTACTTCTGCCTTATCTTGGTAAGAATGCCAAATGTAGTGCGCCAGGCCAACAACGGCTCTCCGCCGGACAAAATAAACTCCGGCTCCTTTTCCTGTGCGGCTAATATCATGGCCGCCTGCACTGACTTGGCCGCAATGGTCGTCTGA
>JAAXVU010000142.1 GCA_013335325.1 Candidatus Omnitrophota bacterium | reverse complement strand
CTGCGGTCAAAGCCCAGCCGGAACACCCCCCAGGCCGCCAGCGGGACCACCGCGCTGTGAACGACGATCGAGCCCCAGAATATGAACGGGCCGCAACGCAAAAGCTCCTCGGTCCGCCCCATACCAAGGCCGAATAAAGAAAGCAGGAAATCCCAGACCCAGGGCAACTGCGCCGGGACGGCCAGGACCAGGCAGATGGTCAGGAGCAAGGCATTCCGACGGAAGAAAGCCAGGGCCGCCAAAAGCGACGCCACCGGACAAAACCATAAAAGCTCCCACCAGTCCCCCAGGTTCACCGACACGTCCAGCGCAAACAAAAGGACACACAAAATGCCGGCCAAAGTAAAACGGTCTCGCAGTATCTTCATTTCCGGTACCCCAAGGACATCAGGTTGTGCGGAGCCAGCGTGCGGTCGACCAATTCAGCACCGAGCTTCTCCGCGAGGAACGCCCGCAGGTCAGTCTGACCCGAAGCGTCAAAGTCTTGCAAAAGTCCGTTGGCCCGCTCGTAACCTACGACCGGGAGGAAGGCCGTTACGATCGTCCGGCTGCGGTTGAAATAATACCGGCAGCGCGCCTCGTCGGCCTGGACCTCGTCGATGTGCCGGGCCAGGATACGGCAGGCGCTGCCCAGTATTTGCAGGGATTCCAGAAGCGCGCAGCCCAAAAGCGGCAGAAATTCCACGATCTGGCCGCTCCCGCGGGAAGCGGTCTCCGTCACCAGCAGATCATTACTCATCACGACCAACCCGGCCTGGGTGACGGCTTCCGGCACCACCGGGTTGACCTTGCCGGGCATGATAGAACTGCCGGCCTGGAGCAATGGCAAGCGCACCTCGCCCAGCATATTCATCATTCTCAAGTCGCCGGAGATCTTCACCAGGTTGACGGCACAGGCCTTGAGGATGCCGGACACCTCCACGAACACGTCCGCGTTGGCAGTCTCGCCGACGGGGTTCTCGCCGCGGGACAAGCCCAGCCCGGTCAGTTCGCGCAGCTTCTCGATCACCCGAAAGATGTACTCCCGCGGCGCCCCCAAACCAGTACCGATAGCAGTGCCGCCCAGATTTAGCACTCGCAAACGCTCCTCGCACTTGGAAGTGCGCCAACGGTCGCGGGCCACGGCCTCGGCCCAGGCCGAGAACTCCGCCCCCAGCGTCATGGGTACGGCCTCTTGCAATTCGGTGCGTCCGATCTTGACCACCGCCGCGAACTCTTTCTCCTTGCGCTGCAGCGCGCCCTGCAAGGCTGCCACCGCCGATCCAAGCTCCCGCAGACCGAAGATGGCCGCGACCTTCAAGGCCGACGGATAAACATCGTTGGTAGATTGATGCAGATTGACATGCTCCAGCGGATGCAGCCTTTGATAATCACCGCGCGCACTCCCAAAAAGTTCCAGCGCCCGGTTGGCCACGACCTCGTTCACGTTCATGTTGGTGGAAGTACCGGCCCCACCCTGCAAGGCGTCCAGCGGGAACTGGTCGGAGAGCTTTCCGGCCACAATCTCGTCGCAGGCAGCAAGGATCGCCCGGGCAATATCCGCCGGGAGATACCCCAGCTCGAGGTTGGCCTGGGCCGCGGCTTTCTTGACCAGGGCCAGCGCGCGGATAAGCTCGGGCGCTACCTGGCGGGAGGAGAGCGGAAAATTCTCCAACGCCCGGCTGGTATGTATACCCCAGTAGGCTTCCGCCGGCACTTCACGCTGACCTAACATATCCGATTCCAGACGCTTATTCATTTTTGATCCCTTCCAGGCGGCCTCGTTTAAGCCGCCGACTACGTCCCTGAGAAAAGACTCAGGTCTATCATATCGATAAGGTCTTTAAGGTCGGCCCTTCTCTCAGCCTCATCAGACTTTATGGACCTTATAGACCTCACCGACTTGTATGTCTGATCCTCTAAAGAACCCGCGTTGATTAATTCTTCGCCAAAGCCGATTTGACCGTGACGCCGTCAATTGCCCCCAACTTGCCGGTCAGCGCGCCCAGCTCGTCGGTGGTCATATCCACCGTGAGCGTGATGACACAGCAGTGCCGCTCCTTGTAGGGCACGCCCACCCGCGCCAGTATCTCGTCCCCGTAATCCGACAAGACCTTGTTTATGAGAGGCGCGACCTTCTTGCGGTCTTCCACAATTATCCCGACAAAACCCAGACGCTTATCCATGTCGATCCTTTCCTTATACTCCTTAGTCCTAAAAAGAACGCCCGGCCCCGCGTAAGCAGGACCGGGCTGGAAACATCACCAGACTTCTCCGGCCCCTAGCCGCAGGCGCAAACCCTTGGGTCAGGACGAACTAATATTGTAAACGCGCCTATTTCACGTACAGCGGCCGCGCTTTGTAAGTCGTATGCAGAAGCTCGTGCGACTTGTGCGACAACGGCTTCTCCAGGAACTCCTTGTACAGTTGCTGCACGTACGGGTTCTCATGCGAGCAACGCTTGGTCATGGCCTCGTCCTCGTCGTACAAACCCTTGGCGCGCTGCTTGCGGATCTCGTCGGTGACCATGTAAGGCTGTCCGCCGCCGCCAACGCAACCGCCCGGGCAGGCCATGACCTCGATGAAATGGTACGGGATCGGCTGGTTGTTCTTGAGGGCCGCGCGGACCTTGTCCATCACGAACTTGACGTTAGCCAGTCCATGCGCCACCGCGATCTTGACCTCGGTCCCCTTGATGTTGACAGTGGTCTCCTTGACGCCTTCCAGACCGCGGACCCCCTGGAATTTCACATCCTGCAGGTTCTCGCCCGTCACGTTGAAATAGGCCGTGCGCAAAGCCGCTTCCATGACGCCGCCGGTGGCACCGAAGATCGTGCCGGCGCCGGTGTAGTCGCCCAGGATGCTGTCCGGCTCTTCGTCAGGCAGATGGCGGAAATCGATACCCGCGTGCTTGAGCATGCGGATAAGCTCGCGCGTGGTCAGGGCAAAGTCCACGTCCTGGTAACCGGAGGCGAACATCTCGTTGGTGCGCGTTATCTCGTATTTCTTCGACGTGCAGGGCATGATCGAGACCATCACGATCTTGGACGGGTCGAGGCCCTGTTTCTGCGCGTAATAAGTCTTCGACAAAACGCCCACCATCTCGTGCGGGCTCTTGGCAGACGAGAAATGCTGGATCATATCGCCGTAATACTTCTCCATGTAATCCACCCACGACGGACAGCAGGTCGTGATAAGCGGCAGCGGCGCCTTGCCATGGACGAAGCGTTCGACAAACTCGCCGGCTTCCTCCAGGATGGTCAGGTCCGCGCCGAAATTGGTGTCAAAGATCGCCTTGAAGCCCAACCGGCGGAAAGCCGAATAGAGCTTCTTGGTGAGATTGGTACCCACCGGATAATCGAAGCCTTCCCCCACCGCCACGCGTACCGCCGGGGCCACCTGCACGACCACCACCTTCTCGGGGTCCTGCAGGGCTTCCCAGACCTTGCGGGTGTCATCATGCTCGAAGATCGCGCCCGTCGGGCAATGCGCCGAACACTGGCCGCAGCGCACGCAGGGTGACTCGGCGAGTTTTATGTCGCCGGCCGGAGACATGCGCGTCTTGAAACCGCGGTCGATGAAAGACAGCGCCCAGACGTCCTGCATGTTCTGGCAGGCGTCGATACAGCGGCCGCACTTGATGCACTTGCGCGGGTCGAGGATGATGGTGCCGGTCGACTTGTCGACGGGTATCTCCGGGACGATCCGCTCGAACACGTCTTCCCGGATGCCGAACTCGGCCGATATCTTCTGCAGCTCGCAGTCGTTGTTCCGCCCGCAGATAAGACAGTCCGTCGGGTGGTTGGACAGGATAAGCTCGAGGACCGTAAAACGCGTCTGTACGATCTCCGGGTCGTGGGTGATGATGTCCATCCCCTCCTCGATCGGGGTGCAGCAGGCGCGCAGCATCTTGCGGTTGCCCTTCACCTTCACAATGCATATCCCGCACCCCGCCGAAGGCGAGAGGTCCGGATGCTTGCAGAGGGTCGGGATCTTGACCTGCACCTTGCGGGCAGCGTCGAGGATAGAAGTGCCCTGGGGCACCTTCACCGCTTTTCCGTTAATGATCGCTTTGATCATGGTAACCGTAGACATGAAAGACTCCTTTGAAATCCTTTATTTACGCAAGACGGCCCCAAACTTGCAGACCGAAAAACATTGACCGCAGGAAATACATTTTTCGACATCGATCGCATACTTGTCCTGCCGGCTGCCCGTGATGGCGTTGACCGGACAGACCCTAAAGCACATGCTGCAACCCGTGCATTTTTCCTTGTCGATAGAATAGCTCACCATCTCCGAGCACTTGCCCGAAGGACACTTGCGGTCGACGACGTGCGCCCGGTACTCGGCCATGAAATATTTCAGGGTCGACACCACCGGGTTGGGCGCGGTCTGTCCCAGCCCGCAGAGAGACGCCTTCTGCATCGCCTGCGAGATCAAGGACAGCTTGGCCAGGTCGTCTTCCGTGCCGCGGCCTTCCGAGATCTTGCGCAGAATGCCCAGCATCTGCGTCCCGCCCACCCGGCACGGAGCGCATTTGCCGCAGGACTCATCGACGCAAAAGCCCAGATAAAACTTCGAGATATCGACCATACAGTCGTTCTCGTCCATGACGATCATGCCGCCCGAGCCCATGATCGAGCCCAGCTTCTGCAGACTTTCGTATTCGACCGGAGTATCGAAGAACTGCTCGGGGATCACACCGCCCGAAGGACCACCGGTCTGTATGGCCTTGATGGCCTTGTTCTCGAAAACACCGCCGCCGATGTCGAAGACGATCTCGCGTAGCGTTATCCCCATGGGGACCTCGACCAGTCCGGAGTTACGCACCTTGCCGGTCAAAGCGAAGACCTTGGTCCCGCGGGAAGCTTCGGTGCCGATCTTGCCGAACTCGGCGCCGCCTTTAAGCAATATGTAAGATACGTTGGCCAGGGTTTCCACGTTGTTGATGACCGTCGGTCTGCCCCACAGCCCTTTTACCGACGGGAAAGGCGGACGCGGTCGCGGATAGCCGCGCAGGCCCTCCACGGAGGCGATCAGTGCCGTCTCCTCGCCGCAGACAAAGGCGCCGGCCCCCAGCCTGATCTCGATATCAAAGTTGAAGTTCGAACCGAAAATATTTTTACCCAGGATGCCGCGTTCGTAGCACTGGTTGATGGCCTTCTGGATGCGCTCCACCGCCAGCGGATATTCCGCGCGGATGTAGAAATAACCGACCGAGGCACCGACCGCGAAACCGCCGATCATCATGCCTTCGATGACCGAATGGGGATCGCCTTCGAGGACCGAGCGGTCCATGTA
>JAAXVU010000013.1 GCA_013335325.1 Candidatus Omnitrophota bacterium | reverse complement strand
CACAAGCTACCTCCTTTGGTTGGGACGCCCTTTATTGGACGAACCCTTTAACCTTTGGGATACATTCTAAACCAATGTAAGCCCGCTAAGGAGGTAGCTTTTTTCATGTTATCAATAGCAAAATTTGCCCCGAAGGGGTCGTGCGGCAAATGCCTGCATTTGCCGGCTTTATCCCGGATTTTGCTATCTGCACAATTTGGTGCGATCGCAAAATTTGCGTTACCTTGTCCCCAGCGACCCAAAGGGTCGCGGGGATCGATCCCGGACAGGCGGATCCTGTCTCGGGACAAAGCTGGCCAAACTCCACCGCATCCAGGCCTCCTCCGGAGGCCGGGCGGTGCCTACTCGGTCGTCGAGTTTGGCCACGCAACTCCTCACTTTCGCTCGGAGCGGATTTGGCACTGCAAAATCCGGGATAAACTAAAAGTCCGATCGCTTCCCGGACGACTGTAACCTGGCACCCCGCTCCCGGTCCCGGGCGGCTCCCGTCCGATCCCCCAGCCTTTCCCGCAACGTAGCGCGGTTGAGCCAGGCCTCCGTCAGCTCTGGTTCGAGCTTAAGCGCCTTGCCCAGGGCCTCCACGGCCTCCTGCTCCCGGCCCAGACAAGCCAGCGCCGCCCCCAGATCATTATAGGCCCCGGCCAAAACCGGATCCAGCCGGATGGCTTGCCGGCTGTCCGCTTCGGCAGCCGAACATTCCTGCACAGCTAGCCGGACTTTACCTCTGATATGATAGGCCTGCTCATAATTCGGGAAAAGTCGGATCGCCTGGTCCAAATCCAAACCGGCTTCCCTATATTGACCCAGGTGATACTCCGCTAACCCGCGATAATAGTAGGCGCGGGTAAAACCCGGTGCCGCTGCCACCGCTTCCGACAAGTCGGTCCGGGCTCGCTGGTAAAGCGCCCGGGCCTCCGGAGCACGTCCTTCCCTTACTAACGCATCGGCCCAGAGAGCGAAGATCACGCCCCGGTTGTAATACACGCGCGGTCGGTCGTCCTTAAGCAGTATGGCCTGAGTGATGTCGCGCACCGCCAGGTCGTAACGGCCTTCAGCGACGTAGATGCCGGCGCGATTGTTGTAGGCAAAGGCACGGCGCGGATGGTGGTCGATCACGTAGCTCCACAGCGTATTGCCGTTAAGCCAGATCTGGCACTGCGCAAAGGTCTTCAGGCTCAGGAATAGGAAGATCGCTAATATTAGAGTAACCGCCAGCTTCCGGGTCCGACCATCCAGCCAGCGGACAAAACGGTTACCCAGCCACAGGCACAATCCGGCGCTGGGCAGGTACATGAAGCGGTCAGCCACGATATGCGTATCGACAGCGTCGAAGCGATAGAGAAAGAACGTGGAGACAAAATACCAGCCAGCTGCCAGAAGCAGAAGACGGTCGCGGCGATTTTTCCACAAAGCCAACGCCAGCACGGCCGCCAACAAAAAGGCAGACAAATACGGCCAGTTCCAGAAAGACACTGGCTCCGGCAGGTCGTAGAGAGGATGCAGCACCGCCGGCAAAAAGAATTTCCACAGCGGGAACACGGCAGTCCAGACCAAGATGAGCGGCGCCTGCGCCGGATCCGCCACCGGGTTACGCACGCAGGCGGAATACGTCACGCTGCCGATACCCGACGCCAAAAGCCCGCACAGGGCGACCATCACCCAGGACATCATCCGCCGTGCCGGATGGAACCACGCCAAGAGCGCCATGGTCAAGGGCAGGCTGACCGCCATGGGCTTGGCCAAAAGCGCAGCAGCGGCGGCGAGGAAGGCCAAAAAGAGGTCACGGCCTTGCCGGGCCCCCAGCCAGCGCCACCAGCAAAGAAGCGAAACCAGATAAAAAACAGAGTACAGGACGTCCTTGCGCTCGGTGGCCCAGGCCACCGACTCGACGTGTATAGGATGCAGGGCAAAAAGTAGTGCCCCCAGAAAGGCTGCCCGGTTGGTCAAACCCAACGCGCCGCCCAGGAGCATAAGCAGGACCGCCACCAAAGCATGCAGGAGCATGTTATCCAGATGTATCAGCCCCGGGTCGTAACCGAAGAAATATTTCTCGACGGCGAAAGAGAGAGTGGTGAGCGGAATGTAGATGCCGTTTATCCGCTCCTGGAACATCCGACCCACACCGGCTACGCTCAGATGCTCGACCTGCGGGTTAAGGTAGATGTGGACCTGGTCGTCCCAGTTGGAAAGGTTGGCCTGCAGACAGGGCGAAAACACCAGGAGCACCGCCGCAAAAATTATCTCGGATAGGAAGAACGGATGCGCGAAGATGGATACCTTCTGCAGATTGCGACGGAGAATAAACATACCTGTCCTTTTAACCCAAAATTTGCCCCACAAGGGTCGTGCGGCCCGGTTAACAAAAATGCCGGCGAAGCCGTTCACCTTTGCCGCAGTTCGGCCAAAAGCAGCTCCAGCCTGTGCCTGTGCTCCTCCTCAGCCTGTACAAGCTCCTCCAGGTGCGACCGTTTCCAGAGTTCGGGGAAGGCGTTACGGAAGTGACGGTAAAAACGCTTCATCTTCTCGGCGCAGCCTATGGCGTATTTCAACACGTCCGCTTCAGACGCGTCTGAGGAAAAACGCCGGACATACAAGTCGTGCCGCTCGATGAACCACTGCGTCCATTCCACAAGGCTCGGTCGCACCGGGCGGGGCAACCAGGTCTCCAGCATGTCCGAGAGCCGCGCCGCCTGCCGCATTTCCATCCGAGCAAGCTCCAGACAAAGCTGCCGAGCCCGATGGCCCTGCATCCTGCGGGCGGCCCGCTGATAGAACTGGACACCAAAATGGGCCAGCTTGAGCGCCAGAAACAGAACCTCCCTGAGAGACATCTCCCGGCGGGTCGTACCTTTCCCGTCCGGACTTATGCCGAAAGGCGATCCGCGGGAAGGAACCGCCGATACTCGCAAAATCTTCTCCATTGCGGCATTACTGGTACCGAACAGTCCGGCCAGGACCGCCGTTCCGAAGAACAACCCGGACAGGTCGGCAAAGATATCGTTGCGAGAGACCTGCGAGTCGCCCAGCTCCTTGAGCACCATCGCCACGAAAGCCAGGAAGACGGCAGCGATAAGCAAAGTGACCCAGTCCCGGCGCAGCCGTTTCGCCAACGGGTAGACCAAAAGCGCGCACGCCAGTGGCGTCAGGAAAGCTATCGTTGCATGCGCTGTCAGATCGTCCATTGATCACCCAACCTTGCCGACTAACCCGGCCGCGCTCTAGGTCCGGCCAAAAAGAGAAAAGCCCACCATCATGAGCGTCAGCACGATAACAACCCATACCGTGACCCAGGAGATAATATTGAACGAGCGCGAGTTGGTGAACTCACCCATGATGCGCTTGTCGTTTATCAGCTTGAGCATGAAGATCAGTATCACCGGCAAAAGGATGCCGTTGCCGACCTGAGAGAAATACATCGCGTCCAGCAGCGGAAAATTCGGCCACAGGACCGCTCCGGCGCCGAGCACAAGCATCGCCGTGTACAGCCCGAAGAACTGCGGCGCCTCCTCAAAACGCCGGTCGATGCCGGCATCCCAGCCCATCCCCTCGCAGATCGAATACGCTGTCGATAATGGCAGGATGGCCGCCGCAAAGATCGACGCCACAAAAAGCCCCAGCGCGAAAAGCCAGGTGGCATATATCCCGGCAAAAGGCTTGAGCGCCAGCGCCGCGTCCTTGGCGTCCTCGATGCGTACCCCCGCATGGTGGATAGTCGCCGCGCACGCTACCATGATGAAGAAGGCCACCACCGGCGCTATGATACAGCCCGCCACCACGTCCAAACGCACCATCTTGTAGTCCGCCGGGGCCACGCCCTTCTCCACGATCGAAGATTGCAGGTAGAACTGCATCCAGGGTGCGATGGTGGTGCCCACGATACCGACCAGCATCACGACATATTCCAGCCGAAAGCTTATCTGCGGCACGACCACCTGCCGGGCAACCTCGCTCCAATCGGGCTTGGCCATCACGCCGGATATCAGGTAGGCGATGTAGAAAAGGCACGCGCCCAAAAAGACCCGCTCCACCAGCTTGTAGGAACCGCGCACCACCAGGAACCAGACGAAGATACCCGCCGCCGGGACAGATATGTACTTATTTATACCGAAGATCTCCAGACTGGCCGCCACGCCGGAGAACTCGGCCATCACGTTGGTCAGGTTGACCACAAACAGCGCCAGCATCAAATAAAATGTAGCCTTGACCCCGAAATTTTCGCGGATGAGGTCCGCCAGGCCCTTGCCCGTCGCCACCGCCATACGCGCGCACATCTCCTGCACGACAATAAGGGCGAAGGTCACCGGGATGAGCGACCAAAATAGCGTGTAGCCGAAATGTGCGCCAGCCAGCGAATAAGTGGCGATGCCGCCGGCGTCGTTATCGACGTTAGCGGTAATGATCCCGGGCCCCATTATGGAAAGGAACAAAAGCGTGCTGGCAACAAAGCGATTCTTTTTCAGGGCTTCGATGATTTGCATTACATTGATCTTTCGTTCAACAACGTCAATTAGTCCACAGTCTGCCGGTTACGGGGCGTCGGCCTGACATGTCAGCCAAGATTGCGACGACGTCATCGAAATTGACGCCTACGTCATAGCTGGTCTTTATATTTCCCCCACGCCAGCGCGATCATCTCCTCCATCACGTCGTCTACCGTAATGGAACCTACCAAAATACCCTGCTCATCTAATACCGGTATAGCCGAATACTTGTACTGCTCCAAAATAAGCGCGATCTCCTCCATGCCGTCGTCAGTACGCACAAAGAGCTTCTGCGGATGGCAGGTCTCTATAATAGGACGGGCAGGGTCTTCATTTATGAACCGGCGGATAGTGGTGGTTCCCAGGTACTTGTCCTTCTCATCCACTATGTAGAGAGTGGTAAGACTGCCGGGAAAGTCGACGCTGGCCCGGATCTTGGCCATGGCGTCCGCCACGGTGGCGTCATTTCGCAACGACAGGAACTCCATTTCCATGAGGCCGCCGGCCGACTTCCGGCGGAAGCCCAAAAGCTTGCGCAGCTTCTTCGAGGTCTGAGTCTCCAGGTGCCGCATCAGCCTGTGCATGCGGGGCTTGGGCAACGCTAATAGAAAATCGGCGGCTTCATCTGACGGTATATTGGCTACCAGCTGGGCCGCTTCCTTATCGTTTAACTGGGCCACCAGACCGAGCCGGTCGTCTTGCGCCATGTCGGTAAAAACCTTGAGCTGCACATCAAAAGGCAGCGTGCGCAAGAGCGAAGCCTGCTCGAACACGTCGAGGTCACCCATGATCTCGGCCAGCTCCACCGGCGGGATCTTGGCGATCTTGGCGCGGGCTACGTCGAGCTTGAGCACGTTTTTTATATTGCCCAAGGTGAGGACCTGCGAATTCTTCCAGGATACCAGCTCCTCGGCCTTAAGGTATTCGGCCTTGGGCTTGATCAGGCCCACCATTGCATCCACAACCGGTTCCCAATCCAGCCTCCGCACCAGTGCCCGCAGCCCCACATCCACGTGGGCAATATGAAGCTGGTTGTCGACCCGCAAGAGGTGCACATCATTGACGCGGACCACTTTCCGGTTTTCGACGTCCACCACCTGCTGGTCCAGCACGTCGCGCCGCAGGGCGAACTCACAGGAAACATTGCTGTCTTGGAAATGCAGTGCTGACAGGGGACAGTTGAGATGGACCTTGTCGGTTATGCGTGACACTTCCGACATGGGGATCTCCACAAACCGCCGCCGCAAGAGGCCGCGACAAGCGATGATACCGCGGGCCCGCGGATAAATGTCGTTGTTCAGGTTCATCGACAAGTCGCGGACCCGGCCCACGTGCCGGGCGTTGACATCGACGATGTCCTTATTCAAAACATAGGAGAAATAGGTAAAGAATTTATCGACCATGACTGCAGACGCGGATTGCGACTCCGGTTAGGAGAGCCCTTACTGCGGATGCGGGCCGCCGGGCATGTTTATCCTCATTTACCACTTGCGCAGGCGCCAGGCCAGTACTATCGCCACGATGGAAAGCCCGGCCAGGCCGACCACGATCCAGAACGGTATCAGCGTATCCTTGAACGGCAACGGCAGCGGCATGTTCATCGAAAACAGGCTCACTATCAGCGTCGGTAACATGATGCACAAAGAAAGGATCGTCAGCATCTTTATGCGAATGTTCAGGTTGTTGCTGATGATCGAGGCGCGCGCATCCATCAGGCTGGAGAGGACCTGGGAATAGGTGTTGGCCTGCTCATAACACTGCGCGTTCTCGATAATGACGTCTTCCAGGAACTCCACGACATCGGGATTGAACCCGATCTTGACCGAGTTCATCTTCAGCTTCTCGATCACTTTGCTGTTGGAGTTTATGGCGTTTAGATAGTAGACCAGGCTTTTTTCCAGATTGAACATGTAAATAAGATTCTTGTTGGACATCGACATGTTGATCTCGGCCTCAAGCTCGTCGGAGATACTATGGATTACCAACAGGTGCTCCTCAAAATGGCGGATAAGAGTAAAGACCACCTTGATGAACACGTCCTGCAGTGAACGCAGCCGCGCAAAGATACGCCCCTCAAACGGGAACTCCTCCCGGGTCACCATCACCAGCTTGTCGGCAAAGAGGAACAGCCCCACCGAATCGACCTTCAGTAAAAAATTGTCCTTGGAACTGTACCGGCGAGGTCGCTTGGATATGACCGCCATGTGGTTGGTCTCGAACTCCAGACGGCCCAGCTCGTTGGGATCCAGCGAAGAGTTCAGGGTGTGCTCGTCCAGCAAAAGCGTGTTGATAAGGTAATTCTTCTCGATATCGTCGGGATTGACGTACATCAGGATCTGGGCCTCGCCGCTCGCGGCCTCGACCACCTTGCCGTCCTGTAGTCGATAAATTTTCAGCATGACATTGGTCCTCGCAGAGGAAACTCTATTCTAACGGTGTGTACCGACCCCGACTCTCCGGCACAGCCCGGCCACAGGACATTCCGAACAACGGGGCGAGACCGGCCGGCAGACGTTCTGCCCCCAGACCACCAAAAGCGCGTTGTATTCCTTCCAGTGCCTGCGGGGCAGCCGGTCCCGCAAGGCCTGCTCGGTCTCTTCCGGCGTGCGGGTCGCAACATAACCCAGACGGTTGGAGATACGGTGCACGTGAGTGTCGACGCACACCCCGTATTGCCCGAACCCTTCCACCAGCACCAGATTAGCGGTCTTGCGCCCGACACCCTTGAGGCCCAACAGGCCTTCCATCGTGTCCGGCACCTGCCCGCTAAACCTGGCCAGTATCTCGGCGGAGATATCCCGCAGCCGACGAGCTTTGGTCCGGTAAAAACCAACGGGGTAAATAGCTTTTTCTATTTCAGCGACTGTTAACTCTACCATACGCGCCGGAGTCGAGGCAAGGCGAAACAGTCTTTCCGCGGCCGGCAAAGTCGTCTCATCCTTGGTCCGCAGGCTCAAAAGACAGGAGGCCAGAACCAGGTAAGGACTTTTCCATTTCTTGCCCACCAGCGTGACCGACGGGTCGGGCAAATGTGCCACCGCCGCGCGTATCCGGCGGATCACCTGGGATATCTGTGCATTATCCAAAAACCGCATGGCATCACCCGCCTGATGTGGCCGCTGCCCGACGGCCCCTTGGCCTGGGCATGCCGATATCCGCGACAACGATCCTGCCGGCGTACCGCGGGCCTGCGCCGGCGAACAATCCGGTCTTGGGACACGCCATCGTTACGGTGACGTCGGCTTTGACACAGGCACCTGCTACACGTCCCGTGGTCGCGTCCAGGCCCGACGGGACATCCACCGCCAGGACCGGCACGCCCGAGGCGTTGACCGCCTCGACCAGCGCGAGAAAAGCCCCCTGCAGTGGCCGCGACAAGCCCACCCCGAAAAGTGCGTCGACCAACAAATCTGTCCCGCCCGGCATGAAAAGCCCGCGCGGATCGGGCCCCTTAAGCGGGATGCCGAGCTTACGGGACACCTGTTGATGCACGGAACATTCAGCAGATGCCCGGGACGGCTCACCTGCGCAAATTACACGTACCTGCACACCGCGATCCCAGAGATACCTGGCGGCCACCAGTCCGTCGGCTCCATTGTTGCCGTTGCCGCAAACGATACAAACACGGGCAGCCGTCTCTCTCCGCCCGCGGCGGCGCAGCATGCGGCAGGCCTCATCGGCCACGGCCCGTCCGGCGCTCTCCATAAGACACAAAGCCGGGAGACCGACAGTTTCAATAGCCCAGCGATCCAGCGCCTGCATCTGTGCCGCCGACAGCGCGCAAAAGTTTGCTTTTCGGCGGGTAGCTGGCAGCATGACCATAAATTTCGGATTGGATTAATTAATTCCTAAGCGGGATCAAAGCGATCATCAGTCTGACGGCCTGCACAATGTCTTCTGCCCGGCATGGCTTGTGGATATAGTGGTCGGCCTGCAGGTCGAAACCCTGGCGCATGTCGTCCATTTCTCCACGGGCCGAGACTATGATCACCGGCACCCATTTTCCGGCCGGAGTGGCCGCCCTGAGCTCCCGGATGACCTCAAAACCGGTCTTGCCGGGCATGGTCAGGTCCATCACCACTATGTCGGGCTGTTCGGATATGATCTGGCGGGCCGCCTCTACGCCGTCGGCAGCTTCCACCACCTCGAAACCCTCGGCGCGCAGGCGTTTCGCTTCCATTTCCAGAACGACCGCCTCGTCGTCAGCTATAAGGACTTTCCAGACTTTCTCGCTCATGATTCGAAAACGTATCCCATATCTTCCAATGTAGAAGGGTCGTCGCGCCAGTTCTTCTGCGACTTTACATACAACTCCAGGAAGACCTTGGTCTCCATCAGGGTCTCCAGTTCTCCGCGGGCCAGAGTGCCGACCTGCTTTAAAACCTGCCCCTTGCGGCCGATGACGATCTCCTTCTGGGAGTCGCGTTCGACCATGATAACCGCCCGGATGTAAGTGGTCTTGCCCTTGGCGGGCCGGACCTCCTCAACCGTCACCGCGATGGAATGCGGGACTTCCTCGCGCATCTGCAGGAACAGCTTCTCACGGATAATGTCCGCGATCACCAGCTTGCGCGGCGTGTCGGTCACTACATCGGGCTCGTAAAAGAGCGGACCGTCGGGCAAAAAGGAAAAGACCGTGTCTACGCACTTGTCTACCTGCGTGCCATCGCGCCCGGAAAGCGGTATCATGATAAAATTCTCAAAATCGGCGATCTTCTTCTGACGAACTTCTTCCCATAGCGCAATATACTCGGCGACAAAGCGGCCCTTCAGGTCGATCTTGTTCAACCCAAGAATTATGGGCACTGTTACGTGCTTGAGACGGTCTACTATCCGGCGCTCCTCTTCCCCCACCCGTTCAGAACTGTCCACCAGATGTATTACGCAGTCGACGCCTTCCAAAGCATTGCGGCAGGAATGGTTCATGAAGCGGTCCAGCTGATCGCGACCAATGTGCCAGCCGGGCGTGTCGATAAATACGATCTGCCCGCGCTTGTCGGTATAGATGCCCTTGATCGGGCTGCGAGTTGTCTGCGGCACCGGAGAGACTATCGCCACCTTTTCTCCGACGATGGCGTTAAGCAAGGTCGACTTGCCGACGTTCGGCCGGCCGATAATGGCGGCGAAACCGCATTTCAACACTGGCGCGGGTGCAGACGGCGGAACCGCGGTCGGCTGTTTCCTGGACCGCTTGGCCGCAGGCCGTGCCGGTGTTTTGGCTTCCGGAATTTCTTTTACGGATTCTTTCTTATTTCTTGGCATTATTAGGTTGTATCCTGTATTTCATCACCACGGTCACCACGCCTGAATAAAGCACGAAGTTGACGATGCTGAAAGTTTTCAACACGATGTCTTTGGTGATAAAGGCCCACGGCAGCATAAGCGCCATGCAGGCCCACACACCCCACAGCCAGGACAACGACAAGTCATCCGACGACTTCCGCCGTACGATCTTGATAATAAGCGGTATATTCCACAGCGGCATCACCACCGAAGCGGCGAGCGCCACCATCTCAAAAGCCTGCATGAATTAATCCCGTCCTATCCGTGCCGGACCGCCGCCGCATACTTGGCGCGGAACAGGCAAGCACATCCTCGCCGGCGCTTACGCCAGCGCGCAAAACTGCTGATACTCTTTCCACCGCCTGTCCACTTCGCGCATGGTGAGTGGCGCGGTCTTCCCCATACCGAAACCTTCGACGTTGAAACTGGCCAGCACCGTGCCATACACAGCGGCCCGCCGCATAGTCTTTTCGTCGCAGCGACGGCATTTGGTAATATAGCCGAAAAGCCCTCCGGCAAACGTGTCTCCGGCGCCGGTAGGATCCACCACGCGGAGAACAGGGAAGGCGGGGTATCCGAACTCGAAGTTTCCGCCGTAGACGTAGACGCCGTGCTCGCCTTTCTTGACCACTACTATCTTCGGCCCCATGCTTCGCAGCACCCGCGCCGCCGCCACCGCGTTACGCTCACCCGTCAGCATCCGTGCCTCGCCGTCGTTCAGGACCAGCAGGTCGGCACGCTTAAGGATGCGCCGCAGGTATTTCAGGGAGGTGTTGATCCACAGGTTCATCGTGTCCACTCCCACGAATGAAGGCGAACGCATAAGGTCCAGCATCTTCTCCTGAACCGTCGGGGCCAGGTTAGCCAGAAAGACATGCGAGCAATTACGCTGCTGCTCGTTAAGCTGCGGCGCATAGTCAGACAGCACTCCCAGGCGCGTGTCGTGCGTGATGGCCGTGTTCAGATCCTCTTCCCGGTACTCGCCGGCCCAGCGGAAAGTCTCTCCCGCCGCCACCGTCAGGGAGGCGATGTTCACCCCCTTGCGTTTCAAGAAATCCATGTGCACCTTGGGAAAATCCTTCCCCACCACCCCGACCACATGCACGTCATCGAAAAGCCGCGCGCTCATGGCGAAATGGGCCGCCGAGCCGCCCAACATATTTTTCTTCACACCCGACGGCGTCTTGACATCGTCAAGCGCCACCGTGCCCAGCACCAATAAACTCATACATCCCCCTCCGTTGCATGAATCTCGCGCGGTCCGCCGCTCCCCCCGGATCGGCAGGCCTGCGCCGGTCAGTCACCGATGATCTTTATCAAAATTCTCTTTTTACGCAGCCCGTCGAACTCGCCATAAAAGATCTGTTCCCACCGGCCGAAATCCAGCCGTCCGCCGGTCACCGCCACCACCGTTTCCCTCCCCATAACCTGGCGCTTCAGATGCGCATCCGCGTTGTCTTCGCCGGTATCGTTATGACGGTACTGTGAGATCGGAGCGTGCGGGGCCAGCTTCTCCAGCCACTTGTCGAAATCGGCGTGCAGGCCTCGCTCGTCGTCATTGACGAACACGCTAGCCGTGATGTGCATAGCGTTGACCAGGCACAAACCTTCCCGGACCCCGCTCTCCGTCACCGCTGCCTGCACCTGTTCGGTAATGTTTATGTACCCGCGCCGGCCAGGCACTTCCACCACGATCTCGGAACGAAAGGATCTCATGCTTCCTTGCTAGCCTTATTACCAGGTTTGCGACGCATGTTACGACGGGCTTTCTGCAGTAATTCCGCAAACTCCGCATCGGTAAGCAGGTTGAGCAGGTCCGGGTCCTTCTCCAAATGAGTCAGGTCATCGTAACCCAGGTCGAAAGCCCGGCGCATAACTGCCCGGGCCTGCGGCACGTCCCCCATCAGCGAATAACTGCATGCCAGGTTGTACTGCACGATGGCATCATCGGGACGCAGCTCCGCTAAACGCCGGTCGACATCCAGGCCTTTCTGATAGAAACCTTCCCTAGTGTAGAGGTCGCCCAAGGCGGACAGGGCCTCGATAAAGCCTGGCGTGCGCTTGAGAATGTTCTCGTAAAAGGCGATCTCGAATTGCGGATCACTCTCGTTTCTCTTTCCCATAAAAGACTCCTGCGGCCGTAGCCGCTATTTGTTTAGGTAATACAGCCGTATTACGCCGGGCGGCTGGCCAAATAATGCCGGATACGGGCCACCGCTTCCTTCAGGTTATCGTAGCCGGAAGCGTAGGAAATGCGCACATGGTCGGAGCAGGTCGCGCCGAAGGCGTTCCCCGGCACCAGCGCCACCTTCTCTTTCTCCAGCAGGTCCTTGGCGAAGTCCAGAGAACTCTGTCCTCGCAGCCGGTCCGTCACTTGCGGGAAGGCGTAAAACGCGCCCTGCGGCACATGGCAGCGGAAACCCAGCTCGTTCAAACTCTCGACGATAAAATTCCGCCGGCGATTGTATTCGCGTTTCATGGTCTGCACTTCCCTGGCACCGTGGCGGATAGCTTCACAAGCCGCCATCTGACTGGCGATCGGCGCGCACATGATCGTATACTGATGGATCTTGGTCATCGCCGCGATAACATCCTCCGGCCCTGCCACCCAGCCCAGACGGAAACCCGTCATCGCGTAGGCCTTGGAAAAACCGTTCATATAGATCACCCGCTCCTTCATCCCCGGCAGGGTAGCGAACGGCGTGTGTTCGAAATCGTAAGTAAGCTCATCGTAGACTTCGTCAGAAATGATCAAGAAGTCGCGCTTCTTCGCGACCTTGGCGATCGCCAGGAGCTCCGAACGCGTATAAGACGTACCCGTCGGGTTGCAGGGATAGTTCAGGATCAGCGCCTTGGTACCCTTCTTCCAGGCCTTGTCGAGCTTCTCCGGCGTCACCTTGAAGCCGTCCTCGGCGGTGGTCACCACCGTCAAGGGCTCGCCGCCCGCCAGGCGGACCAGCGGCGCATACGCCACGAAACAAGGCTCGTGTACCAGAACCTTCTCGCCCGGATTCAGGATAGCTCTCACCGCCAGATCCAGCGCTTCGCTAACCCCGACGGTAATCAGCATCTGCCGGTCCCAGTCGTAAGTCAGGCCGTAGCGCCAGCCCAGGAACTTGACGATGTCCTTGCGCAGTTCGGCCAGCCCCTTGTTGGAAGTATAGGAGGTGTAACCCTGCTCCAGCGAATAGATCGACTTCTCGCGGATGTTCCAGGGCGTGACAAAGTCCGGCTCGCCCACGCCCAGCGAAATAACATCCTTCATCCCCAGAACGAGGTCAAAAAAAGCGCGTATTCCCGAAGGCGGGAGATCTTCTACCAACTTAGAAACGTACATGTTAATCCCCGACGAAATATCCTGAACACTTCAGCCCAGGCTAGTTATTTTCTTAACAAAAACGGCGTTCCGACCTCTCCCGAGACCCGGACCGCCTGCGCGTGACCAAACGCCTGCAGCAACCGATATCAATAAGTTATGTTAAGCCTTTTCTGACGCACCGCCTGCTTGAATATGCGGCCGTCCTCCTTGTACTTCTTCAGAAGAAAATGCGTCGTGGTCTGGCGGACGTTCTCCATCGAAGACAACTTCGAAGACACAAACTCGGCTACCGTCTGGATATTCTGCCCTTCCACCACCAAAAGCAGATCGTAGCTACCGGACACCAGGTGACAGCTCTTGACCTCGTCGAAACTGTAGATCCGCTCGGCGATCCGATCAAACCCGACATCTTTCTGCGGTACAATGCTGACCTCGATCAGAGCCCTGACCGGCGGATGAGCACAGGCGCTGTCTATCATCTCCGGGTTGAGGATGGCCTTGTACTGCACGATGGTGCCGTCGGCCTCGTACTTGCGGATGGCCTGCTTCACCGCCGCCACCGGCTTTTTGGTCATCTTGGCGATCTCCTCGGGGGAGATACGCGCGTCGTTGCTCAATATTTCCAGAATCTCGTCCATACCCCGCCTACCTTCCGCTATTTCGGTTGCGTCCCTGATAACGTTCCAGCGCGCTGATCTTGTATTCCAGCACGGCAATATTCTCTCTCAAATCATCGATCTCGCCGCTCAAGGCTTTGTTGCCTTTCTCCAGCGTTATCTGCGCTTCCCTCATTTCTGACATCTTGTTTCCGGCCGCGGGACGACTTTTCTCGAGCGACCTCAACTGCTCCTCCATCCGGGCCACGCGGGACGACGCTACCTGCCTGGCCTCTGCCAGCGCCTGATAACGACGCACCGACTTGTCGTTATTCATGCCCAGCTTTCGAGCCTTAAGCCCGGCAAGCTGTTCGCGCAACTTTATCTCCTGCTCAGCAGCCTCGGCCAGACGCTGCCTGAAAGCTGTTGCATCAGCGCTCTGCGCACGCGCCTCGTCGATAATTTGGCGGTTGCCTCCCTGGAGAGAAGCGATCTTGCCGCGGATAAGCTTGTCCTGTTCGGTCTGCGACTCCAATTTAGCGGTCAATGAAGCTATCTCCGAACGCAATGCGCTCCCGGCGAAATGCTCTCTGGTCTGCTGATCCATGGCCAGTGTCTGCTGCTGCAAGGAAAGGTCGGAAAGCTTGAGCTTTCGCAAATTTATCCGGGTGTCCAGCGCCCGCATTTTCGTCTGCAAACAAGACAGATCCATACGCTTGCGGGCTACGGAGCGCTCGGCTTCCGCCAGACCGGTCTTGGCCGCCAGCACATTCTGGGGAGTTTCAATGTACGATTTGCGCTGCTGCAGTTCCGTGAGATGCTTCTGGCTCAGGGCCTTTTGCTCCTGGATGGCAGCGTTGGCGGCCTTAAGTTGAGCGCTCAACCTGCTATTATCACCGGCAAGCCTGGTATGTTCTTCCATCAGTGAGGCCGAGGTTTTCTCGATATCCCCCACCGAATCTTTCCAGTTTGGAGAAGCAGCCGACCGCGATGCCACCAGCTCCTGCTCTAACCGGGCAGCCTGTTCGGCGGGCGACAGAGCCTGCGCCTCCCTCGCCTCTAACAACGGAGAGATAAGCGCGGCACCGCCAAACAACAACCGAAGAATTAACAAATGATTTTTCATGGCCCCTATTATATCGACCGACCTTTCGAATAGCAAGCCCGGTCTTTCAAGAATTTGGTCAAAACAGCGACGGCTGCTCCGGCGTACGCAGACGGAAGACCGGCTTCTCTACACCGAACTGTTCGATCAAATCCTGCAAGAGATGCACGTTGTAATCCGGCGCCATATAAAGCAGCCGGGCGAAAACTTTTTCCAGGATCTCGGTATCAGCCTGCGCACGGTGCGTTCCCGCGACCGGCACGCCCAAGGAAGTGGCCAGGTAGGACAAACGATAACTGGTCAGATGCGGCAGGAAAGTCCGGGCCATCTTGACTGTATCCAGGACCGGGGTCTCATCCCGCAGCTTGCGTCCCGCCAGCGAAAGCTCGTAAGAGAGAAACTTGATGTCAAATGACGCATTGTGCGCCACCATGCAGGCGCTGCCCAGAAAATCGATCATCTGCGGCAGCACTTCCTCCGACGAAGGCGCGTCAACCAACATGTCTTCGGTGATGCCGTGGATGTCCTGTGCGGCCAGAGCACGGTTGGGATTGACCAGGCTGGTCAGGCAGTCTACCACCTGCCCGCGCCGCACCTTGAGAGCAGCAAACTCGATGATCCGGTCGCCTTCCAGCGGCGAGAGACCGGTAGTCTCCACGTCAAAAAGCACAAATTCAGTATCGGTGAACTTCACGCCCAGTCTCCTTTCTCGGACACGGAATAGACCGGCTCCAGAAACTTCGGCCGCCAGGACAGCTTGGTGCGGGCCATCGCCGGCAGACCGTAATCATCCATCGCGTTCAGGTAGCGGAACGGCCGCACCGTCTCGTCATCTGCCAGGGCCCGGAAGATAAAGGAAGCCAGGCCGGCCACGTCGGGATCAGCCACCTCGGCCAGAACGCAAAAGGTATCCGGGTCCAGCCGGCAGCCGAACGTGTACGCCGCCACCTGCCCGTTCACTTCCGCCACTCTTCCAGTAAGACCCAGCGGACCGGCAAGCTCCAAAAGACAGGCATGCACGCCGCGCGAGTCCTCCAGCATATGACGCGGTAACGCGTCCAAGTCATCATCCAACGCCCCCAGTTTCCTGTCAAGCCAGCGCTCGAACAATTCCCGGCAGGCCTCCCGGTCCCCCGGAGCGTACGCCCGGTACGACGGAGAATGCTTGCGCTCGACCAGGTTCACATCGTGACGCTTGGACTTGAGCGCCTGGCCGTCCAACGCGGCGATATCCCGGCGAAAATAAATGTATTCCTTGCCCCGTTCCGCGAATTCGTAGAGCGCCGGGTCGAACGCCGACAGCTCCTCCCGGCCGACGTTCTCTATCCGGGACAAGCCGCCCCCGTGGTTGCGCGCTCGCAGCGAGGCAAAGACCCGACGGATGATGTCCGGCGACAGAACGCCGCCCACCGGCGGCAGGTACAAAAAAGACCCGACTGGCTGGCGAGCGTAGACACAAAGCCGGCCGTCCAATTCCTGAAAATCAAAATCAAAGGCATCCTGCCATACGAACAAATTTGGGAACGCTCCGGCGGAGAGATGGCCGGACCGCCGCCCTGCCGCAGCTTCAAAGCGGGAACGCTCCCGCAAAAGGTCCGCTGCGAAGGAAGTCCGCACTTCCAAAAGAGGCTGCAGCTGGTCGGCAAACCCACTGTAGTCGGGAAATACCGCACGGTTCTCCGCCAGAAAACGCCGGACTTCCTGCCGGCTGAAGAAACCACGCAAGGTCGCCAAGTGGTCTTGCCAGGAGCGGGTCTCGCGCTTCTCTTGGACGAACGGACAGGCCAGATGTACGTAAAGCTTGACCCCGTCGCTCTCGGAGGATAACAGGAAAGGGTACAGCCGGCATTCGAAAGGCCGGTCGGAGTAGACCGTGCAGCGGTAACCCGGACGGTCCAGGAACAGGCACCGGTGGCCTTCTTGCTCCGAAAGTATCCGGAGACGGTCCGGCGCAGACAGCATCTCGTTGCCACATCCAGAAACCCGCGCCAGAGCAGCGGACTCCTCGGGTGTCACCCTGGGCGTCCAGATCCCGTCCGGGTCGTGAAAGACGCAGCATTCCCGGCAACGGGAGCAATACTCATGATTTAAGATCTGCTTAAAGCCTTTGAACATCCCGCCACCCTGCAAAGCTGAGAAACTATTTTACGGCCCCGCCCAGCGCGACCTCGCGGTCGGGAGAAAGTACCGACACGCCCACCTCGTCGGAAGCTGCCAGCAGCATGCCCTGAGATTCCACTCCGCGGATGATCGCCGGATCCAGGTTGGCGACCAGCGCCACCCGCCGGCCAACCAGCTGCTCCGGAGTATACGAACGACGGATCCCCGCCACGATCTGCCTCACCTCGGTACCGGTATCGACCTTTAGGACGAACAGCCTATCCGCATTAGGATGCGGCTCGACTTCCTTTATCTGGGCCACTACCAACTTTAACTTCTGAAAATCCTCTATCGTTGCCATACAAATCCTTTCCTGTGTGATTACCTGCCCATCCGGCGCGACAGCGCGTCCCGGAAGCGTAAAATGATATCATATTATCGGATTTATAATTAGCACGATTTTATCTCCGATGGATCCGCACCGGCACACCTTTGCCGGCGACCGCAAGATACCCTAACAACATTTTGACACCCGCCACCTGCCCGCCTAGAATAACTTCACTATGACAAAAGATTCACAATTTGGTCCAGCTGCAGTATGGGCCCTGGCCTTGCTTTTGACCGGCGCAGCCCTGCTGTTGCCGAACATGCATCAACAAGGCTTCCTCTCCAGCGGCGACCACGGCCGCGAACTCTACGCCTTTGCACATATCTTCGACGGTAAACAAAGCCAAACGCCTTACCAGGACTACTGGTGGATGTACGGACCGCTGATGCCGTATTATTACGGCCTGTGCATGAAGATCTTCGGCGTAAGCGTCTTTAGCGTACTCATCGGCAAGACCCTGCTCTTGCTGGCCACCGGCGTATTCATCGGCCTGACCGTCATGTCCTTCGGGCCGCCCGTTGCCGGACTGGCCGCCGCGGCCTGGTTCTGGATCAACTTCCAGAATTTCTACCATACCCACAACCATACCGGCGGCGTGGCCATCGTGGCCGCCCTGGCGTTCTTCCTTGTTAAATATATACGCACTGGCCGGGCAGCCTGCTTGTGGCTGATCCTAATTTCCGCTTTCCTGGTGGCGCTGATAAAGCTGAACGTCGGCATCGTAACGCTGCCGACAGCGATCCTGGCTGTATTCCTGGTCGGACTCTATGACCGCCGGCCTTTCGCTGACGGCCGGACACGCTTCTTCCTGTTGGCGGGCTTAGCCGTGCCATTGGCCGTCGCCGGCATTCACGCCTTGTTCCTGCGCGGACTCACAACGGCGGAACTCAGCCAGTGTTTCCCTTTCGGGACCCAGTACCGCCAGTACACCAACACGCCTTGGCAATCCATACTAACCCTGGCCAACGCTTTCCTTGCCAACCTGCAACGCTCCATGCCAGACAAGATCATGCTGCTTCTGGTCTGGATCGCCGCCGGCCGCAGCGCCTGGCTGCTATGGCGCAAGCAGGTCGACCCGGCACAGATCCGCTCCTTTGCTTTATCTCTGGCAGCCCTGACGATCTTGTTTGTCGCCATGCTTCACGAGTATCTTTTCAGCAACATCAATTATTGCCTTTACTGGGCCCAGCCTGTCTGGATAACGATCATGTTCGTACTGCTGGCCTTTGCCGTGCGGCAGCTGAGCTCCTTCTGGAGAACGCTTTCATCCAGCGCCTTTGTGGTCATGCTGCTCTACATGGCCGGCTACTCATATATTAATTCTTCCTTGGTGCTCACCCCAGAGCACTTTTTGAGGCACCCCAAAGTCCAGACTTACGTCTACAATGACCCGGCCTGGCTACGCACCGTCAACCAGGCCGTCTCTTTCCTCGAACAAAACTTGAGTCCTAATGAGACCTTCTTCGCCTTCCCCTACGACCCGCTGTATTATTACCTGACCGGAAGGCGCACCCCGACCTGGCAGAGCTGCTTCTTCGCCTTCCAGCATGTCACACCCGCGCAGGAAGAAAAGACTATCGCCGATCTGGAGCGTCAAAAGATCGAATGGGTTTTGGTTTCAAACCGGATAGTCTCATCGGAGGCGGGACTGGGCGTGACGGGACGGGACTATTGTCCAAAACTTACGCAGTATCTGGACAGCAACTTCGTCAAGGTAATGGTTGCCGGAGACTGGCAGAATCCTGCCGGGTGGGCCTGGAACCACGGCGTCATGGTCCTGAAGCGTAAATACGGACGCTAGGGCTGTCCGGCGCATACATCCCGTCGCTATTTCCGGCCGGGAAAAACGTTGACAGCTATTTTAAGTTCGTGTATATTTCTACCACCTTTGAACCAAAAGTTTGCTCTTTCAATAATTTGGGCGGTTAGCTCAGCTGGTTAGAGCACCTGATTTACATTCAGGTGGTCGTTGGTTCGATCCCAGCACCGCCCATTGATGTAAGACGTAAGACGCGAGATGTAAGACAGAACCACGTCTGGAGTCTTACTTCTCACATCTAACGTATCTCTGGGGTCGTGGTGTAGTTTGGTTAACATATCAGCTTGTCACGCTGGAGATCGCGGGTTCAAATCCCGTCGACCCCGCCATTCTTCCTCATTCGAAAAACCTGCTTCCCGTAAGGGCGCAGGTTTTTCGCGTTTTTTTGGAAGAATGGCGGGTGTACTTTGCCGGCTCCGTCCGGCAAAGTGCCCCGCCCTTACCGTCGAGACTCGGCACATTCTGCGCCCATCTCACTGAACGTTTGAGCAATTTATCCCTCGATTAGTTGCGTTTCCGTAGTCGTTATCTCTCCATGCCCTTCATCTCAAACCCAGCCAGAATTTGGCGCATCCTTATCTCTCTATCTCCAATCCCCGCTTTTTGAAGAGCGCCGTAGTAAAGGGTTCCGGAACGTATCAATAAATGGAGTAATAATCATTTACTACGGCGGCGATAGAGATAGGTGTTTTCAGGCAATTGTCTGCTTGAGCTTCTGCCAGAGGATGGCTTGCTCGTTCCAGTCAGCTTCTGCCGAGATGTTGCGGAGTTTATGCTCAGGAATGTTCGAGAGCGATGTTGAATCCTCTGACATGATCTCGGCTTGGATCGCTGGCGAAAGGTTCAACAATCCGATGATATGGCTCAGACGCGAGTGACTGATTCCCATCCACGCTGAGGCTTGGCTCAAGTCTTTGATCTTGCCAAGCGCCAGATGCTGCTCAAGTTGATGGGCCAGAAGCAGGGTTTTACGCACAGATGGCTCTTTGGCCAGCTGTCGTGCTTGTCCATCACGGGTTGGCGCGTGGATTTTCTTGATCGCGGAATTAAACTCCAGTCGTTCAGTCGATCCGGCAAGTACCATGCCGATTGTGTTGGTTTGGGCGTCAAAGTCAGCGTTTGCGATGAGCGTTCGGATGATCCGACGCTTCTCTTCAAAGAACAAAGTCTCCCAAACCGGAGAAAGAATCGCCTCGGCTTCGGCCCCGATTGGTAGGTTCTTGGTATTCGCTATTGCGCCTCGCAAAAACCGCTCGACGGAATCTTCCAGCGCTTGCGCGTTGACGTAGCGAATGGCGCATTCCGTCTTACCGCGCTTCAAGGCATTGGAACAATAGTAATAGCGGTATTTGTGGTGACCTTTCTTGAGGACATAGGCGTGAACCATGGCCGTGCCACAGGCTTTGCACTTGATGACTTTAGAGAGAAGTCCCGTACATTCGGCGTTGCGCAAGGCCTTGCGTTCTTTTCGATGTTCTTCCAGCCTTTCGTGAACCTTTTTCCATGTTTTCTCGTCGATAATAGCTGGCCACAGACCGGGATAGATTTGCCCCTTGTAATCGACCTTTCCGATATAAGCCTGATTCTTGAGCATATAGATAACACGGGTCAGGCTGTATTTCTTGTCTCCGATCAGCTTTCCGGCTTTGGTAGTCCAAGAGGATGTGCGATAGCCACCGTCATTCATGGCCTGTGCCACTTCAAGGGCGGAGTTCTTTTCAAGATAGAGGTTAAAGACTTTTCGGACGATCTCGGCGGTGTCGGGATCAATGACGATCTTGCATTTCTCATTCGGGTTGTATGCGTAGCCGAAAGGAGGGCGTCCTCCGAGCCATTGGCCCCGTTTGCGTGCCGCGCCGAGCTTGTCCCGTGTGCGCTCGCTAATGATTTCCCGTTCAAACTGAGCGAAGGAAAGAAGAATGTTGAGCGTGAGCCTTCCCATGGAGGTATTGGTATTGAAATGCTGGGTGATCGAAACAAAGGCCACGTTGTGCTTATCAAAAAACTCCAGAAGCTGGCTGAAGTCGAGTAGCGATCGTGACAGCCGGTCGACCTTGTAGACGACAACGCAATTGATCTTCCCAGCCTTGATATCGTTGAGGAGTTTCTGTAAGGCCGGGCGCTCAATGTTGGCGCCGGTAAAGCCACCATCATCGTAAAGCTCATTTGATGCGGTCCAGCCTTCGTGTTGTTGGCTTTTGATGTAGTTTTCAGCCGCTTCTCGCTGGTTATCAAGGGAAGAGAAGTCCTGATCCAGTCCTTCGGTGGTGGACTTGCGGGTGTAGATGGCGCACACCAGATGTTTTTTCT
Organism: Candidatus Omnitrophota bacterium; assembly: GCA_013335325.1. GTDB lineage: Bacteria > Omnitrophota > Gorgyraeia > Zapsychrales > Fredricksoniimonadaceae > JAAXVU01. Next base: position 3,925 of record JAAXVU010000013.1, on the reverse strand, counting down.
TTGCAGGTTCTGTACTCATATTTTGAAAAACAAGTGTCCATTCCAATGGGCTCCGGTCACCGCCTTGGCGACAGCGGAGAGTGTTCGGTAGATTTGGCTTTGGTATTCAAAGCCTTTCTCAAGCACCTTGACCTCCAGGATCTGGCCTTTGTATTCCTTCCTTATGATCGCCCCGGGGATGGGCAAGCGCGCGTCTCGCCCACCCATCCGCCCTTTTTTGGTATTTTGTTGAGGCCGAAATATTTTATTGTTGATGGGGTCGTATCGCTCAATGAGTTCACTGATGCGGCTTTGAGTTTCAGACGACAGGCTCCCGTATTCAATCTCCTGTAGTCGATAAGCAATCTTGCGCCAGAGAAAGACCTTATTGTTCGAGCAAGGCGCTTCTTGGCCTGATAATTCGGCACATTTGACCTTAAGCTCCTCCAATGAGGCTTTCTTGAGGGCCATTATCTGTTCTATCAAAGGATTGTTCATGGTCTCTGCGCTCCTTTCGCTACTGCAATATGGCCATAGGTTTGAGCGAATAGCAAGTTATTCGAAGAGATATCTTCCGTCGAGATATTAACTTGCTATCTCTCAAAATCTATGGCTATATATTCACATGATGAAAACGAGGCCAGAGTCACTCAACATGAGGGAAGGCTTTACATGAACATCTTGCGGGCGGTCTGAGAATAAGTTTAAAGGGTGTGTTATAATTACACATTAAGTTTAAAGAATAGATTTGATTGGTAAATTTCAATAAGGAAATGTATGGGCTTATTCGAAAATTTATTTGGAAATAGAGATAGAAAATTGCTTTTGGATACTATAGAGCACAACGCTAATATTATTGAGAAGAACGAGTCTCGTACGCGACAAGATGCAGAGTACTTGTCTCTCTGTTTAGTCTTGGATGATTTAACTTGTCGGCCAAATGGTCACAGTGGACGCCAAATCGTTATGGATATACTTATTAAAGAATATTCTCAGCATCATAAGGATGTAATGATGTATTTGGCAGTTCAGTCCGGGGCAATAAAGTTGAAGACGGAGGCGGAAAAGGCATTAATGAAGCGGCATCAAAAACAATAATGGCACTCCTGTTATGGATGAGAGAAAAAAGTTAAGAAAGGCTTTATTTGAGTACCCCGGAGCCACCGAGGAGTCGGTTGAGCGTTTGTTAATCGCTTACGAGCAACGCGAAGAAGAAAAGCGTGTTCTTATTAAAGAACATCACTATGGAAATTCGCTTGCAGAATATTATCTTGATAAGAAAGGGTATCCAAGACCGCCTGGATGGCACTCGGTATTCTTTTATCCTGGCAGTAATCGGCCAAGAAATCATATTGTCTTTTGGGGAGTGGCTCTTGGAATAGTGGCTTGGTTTTTCTTTAAATGAAACGGATTCAGGAATACAAGAGGAGGTTTTTTATGAAATGGGTTCTTATTCTAATGATTTATACTTTAGCGCCAAACGATCTAGCAAACAGTCCAAGTGTAGCTGTAACGACGATTGAGTTTAGTAGTGAAGATGCTTGTTTAAAGGCGAGCAGATCACTCGAGAGCTTTGAGAAGTCATCGTCGCCCAGAAAGGTTATTGATGCCGCCTGTTTGCCAAAGTAACCTGGTGTGCAACGACTTGATTGCTGGTCCTTATGATGCGCGACGCATAAGATTATGAAACTGTACAAATTTAAGTCATTAAGAAATTTTGATCATGTTATCGACATTTTATTAAATGAACGTTTGCATTGCGCAGTGTATAAAGATTTAAATGATCCTTTTGAGGGAATATTTTGGACGACTTTTGGTCCGGCCTTAGTGCGTCCTTCGGTAGTGATTCCAAAGACACGAAGGATGTCGACAGTTGAAGAAGTTCCTTTAAACCCCGACTGTAAGAATATTTGCAGTTTGTCAGCATCGAAATCAGATGTTCGTTTATGGTCATATTATGCTGATAATCATAAAGGGGTTGCCATTGAGATTGATTTTTCAGGGAAAGAAGATTTTATATCAAAAGTTTCTTATTCGTTAGACTTGCCCGAGGGCTCGACTACATTGTTGGGGGGATCTTCTACAAGAGATATTTTATCTTGTAAAACAAAGCATTGGGAGTACGAGCAAGAGTACAGAATTATTCAGGCCGAGAAGTATTTCTTGATTCCGGGGATGATAACAGCAATTTATTTGGGGCCAAGAGTGCCTGAGAATCATGCGCAGTTATTAAGAAAATGCTGTCCGGGCGGGCTGTCTGTCTTTAACACTCGGCTTGATATGAAGAAGATTGTTGTAGAGGCGGTTAGCTAATTATAGTTTTCATGCTTTCTGACCATTCTTCCCGTTCGGGAAAAATGGCGCCGAGTCATAAAATCATGATGGACATCTGAACAGCTTTTGTTATTATTAATTCGCACGCCCCCGAGTGCAAAGCAGTCTGCCTTGGGGGCGTGCTTTTTTATACAGCAAGGGAGGGAGACAATGAAACAAAAACCTGGCGTACTCAAAACTCCAACCACTGGCTGGAGAAGTTTTCACCCTAAAGGTGATTACGATCAGTTTCTGAACGGGTTAAATTCTTTGTTGGAAGAAGCCCGTCGTTCCGCCGCGTGCGCTGTTAATCGTGTGATAACGTCGACATATTGGGAAATGGGACGACGGATTGTTGAGTTTGAACAGAAAGGTGAAAAGCGCGCGGCCTATGGAGCGGCCATACTGAATCGTTTGTCGGCGGATTTGACGGGCCGATTCGGGAAGGGCTTCGGTTTGGACAATCTGGAATTGTTTCGCGCTTTTTATTTGATGTATCCGCCTGAGTATATTCGTCAGAATTTAGCCGGGAAATCCGAATCACTGCTTCGGATTTCATCGTTGGCGACGGTTGAACAGAATTCCGAATCACCGATTCGGAATTTGGACTTGCAGGAAATCTCCAAAGTTTTTCCCCTGTCGTGGACTCATTATGTTCGTTTGATCCGGCGTGTGAAATCTATTGAGGCGCGTGCTTTTTATGAAATAGAAGCGCGGCGGTGCGGGTGGTCTGTCCGTCAGCTTGACCGCCAGATATCATCGCAGTTTTATGAACGGGCTGCGCTTTCCAGGAATAAAGCATCCATGCTTCGTAAAAGTGGCAAAGCGATGCCAGAGGATGTGCTAACGGCTGACGAAGAGATCCGGGATCCTTTAGTGCTTGAATTCCTGAATCTTAAGGACGAATATTCCGAATCTGATTTGGAGGAAGCGCTCATTCGCAATTTGGAAACATTTTTGATGGAGCTTGGCGGTGATTTCGCATTTGTTGGCCGTCAGCAACGCCTGCGTTTGGACGATGAATGGTATCGGGTGGATCTGGTTTTCTTCCATCGCCGCTTGCGTTGTTTGGTTGTCGTTGATTTAAAGGTCGGTAAATTTACGCATGCTGACGCAGGTCAAATGCATCTTTATTTGAACTATGCCCGTGAACATTGGGTTCGTCCTGGAGAGAATCCGCCTGTCGGGATCATCTTGTGCGCCCATAAAGGCGATGAGGTTGCGCATTACGCATTGGAAAATTTACCCAACAAGGTTTTAGCGCGGGAATACCGACTTCTTTTGCCGGATGAAAAGAAACTTGCTCAGGAGCTGGTGCGAAGCCGTGAGCAGATCGAGAGGATAACCGGGCAGAGGAAGGTGCAAGGAATCAAAGGGGACATAGGGATGCGCGGCGCATAAGTGTGCGGTCAAGAAAGACCCGCACAAATGTCTTTTTTGGAGGCGATTTCAGGCAAAAAGAGTCTCATTCCCCATGTGGACATTGGACCTCTTTTGAAATGTCCGGTGGACATGGTGAGCTGACCCGGATTTGACGGACAGTTTAATTCAGGACAGCTTTTTGTTCCATCATTTCGGGAGTGATGTATCCGAGCGTTTGATGGAGACGCTGTCTGTTATAAAAGACCTCAAT
>JAAXVU010000225.1 GCA_013335325.1 Candidatus Omnitrophota bacterium | reverse complement strand
CTGCCTGGGACTTGCGAGCTCGCATCCGGGTGGCCGAACGTCTGCAGAGTCCGACTTCAGTGTTGGTGCGAAGACGTATTTACGCTTATATGGGATATGCGTCGCTGATAGGTGCACTGTCCGCACATTTCGCGGGTTATGAGGAATCGCGCCTGGCGTCTGATTTCCTGTTCTTCGGACCGGCGCACACTTATTTCCGCTATGTGGCTGGTTTTCCTGGAAAGAATTTGCGGCCGGCAGCGTTATTTACCGGGGTCGTTACATCGGCGGTGGGAGGCCGGATGCCCTGCGTCGGCGATATATTGGATATTGGCGGGGCGGGTTATTTTCTATCCGTCATGCCTCCGGGGGACATGGCCCGCAAAGGCGCACTTTTGCCCGGAGGAGAGATGTGGTTTAAGCGTGACCTTTATAATGCAGATTTTATGGTAGGTGAGAAAGTGACCAGTGAGATGGCTCGACAGTTGAATTTGCCGAACCATCGCCTTCTAGCTCACGCCTGGGGCTATCTTTTGGGTATAAAGCTTGGTCTCCACGATTATGTTTCTAGTGACGGCTCCGGGAGCAAGTCCTCTTTGGGGGAAGGGCAGGAGTATCTGGAGCTGGCCTCTTTGCTGGCCAGCGCAGTACGGGAAATGATTCCGCGGGATTTGTTAGAACAGGAAGCCGCGATACGCCGCCTGGCTCCCTTATTGATAAGCGAGGACTTCATCGGGTTGCTTCGCTCCGGCGACCTGCCCGGTGGCAAGGCTTACCGCCAGGAGTTGCTGGATCGGATTAAGCGGGATGTACGCGAAGCGCCGTCTGGCGGAGCTAAGTCCGGAGCCGGGGCTTTGTCAGAATTGTCTGGCGACGAAGGTTGGTTGGCCGTCTACGGTTACGCGTTGGCCCGGGTGGTTTCTGTTTGGTACAGAGATCATGACGCCGGTTTGGAATTTCTCTACCAGTTGGGGGATACGGGTGATGTCCGCAAGTCCATGAAAGCCGTGGAGAGGAAGTCGGCGTCAGGCTTGTATTGGCTGGGGACGGAGGCACGGGGCGGACGGGAGGTCGGGCTGCGGAAGGGGCAAAAGTCGGCATGCGCTGGACGAGCAGCCGGTGAGTGCAACGAAGCCGGGCGGTTTGACATTTCACAGAATATGCTGGAGGAGTACCGGTTGGCCGTCGGCTTAGACCCGGTGGTGCTGGAAGCTGGACCACTGTTAAATTTGCAGGTGTTCCTGGGTTTAACTGATGCGCGGACGTCGCGCGGCAGTAAGTAGGGGTATGGGCATTTGAACGCAGAAACGGCCGGGTGGCATTTTGCTGCCAGGCTCCGACCACAGGAGGTGGGGCATGGGATTTGGTTCGAGACCTAATGAACAGCGACAGGACCAGCGCGTGGATGTGGCGCTGCCGGCTATGATAAGCGTGGGTTCGCAGCTTTCCCTGCAGGGTACGCTGCGCGACCTGTCGCTTAAGAGCGCGTTCATCACGATGAAGTCTAGCGTGTATTTACAGATGAACGACGAGGTCGGCTTCGCCTTCCAGTGCACGCCGGGTGACGATTCGGATATTCTGCAGGGCAAAGCGCGGATCTCCCGCATCTCGGTGGGGGAAGGGCTGGCGATCTATTTCACCGAGATGGATGATGCTTCCATTGATCGTTTGCGGACACTGCTTAAGGTTTGAAGCGGGTCATGCAGATAAAAGGGGCAGGCAATTAAGCACTATTAATTGCCTGTCCTT
>JAAXVU010000141.1 GCA_013335325.1 Candidatus Omnitrophota bacterium | reverse complement strand
TCGCCGACAGCATCAGCGTGACCGGTAAATTCCCGCGCATTCTCCCGCCTCGCCCATTCGTCCACGGTCATGGCTAGATCGAAGGCGTTATTGGCCAAGGTTGAAGCCGGCCGGCCGATCACATCCCCTACCGGAAAGAATAGCGCGATATAATGATTGCCCTTTTTGTCCATACGAAAGCCCAGCTTGACCTTACCGCCCGGCGCCTGGTATCTGCTTAAGAAATCCAAAGTCATGCTCACCCCGACATGCCCATGACCGCCTGTTATCGCTTCCGGTGGAGCTTCTGATGAGGACCAGGGCCTGTCTTTAGAATCAAACCATCGGTACTCCTCCCCGCCCGACTTTGGGTCCAACATAGCCTCCGGGAAAGGATGCTTACCGGGACTCTGGAACTCCAGAATTACTCCCGGAGCTGGAGCATCCGCTTTGTATATCCTATACGATAACCATTTCATAAAAAAATATAACTCGTGCTCTCTAAGGTTATACATTGTGTGCCTTGCAGCATCCAATAGATCAAACCGATAATCATTTGATAAGGACAAACCAACTTCTCTTCTCAAATATGCATCCACTTCCCGCAATAACTTCCTGGCCCCAGCTTCGTATACCCAGATAATCCGTTTCCTGAAGTTGGGTTCGCCTTCCTTGACCTCGGGCACGGCCAATAATTTCTTCCACCACGGCCTTAGGTAGTCATTAAGACGATTGATCCTGACGAGTAAATTGGCCTTAAGATCATCCGCGTTCCCAACCTGGATGCCCTGCATACCAAGGGCCTTTGCCGGTGCAATATCTTTACTGGAATCGCTGCCGACAGAAACTATCGACGCGATCGGCACACCCAGATCCTCGGCTATCCCTTGGAAGAAAGCTACTTTGGGCTTCCCCACGCCCAGAGTACTCTGGGTATATACCGCGTCGAAACTATGCTCCAGCCCCCGGGCTTTCAAAACCTTTGCCACCATCCCGGACCCGGCATTGGACGCCGCCACCAGTAATGCACGTTGTTTAAGCTTATCTATCATTGCTACAAGCTGGGGATCCTTGTCTTCTGCAATATCAATAGCTTCCAATCGTTGATCAAACGCATCCAGATCCAAACCAAAGGCCCGAACAGACTGGCTCCAGGATCTTAGCTTGTCGTATTGCGCCTCTGCTTCCGACCGGGTGATACCCTTATCTTCACAAAATTGCAGGTAAGCCGCGTGTTTCTTTTTATCCAGCTCGGGAGAACTTATTATCGTGCCCCCCACGTCCAGGACTATCACCTGGATCGGATCAGTACTGCGCGGCTGGAAATTATACTTCTCCGCCGACGGACGTAAGGGCAAGTCGGTAGCCGAGACCATCGCCGAGTCAGGCTGAACATCAGTCGTCATCTGCTGAGCTGCGCTGGGAAACTCCAACGCGATAAAATGTCCGCCACTGCTTTTGTCCAGACGCCAGCCCATTCGAGCCCGCTCTCCACCCCAATTATAGAAAAACAAGATCTTAAAGATCTCATACACGCCAATATGTTGATTGCCTCCCGTCACAGCTTCCTGCGGTGCCTGATAGGATCTCCAAGGCTTGTCCAGAGGGTTGAACCAACGATATTCCTCGCCCGCAGTATCTTTATCCAGCATTTCTTCAGGGAACGGATGTTTTCCCGGGCCCCAAAACTCCAGACGTATTCGGGGTTCCGCCTCAAAAGTCTTATAAATCCTGTAATAAATCCTTTGCAGCCCATGATAATATTCGTGCTGAGCCAAGTTCTCCAAGATGATTTGTATAACCTCCGGGATATCTCCGACACCGGGTTCATCCTCATTCTCCTCATCCCTGCCGATACTTGTATCCATTTCCGGCAAGTCGATCTGCTGAGCACTGGCAAATCTTCGTATTTGCCGCCAGATAGTTTTACTTTTAATTGCATAGATCGCTAATAGAAGAGACATTCGTTTAAATCTCGCTGCACCCTGGGTAGTGGTGGGCGCTAAAAATAATTTTCGTAAGGGAGGAATTAAGGAGTCGTTCAGACGGTTCAACTTCAGACGCAAACTATTTATAAGTTCATCGACCTCTAAAATGTTGATCGTATTCGCACCAGCGGACCCACCTTCAGGCCCAATATAGGCCATGGAGCGGATCCCCACCCCCAGATCACTAGCGATCGACTCAAGCTGAGGCCCGGCCTGGCCCGCACCCAAGCTGTCTTTGGCATAAACAACATCTATACTTTTATCTAGCCCAAGAACCTTTAACGCTTTAGAGACAACCTCCGAGCCTTCTTTGGAAACGATCGCAATGTGGTAGGATCTTCTGAGTTCATTCATCAGCTCCTGCAACCTTTGGTCCGGGGCCCGCCCCAATACATCCAGTTTAAAGACGAGAACTTTGAGCGGATCCTTGCTGCGCGGTTGGAACCGATACTTCTCCGCCGCCGGACGCAGGGGCAGGTCCACCGCCGCGGCCTGCGCGCGATCGCTTGTGGAAATCATAGGATTTACCAAACCACTATCAGCATTCTTAATAAAACCTTGCAGGCCTTCTCTATCCATAGCTTGTGGCTCATCAATAATATATACGCCACTTGAACTGCCCTCTGGCACTTGATCGAACTGGTCTTCCCCATTTATCCTAATCAACTCTAAGCTGCTATGAGGTATATATAGTGGCCGCCCACCGTTACTTAAATGCGGCTCTACTACATAACGAGTGCCAGGCCTGGCTAAATAACGCAACAAATTAACAGTAGAAAGATAAACATTCATGATATCGCTCAATCTGGAACGGCCAGCCTCTCCCCGCCCATCCAGCAAGCGCAATGCCCCTGTTGATGAAAGATAGTTGCCATAAGTCGTATGCCGGTTCAGGATCAGGTCAGCCTTGCCGTAGCGGTCTGCCAATTGCTCTATAGCCTTTTTGTTTAACATATCGGCCGAGAGAACCATGATCTTCATTGGGAAACGGGCAGAAAAGCGATATTCGGCAAGAAAATTATTTACGACCGAGCTGTTTACGTCGACAGCAATAAAATTTACCGACCATTCCCCTGATCGTCCGGGGCCCCAGGTTCTGTCAAAAGCGGCCTGCAGGGCCTGCATCACATCTTTGGTTTCCTTAAACTTATTGCCCAATCCGAACTGAAATATATTAATTTCTTTCCTGGCAAGCTGTGTATCGGTCAGGATCGACTCAAAATAATTTTGCAGCAGGCCGAATTGGGGCAGGGCCTCATCCAGCCCAGAACTCCAACCCAACGTTCTATTAACCCCCTTCATGGCCAAAGCAAAGATCTCATCATTAACCCCAAAATGCTGTAAATAGGCCCAGTCCTCGTCACTAATAAGCCTATCTCGAGCTTTACTACTAGCCTCCTCCCCATCAATACCAGTTACCAATTGAGGCATAGAAACTATTGTATTGTCCGCCCCCTTAAGGCTGGAAATATCCCCCAGCATGGCCCGGTCGCCAGATTCGCGCCACTGTGCGGGGTCGAGCCCGGACATTGCGCGGTCTGAGACACTTTGCAATGGCAAAGTGACCGTAAATTTGGAACCCTTGCCGACCTCGGAGGTAACGTCAATATCCCCCCCCATCATTTGGGTTATCTGGTGAGAGAGTGACAGTCCCATACCTGTGCCCGGGATATCACCCACATTGCTGGCGCGATAATCTTGCGAAAATATCTTTGTTCTTTCTGCCGCCGGGATGCCGATACCGGTGTCCTCCACCTCCAGTACCGCGAATTCAGTTTCCTGTGTTGCATCTCTGTGCCGCATATTACGACGGGCAAGCCGCACACTCACGTTTCCACCCTTAGGAGTATATTTGACAGCATTCTGGACCAGGCTGTCGAGCAGAACCGCCAGCCAGTTAAGGTCGCAACGCTTCACCAACAAGGCCTCTGACGCTATCTCGGCACTGAAGTTAATGCCTTTCTCAGAAGCCAAAACCTTCAAGAACGGAACTCTCTCCATGACTGATGGCGTTATGTTCCTGATACGAAAGTCGGCTCCTTGCTTTATCAAAGACAGGAAGGTATCGATCGACCAAGTCCGCCGGAATACCTGAGCATCCTCACGCAAACTGGCCGCCAAGGACAATATCTTGGCCGGATCGTTACGAGCGGCATCCAATAAACCGGGAACAGCCCCTAAGAATTGCGGTAGCCACACATGATCGACAGGCGATAATCCGCTATTATGCCGTACTTGTGTCATGAAAATATCAAGATCAAGATATCCCCCCTGCTCTAGCAGCGCCCACAATCCCGACCAAGGAGCCTTACCCCCCAGATAAAGACCATTCAACTTTTGTCTCAAGCCCTCTTGTTCCTGTGCAGAGAACTCCCCTCTCACTGCCACCTGCCTGGCGGAACGTCCCAAGATAACCTCCACGATTTCGTCTCGTCGATTCGCCCAAAACTTGGCATCCGGCGTGCCACTCAGTAACGATGTGAAACCCATAGACTGCATAGACTGACTATCATAACTTTCATAAAAACGCATCAATTCTAACTGGCTAAGACCAAGAGAGTATGGGAATTCCTGTCCTGTCCCTCGAGTCGGATTCTTAACCACGACTATAACCTTATCTGCTCCGTATTCTGCCGCCATTTCCTGCATGAAAGAGTCCAGTCTCTGCTTACTTTCCGGCTCGGTAAAACCCATGAAAGACGGCAAAGCGTTGATCGACCGTATCCGTTCCCAAAGCATATCAGCCAACGCCTTAATCTCGGCCCACTTTGGTGCGAAGGCATCTGCGCCCTGGCCTTCCAATATCTGGGCGCCCTGTTCCAGCATCTCAGCAAACCGGGGATACTGTTCGCGGATCGCTTGCAGGTCATCCAACAATTGGCGCTTGCCCGCCTCTACCGTCAGCCGCCGCGGCGCCTGTTGGCCATCGGGCCTTTCATTCTGCGCGGGGTCGAGCGGGTTAGTACTTACCTCCACCACCATCGCGCGGTCAGATGGAAAATAAGACGCGATCTTCTTCAAACTACGCTCGTCCGGGGTCACGCTCATAGCCTCATCCATAGAGAAGGCCATCCCGCCCGAAAAATACTTCCTGGGCACCACCTCTCCGGAGACCTGGTCCTTCTCCTCGCGGATAAGGTTGTACGCGCCCTTATTGAAGGCCTCGACGTAGCGCGCCCAGATCGCCTCCGGCGAATAGCTGGCATCCGGCAAGGAAACAGTCATCAGTCTTAGGTCATAAGTTATAAGATCTACTGGCCGGTTAAGCTTTTTACATATGACGTATGACTTATGACCTCGAGCACTTACTAGCCCCACCACCTTGTTCCGGTCCACGTAGGCCTGGCCCAGCAGGCTCGCCTTGATCTTGCGCTTGTACCACGTCGCTAAAATGAGTGAATGGTAGACCTGCCGCAGTTGCGCGAAGTTGGCGCCTTCGTTCACTTCTTTC
>JAAXVU010000140.1 GCA_013335325.1 Candidatus Omnitrophota bacterium | reverse complement strand
GCACGATATATACCACCACCTACCGCTACCAGGTCGAAGGACTTGCCACCAACCTGAGCAATAAACTCGTCAGTGGAATCATAAGCGGGCACACCTTTCTTAGTCGAGCGCATGATGCTACCGCCCAAGTCCATGGCCCAGCCCCAACCTAAAATACCGTTACCGTTAGTCGGAGAATATGATAAAGCCAGAGATGGACCGATATTACCGCGACCAGCTGGGATCTTGAGCGGTATATTCAAAGCCGGCGCGCCACTTCGGGGGTCGATAGATACGGTCTTTCCGATGTTCATTACCGCGGTATTATCAGCGGCACCTGCCATAGTGTCGGCAGCCAATAAGACCACCACCGCAATAATGCAACCCATCTGCCTGGTAGAAAGCATATACACTTCCTTTCTAAGAACTAATTCTCCATTACCGATTGGGGACTAAGCTATCTACGACTCTTAAGGCATGCACATACAACCTCCGACGGAATTCCGTCTTGTCTGAAATGAGTAGCCGCGCCGCTACGCGGATCCAAGACCCATGTTACAGTGGGTCTGCAGGCAGGGGACCCAAGGTAGGCCAGGCAGCCGCGCGGCAATACAGTCAACCCCGTCCGGCCAGGGTGGCAGATCTGGACAGAAGCTACTGCAAAGAAATCTTTAGGAAAAAGTGATGGGCGCCCGGCGTATCCCAAGACACGCCCCCAATGCCTTCCCCCGCCCGGGAGAAGCGCATGTCTCTCCCGGACGCCCATCGATGACCACTATTGTGCCTGTTGAAAATGCTCGATGACGTGGTTGGAGAACTCCTCGTAGATACTAGCGTTCTTGCACACCACCTGGTCATACCATTTATTGTCCTTACCCTGCTCTTGCGGCATGGACACAAAAAGCCCTTTCTTGCCGGACACAACTCGGATGCCCTTAATGACCAAGGCATCATTTACAGCGACGTCCGCGAAGGCCTTCAAACTGCCGGCGTCAGGCAGCCGGTACATCTTTTCTACCTTGAAATGAACGGTTCCCATAATTTCTCCTATAAGATGGAGCCGGACGGATCGTTTCCCGCACACAGGTTGTCTATTCATACCGTCCGGCTCATACCAACTACGAACTCGCACCTCCACCAGCTTTACAGTCATCGGTCACCGGTGGTTTGATCCTTCAGTTGACACAGTCTGACTTTGATCCAATGCCGATTTGCATCAAGACAGTGGTAGTGCCACTTACTTTGCCACCGGATTCGTTTCCGGCGCCACCTTGTTATCGGCAGCTTTGGCCTTCAGATAACTCTTGGAAGGCTTATACCCCTTGGCTTCGGCCTCCTCTTTTGTCATCTTCACCGTCTCGCGGTTCATGATAAAAGGCGATTCCGCATGATGGTAGACCTTTCCGTTCCTGGTCACAAAGACGTCCTCAGCGAAACTCATCGCCGCCGCCCCGGCCGCCATGACCACGGCCATCAGAAAAACCAACAGTTTCTTTCTCATACGTTGTTCCTCCTTGGTTGATGGTTGAAACTGTTTATATTGGTACGTTTCGAAAAGACGCCGCCGGTGTACCCGTCCAGTAGCGCTGTCAACTCGTCCACACGCATTTCAGCGGCCATTCGGTCGCCGGTATTGGCGTAAGCGCAGGAAGTTATCTCCACCTGCAGACGCCGACGTTCAAAATAGATCCTGGTAACCTGATCGATGACCTGTTCGCGTAGCTCTACCATCATTTTGGATCTCGAATCTATCGAAGTCTGGTCACTGCTCCAAATGAGGTCGGAAAGCTCCCACGTCAAGCGCAGATCCCAATCAGCATAGGCACGTCCTTTTTGCAGAACGTCCGGGTTGGGGCCAGTGTCCCAGTGGAGCAATTCTCCCGACGCTCTGTCCACGCCAACAGACACCGCAGGTAGAAACGCCTTCCCGCGGGCCTGCCGCCGCCAGGCATCGATCTTGGCCTTGTTGGCCTCAGCATAGTCCACCGCCCAAGACTGCACATCGCGTACCGTAGGTTCATGGACGAATTCCTCCACAATGCTGGCATAATCTTTAAAAACACATTGCGCATCGGCATCTGCCAAAGGAGCTGCCCTGCCGGCCACATTCTCCAAAATATAAATCCCGCTCCTGGTGGTTGCCACCAGACCATGCTCCCGCAAAACTGCCAGTCGACGCACAGCCACGTCCTCCATACCTGAGTACAACATCTCTAAACTTCCTTCCCTTCCGCAAGCCACACCTTTGGAGGTGCCTAGGCATACCAGCTCTCTACCACCTTCTCCAATCATTGACACTACCGACGAGATATCCCCAGAAACCTCTCCGGATAATTGGAAAGCCTGCCAAGTTACGCCACCGTCCCGGCTGACGAAAAGCCCGTCACGCGCTGCCAGATAGATGCCTTCATAACCTTCGAATATATCGACCAAACCGCTCTGGGAAGATTCTGAGCCTTCCTCGTCCTTTACAGCCTCCACAGCTTCACCTTCTTCCGCTAGGGCTCCATAAGAAAAAACCTTCCGGGCTTGCGCCATATCGTCGGCCATAAAATACAGCTCATGGTCAGTCAAGACGAAGACGCCATTGTCAGTGGCCAATATTCTCCGGGCATTTGCCCGTCCCAATATACCGGTCATTCGCGCCCACACTGACTCGTTAAATTCCCTGAGATATACTCCACTGGAAGTGGCCAGAAAAAATTTGCCTTCCCCGGCAGTTACATCCACCGCCAGCACATTGGTCAATTCCTGTTTCCACATCCGACCGCCATTTCTGGAGGCGAACAAGCCCTTGTCGGTAGCCACTAAGAGCTGCTCCCCGAGCACGAACACATCGTTTACTGGTTCAGAGATAATATTTGATGCTCTCGTCGCCGAAAGCGCTCTGTCCACTCTATATAGTCCGGAGGCAGTCATCACCATAAGCTTTCGCCCGTCAATCGGGTCTGGCTTAGCTCCGCGCATTTCGGTGTTTCCAAAATAATTATTCACCCGGCGCCAGTCGGAAGATGCATGGACAGTCACCGCAAACAGGCACACCCCAACCAAAATCGAGATAAAAGCGAGTTTATTTTTCATAGCCACATACCGTTTCATGCAGATCCTGCAAAGCCCGTTCCATCAATTCTTCGTTAACCGCTTTCTTCACATCTGGCTCAATGCGCTCTATGGTTCGCGTATAACTGTCTAGGAATTGCACCATAGCTTCAATACCCAATCGATCACGCATGTGACGCAGGACTAATAAAACTGTATAAATAACAATCAACCTGCGGCTTAGCTCGCCTTTAGCTGTTTGGGAATCTTGCTCATTAATTGACATTCGGATACCTGAAAACATACTTTAATTGACTATTCGTCAACCTCCTTGACAGAATATAGCATATGTTTGCGTTTTCGTCAAGTAAATGAACATAAAAAATCAAAAAATTGCATAACTAAGCAGAATATAAAAAATATATTGATATATAATCAAACAATGCTATAATTACACTAATAATAAAGGAGATTCGGTATGCGTATTGGGGAACAATTAAAGAAGTTAAGGGAAGAAAAGAAAATGTCGCTTACTGAACTGGCGCAATCCAGCGGAGTTCAGATAGCCACACTTTCCAGGATAGAAAATAATAAGATGACCGGCACGCTTGATTCTCACATGGCCATTTCCAAAGCCCTGAATATCGACGTAACTGAACTGTATCAAACACCACTCCAGGAAGAGCCAGTCTCTATTCGCCAGGAAAATATAGCAGACGAACCACTGACAGCCTCAGATGGCAAGACCTCACAGGAAATACTGGCCCGACAAGTAACATCCAAAAGAATGATGCCTGCGCTCATCAAACTAGAACCCAAGAGCGCTACCAAGACTGACCAGTTTCCGGCAGGAGCAGAACGTTTTATATACGTTCTCGAGGGAGCTGTCGATATAAAACTCAAGTCCAAGACCATACACATAGCATCTAATACTTCACTTTATTTCAACGCCGCGCAACCGCATAATATAGAAAATAACGATAATCGGGTCGCCAGAATTCTATCAGTCACTACACCAGTAGCTATCTAATACAACCATGCATAACTCTATTCTTATATTCAGTAGCCAGGAAGACACCCAGGAAACGATCAAAAGTATCCTGGCCCCGACCTTTCCCCTAATAATAGTCAGCGATGTTGACCAGGCGCTTTCCGCACTTAAACAAAAAGCCGTTCCGGTACTGGCACTGGTAGGAACAAACCTGGATGACGCCGCCGAAAACTTTACATCCATGCGCAGCATATCACCCGCCCTTACCATTATTGCGATCGGCGAGATAGGCACTGAGGCAGAAGCTGCTGAGGCAGTGAGCCACGGAGCCACCGGCTACATCATGACGCCTTTGCGCAAGGACGTTATAATGACGCTGGCGCAAAAATACGCCCCGCAAGTCACCGGAAAATAATTTTACTAATTATTTTGGATACACAGGAAGGACTGAACGCTAGCCAAAGGTTTCATTTCGATAACCACCGGCGCAGATCCGGGCATGCCCTCAACGCGCCTTAGCATGTCCGGGTCAATATTAAAACGCACCCCCGCCCCCGCGTTCTTGATCTGCAGATCAAGACGGTCAGAGTCAAAGTCTATACCGCCGTTCAATACAGTACCCTGACTGACCGGAGCATTATGCATTGCCTGATCGGACTGAAAAACCGGCGAAGGATTGACCCGCGGATCACGCGCTACAGGAATGATCCGGAGCCGCAAAGTCCCGGTGTCCACGTTGATCTTGGCTTGCGCCAGGGCACCGGTAACCTCATTCTGCAGATTGAGCACTATTAAGGTCGGATTAGCAAAGCTCACAAAAGACAGACCAGTGTAATAATATTTATCAAAGTCTTTTATTTTATCTTTCTGGGTCATCCATAAAGCAAAAGCCTCTCGCTCACTTAACCCAGCAAAAGCATCGGCGCTCACCACCAGAAACGCGTCCTGGCCAGGTTCGGATATCGCTAAAGCAAAGCTTTTATCCTGGCCCCCCCCCAATGAATTACGACCGCTTAACCCTTGTAAAAACAAAACACGCACTAGTGGGCTTCCCGGAGGCAAAATGCCATAATCAACAAGATAACGATGCACATCCTCCACCATCTTTTGCCTGCCTATTGATTCAGCTATTGAACGGCTCATCTGCTCATTAGACACTCGCCCCATACTGGTAGCATTCCTGTACAAAAGCTCTGGTGTAATATCCTGCCAAGAATCACCAGCCTGCAACCCCACCGCTGGCGCCCGAACGGGATCTGTCCTGATCGCGGGATTAACATTGCCCGGAACCAGCCCCACGCTCAGCAAAAATAGACCCCCTGCCAGACTCGACAAGCGTGAACTCGCATGGGTAGTCTTCAAAATCAAAGAAGAAAGCATTGAACAGTCAACTCCGCCGGAGAAATACTTACGGGGTAAAA